>JBAXHC010000001.1:0-87131 GCA_037139075.1 Bacteroidota bacterium
GTGTTTAAAAGAAATGGTTTAAAAGAAAGGATTAAAAAGGATGGTAAAAAAAGGAAGGAATAAAAAGGAAGGAATAAAAAGGAAGGAATAAAAAGAATGGTTTCCCCTCCATCGCATGCGATGGAGGGGTGGCTGGAGCGACTGAGCGAACAGACGGGGTGGTTGATTCTCTATTGGAAAATATCACTAAAAGCACTTTAGTATAAATGCAAAAGCTTTATTTTCTTGGTTTAAAAAATGTACTAAGTAAATTATCTGAAAGTCATCAACCACCCCAGCTGTATGCCGAGTCCGGCATCAGCATCCCCTCCATCGCATGCGATGGAGGGGAAACCTTTTTTTTTAATTTTGACTTAATTAAAAAGCATACACCATCGCCATACTCTCTCTTGCCATTTGCTGGTTGTAATCGAATGTAAGTTGCTTATGGTTGATGATATCAATGATAGTTCCAATAAAGCAGAATCCGGCTGTTAATAGATAAAGTATACCCATACCATTTTGTCCTACCATAAATCTTTGTATTCCTGCAATACCAAAAAAACCGAGAATGCAACCTAGAAGTACTTGATCTGTTTTTCTTCTTTTGCCATTATAAACGGCAACAAAGCTTTGCATTTTATCTGAAGGCAATTCACGAGTAAGGCTTTGTATAAAAATTAATTCTTCACCTTCTAAAGCTGGAATTAGATTAAACGCGTTCTGATTCATGTTAGTTTTATTTGTATGATTAATTGTCGAATTCTATTTATTATAATAATGACAGCTACAATTCCTAATGGGTGATGTTTAATTGATTCCATCCATTCTGCTCTCATGACATAATGCATGGCATGTCCAATTCCACAACCAGGGCACCTGCCAAAACCAAATGCACTGAAAATGCAAAGTGAGGTTTCGCTTTTGTTTTCAGGTAAGAAAAACAAAACGACTAATGCTCCGACCCAGCAAAGCAACTCAAAATGCTGAAAGAGCCATATCCTTATTTTATGAATGGTTGTAATCATGGATGGTTATTTTCCAAATGCACCAATATTGCTACTAAAAATTTTAACAGCTATAGCAAGTAAGATTACCCCGAAAAATTTTCTAACTGCAAGTAAGCCGGCTTCACCAAGTGCATGCTCAATTATTTTTAGCGACTTAAGTACAATATAAACAACAATTAAATTAATGATAATCCCTGCTAAAATATATGTTTCGTCAAAATTTGCTTTTAATGACATAATAGTTGTAAGGGTTCCACTACCCGCAATGATGGGAAATGCAATGGGAACTACGCTACTTGATTTGGCGTCTTTATCACCCTTGAATATTTCATGACCCAATACCATTTCCAAACCAAGTAAAAAGATCACGATTGATCCGCCAACCGCAAAAGAGCGAATATCAAGCCCTAAAATTTTTAAAAAGGGTTTACCTGCAAAAAGAAAAAGAATCATTAATCCTCCGGAAATAAATGTGGTTTGAAAAGATCGGATGGCACCCATTTTATCTTTCAATGAAATCAACAAAGGGATAGAACCTACAATATCGATTACGGCAAACAGGGTAAAACTAACTGTTAGAAGTTGGTCGAGATGAAATTCCATAATCTTTATTTTAGTAAATATACAAGAAGAATATAATCTTCTTATCGGATTAAACTGAGTATTTCTTGCTTCAAGCTGCAGCATTTGTAGGAAGTTTCCTACATTTATCCTTCACGCTATTATTATGCAGGGAAAACAGAAATTGAATCTTTTTAGCTTTACCATGATCGTTGTTGGCTTGGTAATTGGAATGGGAATTTTTAGATCGGCGGCAACCAGTGCAAAATTTGCCAACGATCCATCTGTTTATTTTACTGCTTGGTTATTAGGGGGCTTTTTTGCATTTTGCGGGGCGCTGACATATGCAGAGATTGGAAGTCGCTTCCCAGTTACAGGCGGGTACTATAAAATCTTCTCCTATGCTTATCACCCTAGTATAGCTTTTGCCATAAACTGTATCATACTTATTAGTAATGCAGCCAGTTTAAGTGGCGTTGCATTAATTGGTAGTGGCTATATCACCAAATTATTTCCGCAATATCAATGGACGGATGTTGACAAAGCCTTGATCAGTTGCGTGGCTATTTTTATTTTTTATGTGATTAATTTAATGGGACTCAAAATGAGTGCCAAGGCACAGAACTTTTTGATGCTGATCAAAATCAGTATGATCCTAGTTTTGATAGTGGCTTTATTTTTCCCGATTCATGAAGTGCCGCCACAGGTTGTTGCAGTAGTTTCTGACCCTTTGCCTCATATTAGTTGGATACAAAGTTTAGGTCTTAGTTTAATTGCAGTTTCCTTTACTTATGGGGGCTATCAACAGACTATTAATTTTGGAAACGAAGTAGCTAATCCAGCAAAGAATATCCCTAGAGGTATCTTTATAGGAATCGCCATTATTATAGGTTTATACTTGTTGGTAAACCTTAGCTATTTTCATATCATTGGTTTTGAAAACATGAAAGGCGAAACTGAAATCGCTTATTCTTTAATGCATAAAGTGTTTGGAAAAACCGGAGCTGATGTTTTTTCCTTCTTTTTATTCTTTGGCGTTCTGGCTTATGTCAATGCACTTCTGATGAGTAATCCAAGAGTGATGTATGCTATGAGTACAGAAGGAGCTTTGCCAAAGATTTTTGGAAAGCAATCAGCTAAAAATGATGTGCTGGTATTTTCATTAACCATTTTTGCTAGCATGTGTGTAGTGATTTTATTCTTTGCTCAGACATTCGACAAGATCTTAAACTTCACCATTTTTCTTGATTGCTTTGGCATGGTGGCATCTAGTGCAACTATTTTTGTACTTAGAAAAAGAACGAAACATTTAGATGGCACTGGCATCTATAAAATGAAACTATTTCCCATACTGCCACTGATTTTTATGGCGGCCTATACATTTGTAGGCATTAGTATCAGCATTCAAACTCCCAGTATTGCATTAATCGGAATTTCTGTATTAGCAGTTTTTATGGCTATCTATTTTATAAGTCGCCTATTCACAAAAAATACCGAACTACCTAAAGCATAATTACAATGGAACTTTCCTATATCATTAATGAGTTAGCAGAATCAAGAGAAGATTATTTCAGGGCCATTGCACCACCCATCATACAGACCAGCAATTTTGCATTTAAAACAGTGGATGATTTGCGAAAATCATTCGAGGATGAATATAGTACCTGGTTGTATAGCCGGGGATTAAACCCAACAGTTGAAATCCTTCGTAAAAAATTAGCCGCATTAGATGGTGCTGATGACTGTTTGGTTTTTAATAGCGGCGCTGCAGCAATCTTTGCTTCTGTATTGGCTAATGTAAAAACTGGTGATCATATCTTAAGTGTTAAGAATCCATATACCTGGGCTAAAAAAATGTTTGAGGAAATTCTTCCCAGATTTCAGGTAACACATTCATATATTGATGGAACCGCGATAGAAAATTTCGAAAACGCCATTCAGCCTAATACGGCTGTGATTTATTTAGAATCGCCAAATAGCTGGACTTACAACCTGCAGGATTTAGAAGCAGTTGCAAAATTGGCAAAGAAGCATAGTATCATTACTATCTGTGATAATAGTTATTGTACCCCTCTTTTTCAAAAGCCAATTGAATTGGGGATTGATCTGGTGTTACAATCTGCCACCAAATACATAGGTGGTCATAGCGATACGGTAGCTGGAGTGTTAACTGGCGAAAAGAAAATGATCGAGCGAATTTTTAATAGTGAATACATGAATATAGGTTCAGGTATTCAACCATTTAATGCTTGGTTATTGATCCGAGGTTTAAGAACATTGGAAGCCAGATTAGAAAGGATTGACCGAACTACTCAAGCATTGATCCCTCTTTTAAAAGCCCATCCGAGAATTGAAAAAGTAATTTTTCCGCTCGATCCCGAATTTCCACAGTATGAATTAGCGAAAAAGCAAATGAAAGGTGCTTGTGGTTTATTAACTATCATTATAAAAGCTAATGAATGTGCTACCATAGAAAAATTCTGCAACTCATTAAAGCATATTCTAATGGCAGTAAGCTGGGGCGGTCATGAATCCCTAGTTATCCCAAAATGTGCCGGAATGAAACCTGCTGAATTTGATGGAACAAATCCGGAGCATAGAATGCTTAGATTCTATTTTGGATTGGAGTCGGTAGAATACCTAATGGAGGACCTTAATCAAGCTTTTTTGGCTATTGAACACCTTTCATAAGATTTTTTAGCTGTTTTAGTCTTATTCCTTTCCGTCTGTCTAATTTTTCTAGACAAGAAGTTCTTTCGTGTATTTTTGTTTTATATGAAGAAGTTTTTGACCTTAATAGCTTTAACAGCTTCCCTTCATTCCTTCTCTCAGGAAAAGTGGGATTTAAGAAAATGCGTTGATTATGCATTGCAGAATAATATTTCTGTGAAGCAGGCAGATGTGCAGGCACGTTTGTCGAAGTTATTGGCCGATCAGTCTAGGTTGACTCGTTTGCCCAATGCAAATGCAAGTGTTAGTACAACCTATCAGCATGGTTTAAACATCAACCCAACCACCAACGTCTTTGAAAACGTAGATATTTCGGGAGGTAATTTGGGTTTTCAATCGTCTTATACCATTTTCAACTGGTTTGCTCGTAAGAACAATATCGAGTCAAATGCTATCACAGCTAAAGCCGATGAGTTGAATATTGAAAGGACTAAGAATGATTTGGCATTGTCTGTTGCTAATGCATTTTTGCAGGTGATGTTAAGGCGAGAGCAAGCTAATGTAAGTGGCGTTCAATTAAAACAATCACAAGAGCAATTAAGAAATACGCGCAAGTTTGTGGAAGCTGGAAGTCAGCCTGAACTTAATGCAATTCAATTAGAAGCCCAGGTAGAAAGAGATAGTGCCACCTATATTCAGGCATTAGCTTCTGCCGAACAGGGTATTATTAACTTGAAAGCATTTATGAATTTTGATTTTGCTTCTCAGTTTGATATTGTGTATCCAGCTGTTGAAAGTATTCCTGTTGATAATATTTTAGATCTTCAACCTCAGGCTGTTTACGAGTTAGCTTTATTAAATCAACCTCAGCAAAAAGTTACAGCCTTACGTATTGAATCATCACAAAAATTAGTAGGAGCTGCTCGAGGATCTATGTATCCAACCCTTAGTGCATCGGGCTCATTGAATACCCGATTTGCTAATAATGTATATGACTATAGAAGTCAAACTATACTTGGACCAACAAGCGCATATGCTTTGGATAATGCAAATAAGTATCCAGTATATGCTTATCAAAATAGCATTACAGGAATTGATAAAGTAAGTTTAGGAAATCAGTTGAATAGATATTTTGGACAGGCGTTAGGATTGAATTTAAGTATCCCTTTATTCAATGCACACCAAGCACGTACTCAGTGGGAGAGAGCAAAAATTAATGTTCGCCAAACACAATTACAAGACGATCAGGAAAAACAAACTTTAAGATCTAATGTATTTATCTCTTATCAAGATGCCTTTTCAGCATTACAGAAATATAACTCTTCAAAGAAAAGTGTAGTTGTATCAGAGAAAGCGTTGGAATTTGCACAAAAGCGTTATGATGTTGGTTTATTAGGTACGCTTGATTTGATCACAACTAGAAACAATGTGTTTACTGCAAAGATTCAGGAATTAAGTAACCACTATGAATATGTATTTAAACTAAAAGTACTGGAGTTCTTCAAAGGCCAGGGCATTAGATTATAAAAGCAAACATCAAAATTAACACACAAGAAACACTGTTTTATATGAGTAAGAAATTGATTTGGATTATCGTAGCATTAGTTGTTGTAATTGGGGTATTAATCGGCCTCAAAAAGGGCGGCGTGATAGGTAAAGAAGAAGGTACAAAAGTAACTACTGAAAAAGCTATTAAGCGCACTATCATCGAGACTGTGAACGCAAGTGGTAAAGTATATCCAGAAGTGGAAGTAAAAGTAAGTCCGGATATTAGTGGTGAGATTACTGAACTTTATGTAAACGAAGGTGATACCGTTAAAAAGGGTCAGGTGTTAGCACGTATATATGCTGATATCTATTCTACTCAACGTGATCAGGTTGCTGCAGGAGTTAACCAGGCGAAAGCTCAATTATCTAATTCAAATGCAAATTTGGTGGGATTAAAAGCTGTTTTGGATAATGCAAAAGCAGTGTATGACCGTCAGAAAAAACTAGTTGATGATAAAGTTATTTCTCGCTCTGAATTTGAGCAGTCACAGCAAACCTATCTTTCTGCAATGGCATCTTATAATGCTGCAAAAGAAGGATTGAAAAGTGGAGAGGCAAGTATTCAGGGAGCTCAAGCGCAATTAAATAAAGCAGATAAGGACATGTCTCGTACTGTTATTACTGCGCCAATGGATGGTTTAATTAGTTTGATGAGTGTAAAAAAAGGAGAGCGTGTAGCTGGTAACAGTTTTAATGTGGGTACTGAAATGATGCGTATTTCAGATATGAGAAGTATTGAAGTACGTGTGGATGTTGGTGAAAATGATATTCCAAAAGTAAAAATTGGAGATACTGCAATTGTTGAAGTTGATGCGTATACAAATAGAAAATTCAAAGGTGTAGTATATAAGATAGCGAACCCAAATACTGGTACTTCTCTTACTACCTCTTCAACTGATGTAACAAATTATAAAGTACATATTCGTTTATTGACATCATCATACGAAGATTTGATTACTCCTAAAAAGAGTTTTCCTTTCCGCCCGGGTATGAGTGCAAGTGCTGATATCCAAACTAAAACAAAAGCTAATGTTTTATCAGTTGCATTGAATGCTGTAACTACTCGTGATAAGAATGGTGATGCTAAAGCTAGTAGCACTGATAAAAAAGACGAAAAGAAAGCAGATGACAATGCAGTAAAATCTGTAACTGCAAATGATGATATTGAAGAAGTGGTGTTCGTACTTCAAAAAGATAATACAGTTAAAAAGATCAAAGTTAGAACTGCTGTTCAGGACTTGAATAATATTGAAATTCTTGCAGGATTGAAAGAGGGAGATGAAGTTATTACTGGTCCATATACCATTGTAAGTAAAACTTTAAAAGATGGTGCTAAAGTTATGGTAGTGGCAAAAGATAAATTATACGACGAAAAGAAGAAAGATTAATTTTTTGAGGTAATCGATATACAGCGACCCCAATTCGGGGTCGTTTGTTTTTTAATAACAGTCTTTCGTATCTTTGTAATGAAATAAAAAAGCATAAATGCGGATTGGAATTATTGGAAGCGGAAGCTGGGCTACAGCATTGGCAAAAATTTTAACCGATAATGGCAATTCAATTAATTGGTGGATCCGGAATGCCGATACCATTGAATTGATGAAGAAGAGAAAGCACAATCCGCACTACTTAAGCGTTGCCTATTTCGATCCCTCTCAATTATTTTTAAGTAACAATATCACAGAAATTGTTGAAAAATCTGATACCCTTGTAATTGCCGTACCCTCTGCTTTTGTGTTAGCTGCATTGTCTTCCTTACCTAAAGACGCATTGAAGGGGAAACAAATTGTTTCTGCTATTAAAGGTATTTTGCCAGAAACCAATGAACTTTTAAATGACTATCTCTTAAAAGAATTTAATGTTCCCATCGAAAAATATTTTTCTGTATTAGGGCCTTGTCATGCAGAAGAAGTAGCTGCTGAAAAATTATCTTACCTAACTTTTTCTGGAGTCAATGAATCAAACGCATATAATATTGCTAGGTATTTTCAAACCGAATATTTGAATACAGTTGTGAATCATGATGTAATGGGTGTTCAATATGCAGCAGTTCTAAAAAACATTTATGCACTGGGTGCAGGGATTGCACATGGCTTGGATTATGGCGATAATTTTCTGAGCGTTTATATAGCTAACAGTGCCAATGAAATGACAACATTCTTGAAATGTTTATTGCCTGCAAATAATAAAGAAAACCCAGAAATTAATTACAGTGCTTCTGTTTATTTAGGAGATCTATTAGTTACCTGTTATTCTTTATACAGCAGAAACAGAACATTCGGAAATATGATTGGGAAAGGTTATTCTGTGAAAGCAGCGCAACTTGAATTGAGTATGATAGCAGAAGGGTACAATGCCAGTAAATGTATCGTAAAGACTAATGAAAAGATTCAAGCTGAGATTCCTATTGCATATACTATTTATCAGATTTTATGGGAACATTTATCTGCAGCTGAAGGATTTAAAAAAATTGAAGGGTATCTGTTTTAAATAAAGAATAAGTCTGAAGCAATCCCATCTGCCATTAGCTTGCCAGCATTTGTTAAGATCAAGTTTTTATCCTTAAGAATCATATATCCTTGCAGGATTGGTTTCTGAGCTATTTCGATAATTTGATGCAATTCTTTTTCACTCCATTTTCGACTTACTGTTTCCAATGAAAGTCCTTCCATGGTGCGAAGACTAGTCATGATGTATTCATTGAGTTGTTCCATGGAACTGAGTATTTCCAATTCAAAGGGCACTTGATCTTTTGCAAGACTTTGAATATACAATGCATTATTCGCAATATTCCATTGACGAGATCTGCCATTGAAAGAATGTGCTGAAGGACCTAGTCCTAAATAGTCTACACCATTCCAGTAATTACTATTGTGTTTACTTTTTTTTCCAGGCTTTGAAAAATTAGATATTTCATAATGATCAAATCCCGCTTCTGCTAGCCATTGCATTAACAAACTAAAATGCCTCGCTTGTTTATCAGGATCAACTGCTTCTATTTTTTTTTGTTGAATCATTTTCTCGAGTCCGGTTTTCGGCTCAACCGTAAGTGCGTAACAAGAAATATGATCAATACCAAGAGACAGGGCTTTATCTACATTTTCTTTCCATGCTTCATCAGTTAAAGTTGGGGTGCCATAAATAAGGTCGATTGTGATATTATCAAAACCAGCATCTTTTGCCATTCTAATACAGGAATCTGCCTGTGATGCATTATGGGCTCTATTCATCCATTGAAGATCTGCTTCGAAAAATGATTGAATCCCAATACTGAGTCGATTGATCCCCATTTTTTTCCAGGCCTCCAGTTTTTCTTCTTCAAAATCGTCGGGATTTGTTTCAATGGTTATTTCAGCATTTACTGCAATTTGATATTCTGATTGAAGTATTTCCATTACTTTTTGGAGCTGATGGATGGAAAGCAAAGAAGGAGTGCCGCCTCCAAAATATATAGTTTCTATCGGTTCAGACAAATAGTCCTTTTGTAAAACTGCTTCTTTCTCAATGGCAGCCATCATCGGTTCGATCTGATGGTGCGTTGTTGAAAAATGAAAATTACAATAATGACAGGCTTTTCTGCAAAAAGGGATATGAATATAAATGCCTGCCATAGCTACAAAAGTAAATGGTTCTGATTTGCTTACATAGAAAGGGAATATTTAAATTGTGAACTAATGGGTTAAATGCGTTCAGTTCAATATTTTTGCGCAAATATTTGTCGCCTTGAAGCAAATTCTTCTTTTACTCGTTTCGCTGTTTACTATCGGAATAGCTTTTGGGCAAACCGATACAATCAGTCAAACTGACTCAACTCAAAAAAAAATAAAGGCAATCCCTGAATCTACCCGAACATTAATTATTGCACCTGTTCAGAAAGACACTCAATCCATAGTTGCTGCTAATCCTATAACAATAGTAGAGGACAGTTTGAAAATAGATAGTATCAGAAAGGACAGCATTGCGCGAATGGCAGTAAAATATCCTATTGTTACCAATACCGATACCCTGACCTATGAAAAATATTATACTTCTGCCTGGCTGCCATTTGAAAAGACACCCGTTTTTGATATTATAGCTGAAAGAAAACCCTCAGGGAAAGAATTGTTATTTTATATCCTAACAGGCTTAGTAGCTTTATTGGCCGCTATCAGATTGATTTTTCCAAAGTACTTTAAGAATTTGTTTTTGCTATTTATGCAGACCTCCATTCGGCAAAAGCAAACCAGAGAACAGCTATTACAAAACAACCTTGCCTCTGTTTTTTTGAATATATTATCCATTGCAAGTGCCGGACTATATATAACCCTCCTCATTCAATATAAACAGTGGGTAGATCTTCCTTTTTATCATTTGTTGTTATATAGTGAAGGGTTTTTATTTATCGTTTACTTAGGAAAATATATTTTTCTTGCATTTTCGGGATGGGTATTTAATGTTCAAGAAGCAACAAGCGCATATTCTTTTATTGTTTTCATGGTAAATAAAGTATTAGGGATTGTTTTAATACCATTTGTGCTGGTGATTACATTCTCTCCATTGCCCATCAAACAGGTATCTATAACTATTTCCGCAGCGATTGTATTAGCACTTTTCTTTTACCGTTATTTGATTTCATTTGGAGTGATCAGAACAAATTTGAAAGTGAGCGCCTTTCACTTTTTCTTGTACCTTTGTGCTGTTGAACTACTTCCGCTCGTATTGATATATAAACTTTTAGTCAATTTTGCAACGGGAAGTATTTTATTATAACCATTTTTTTTAGACTAGAAGCATGGCAAAAAGCGGTTCAAAAATTTCAGGAACGACGAAGAAAGCTAGGAAGATTCTAATTTCTCAGCCCAAACCCGAAAGTGATAAATCACCTTATTTCGATTTAGAACGCAAGCACCAAGTTGAGTTAGTTTTTCTTCCTTTTATTAAGTTAGAGGGCATTCCAGCAAGAGAATTCCGGAAACAGAAAATCGATATTCTGTTTTATACAGCAGTTATTTTTACAAGTAGAAATGCAATTGACCATTTTTTTCGCACTTGCGAAGAGATGAAGATTAGTATCGGTCAGGATACAAAATATTTCTGTATCACTGAGGCAGTTGCACTTTATCTACAAAAATTTATCTTATATAGAAAACGCAAAGTGTTTTATGGTGCTGATGGCACTAATAAAAGCATGTTTGAAGTGATTAATAAACATAAAGAGAATGAGAAATTCCTTTATGTATGTAGCGAAAACCAGCAGGATAACGAAATAGTTGGTTGGATGAAAAATAACAAATGCGAGTTTCAATTAGGATTTATGTATCGTAGTATCAGCAATGATATTAGACATGTCATTGAAAAAATCGATTATGATGTGATCTGTTTCTTTACGCCAAGTGGTGTAAAAAGTTTGTTCGATAATATGCCTGATTTTAAACAAAATGGCACTGTTATTGGAGCTTTTGGAAGTAATACCTCAAAGGCAGTGGAAGAGGCAGGTTTGAATTTGGAAATTAAAGTTCCTTCCCCTCAAAGACCAAGCATGTGTGCTGCTTTAGATCATTTCTTGAGTACACCCACTCCAAAAAAATAGTATTCATTGATAACTTATTATAACCCTCTCCATTAAACAGGAGGGGGATTTTTATTTTAACTTGTTTATTTTGCCCTATAATTATAAAAAATGCAGTCAAAACATACGAATCGATTGGTTCATGAAACCAGCCCTTACTTATTACAACATGCTCATAATCCGGTAGACTGGTTTCCATGGGGCGAAGAAGCATTGCTAAAGGCAAAGCTTGAAGACAAGCCGATTTTGGTAAGTATTGGTTATGCTGCTTGTCATTGGTGTCATGTGATGGAAAGAGAAAGTTTTGAAGACGAAACCACGGCTTCCATGATGAACCAATATTTTATCAATATCAAAATTGATAGAGAGGAGCGGCCCGATTTAGATCATATTTATATGGATGCTGTTCAATCCATCACTGGCGCTGGTGGCTGGCCCTTGAATGTATTTTTAACTCCAGAAGCGAAACCTTTTTATGGGGGCACTTATTTCCCTCCAGAAAGAGCGTATAACCGGGCTAGTTGGAAAGAAACTTTAGAGGGAATTCATAAAGCGTATCAGGAGAAAAAGCACGAGATCTTATCACAGGCGGAGAACCTAACAGAACATTTACAATCTGCCAACTCATTTGGAATTCAAATAAAATCCAGCGACCATCAAAACAGTTCTGTTACTGTGGAACAGCTTGATGTAATTACAAAAAACCTACTGCAATCTGGAGACAAAGTCTGGGGTGGTTTTGGGAAAGCTCCAAAATTTCCTCAAACATTTTCGATTCAATTTTTATTAAGGCAATATCATTTTACAAAAAACGAAGATGCTTTAAATCAGGCTTTGTTAAGCATTGATAAAATGATCGATGGTGGAATTCATGATCAATTGGGTGGAGGATTCTCGAGGTATAGTACTGATAATGAATGGTTGGCACCTCATTTTGAGAAGATGTTATATGATAATGCCTTGTTGATTTCTGTAATAGCGGAAGCTTATCAAATTACTGGTAATCCTGTTTATGCTTCAACAATTCAAAATTGCATTGTATTTATAGAAAGAGAACTAAGAAGTGAAGAGGGTGGATGCTTTAGTGCATTGGATGCAGATAGTGAGGGGGTGGAAGGCAAATTCTATACATGGTCATTCGAAGAAATCAGAGAACTTCTTAAAGAAGATGCAATCATTTTTTGTAAGTATTATCAGGTACAAGAAGGAGGAAATTGGGAACACACAAATATTTTATGGGTTAAAGAAAGTCCGGAAAAATTTGCACAGCTAAATGAACTTATTCCTGCTGACTTTATAAAATTATTGGACCACTCAAAAAAGATCTTATTTGATGCAAGGGCTAAAAGAATAAGGCCTGCTTTAGATGATAAAATATTACTGGGGTGGAATGCTCTGATGAGCACTGCATATTCAAAAGCCTATGCGGCGTTAGGGGTAAATGCTTATAAAGAAACTGCGAAAAAGCATATGACTTTTTTGGAGCAAAGTTTCCGACAGCCTGATGGCAATTGGTATCATACATATAAAAATGGGGTAGCAAAGCAACCAGCGTTTCTGGACGATTACGCATATCTCATACAAGCACTTATTCATTTACAAGAAATAACTGGTGACGCATCTTATTTAATAAAATCTAGAGAGTTAACTGAGATGTTAATTGCACATTTTACAGAGGCAGAAACTGGCTTTTTTTACTTTACCCACGACCAGCAAAATGACGTGATTTTAAGAAAAAAAGAAGTCTATGATGGTGCTACTCCAAGTGGAAATGGTATTATGGCATCAAATTTGCTTTACTTGTCAAAGGTTTTTGATAGGAAAGATTGGGCAGATCTGGCTAAAAAGCTGAGTTATACCTTGCAAGAGAGCACCCTTAAATACCCGGGTTCATTTGGAATATGGGCTTCTCTATTGCAATTATATTGTTTTGAGGTATTGGAAATTGCCATAACTGGAAGGGAATTCGAACAAAATCTCCCCTCAGTCATGAAAAAATACATACCCAATAAAATAATTCAGTCCGGAGAAACTAATTTGAGCAATTTCTCGTTATTAGCAAACAGAGAAACAGCTATTCCGGTAGCTTTTTATATCTGTAAGAATTTTACCTGTTTGAGACCTTTTTATAATATTGTTGACTTTTTAGCAAATGTGTAACAGATTTTGTTCTAATTTGCTGCAAATGACAACGGTATCTGATGCCGAAAATGTTTTTTTTCGCACAAAAAAGTAACCCCATAGGTAGATTTCTACACGATTAAATTTATTGGTAACAAAATCTCAAATAAGGTTTAGAGCCAATGAAAAACTTATATTTGTCACTGTCATAAAAAATCATTCTGATCAAATGAAAGGGTACTTAACTATAATACTATTAGCGGCATTTTCACTAAGCATGAGTTCCTGCTTTTTCAAAAAAGGAGGCAACACAAAATCATCTATGCCCGATGATGGACAGTTACATGGTTTAGCGCCAGCTGCTAAACAGAGCATGAATCGTCCGCTGCACATGGTGTACATTCCACCGGGAACATTTCATATGGGACCTAGTGATGAGGATATCAGTTATAACATGACTACTCGTAACAGACAAGTTTCTATTCCTGGTTTCTGGATGGATGCAACTGAGATTACTAATAATGAGTATCGTCAGTTTGTTAGCTGGACAAGAGATTCTCTAGCTTTTAAAATCCTCTTCGGACAGGGGATTAATAAAGATGATGATACCATGGCTGTTGATCCTAAAAAAGTGGCTACCATCAAATACGATAGAAATACCATCGAAAAATTAAACGAATTGAATCTTGCGCCAGATAATAGATTATATGGTAAAGCTGAGATCGATCCTGAAAAATTGGTATATAGAATCGAGTATTTCGATTTACAAGCTGCTGCAAAAAGAGAAAATACAGGGCATCCTCGCAAAGAATTCATAGTAAAAAGAGATCAACAAGTGTATCCAGATACATTGGTTTGGATGAGAGACTTCTCTTATTCTTATAATGAACCAATGACAAAAAGATATTTTTCTCACCCTTCATTTGGAAATTATCCAGTAGTTGGGGTAACCTGGAAGCAGGCTGTTGCCTTCTGTCATTGGCGCTCTCATTATTTGAATAGCTTTTTAGAAAGAAAAAAATTAGCTGTTGAAAGTGATTTCAGATTGCCAAGTGAAGCAGAATGGGAATACGCCGCAAGAGGTGCTCGTACAAATTCCATGTATCCTTGGGGTAACTACTATTTAAGAAACAAAAAAGGTTGTTTATTAGCCAACTTTAAGCCAGGTCGTGGTAATTACGCAGAAGATGGCGGATTCTATACCGTACGTGCAGATGCTTATTGGCCTAACGATTATGGTTTATACAATATGGCTGGAAACGTGGCTGAGTGGACCAATTCTTATTTCTATGAAGGAGCTTACAACTTTGTTAGCGACATGAGTCCTGATGTTCGTATAGATGCGAAAGACTCTGATCCCCCAAGAATGAAACGTAAAGTAATTCGTGGAGGCAGCTGGAAAGATGTAGGATATTTCTTGCAAGTAAGTACCAGAAACTTTGAGTATCAGGATACTGCAAAATCTTATATAGGATTCCGTTGTGTAATCGACTTAGCTCCTAAGACTAAAAAATAATTACTCTAATAAATTCGCTGAAAATTGAAAGGTATAATCATAAATTATACTGGCTTTAAAAAAAACGTTTTAACTAATATTAAAAAATAACCGTTATGGCCCAAGGTGTTTCTCCAACTGTAAATAGAGCAGTTAACGTAATTGTATGTGTTGGTGCTGCTGTTGTAATTTTTGGTGCAATGGGTAAGATTCTGCACTTATCTTGGGCAGATGTTGCATTAAAAGTTGGTTTGAGTACAGAAGCTCTTATCTTTTTAGTGTATGCTATTTTACCTCCTCCTGATATGGGCCCTTCTTATGCTCCAGCTCCTGTTGATAAAGGAAATCCTGCATTAAAGCAATTGGATAAAATGTTACAAGACGCAGAAATTACTCCAGCTAACTTAAGTAAGTTGAGTAGTAGTTTTCAAAAATTAGGAACCACTGTAGAACATATGGGTGAGATTGGTGATGTGGTTAAATCTACTACTGATTTCTCATCAAAAGCTAAAGAAGCAGCTGTAGCATTTGTAGCATTTAAAGATGCAACTCAACATGCTAGTCATTCATTAGCTGGCTTTAGTGGTGCTGCGGAATCTGCAAAGAATTTTCATGAACAAATGCAAGGTTTGAATAAGAACCTTACATCTTTAAATACAATTTACGAATTGGAATTACAGGAGAGTAATAATCACCTGAAAGCACTGAATCAATTCTATGGTAAACTGTCGCAAGCTTCTGCTGCAATGACAGGCACTGCAGATGATGCACTCAAAGCAAAAGCAGAGATTGCAGCACTTGCAAATAACCTAGGCAAATTAAATCAGGTTTATGGCAGCATGTTAACTGCTATGCAGGGAAAATAATAAGCGCAAGCTGAACCAATTCAAAAATTTGTATTTCTAAATTTAAGTTAGCATGTCATTACCTAAGGAGCCGCGGCAGAAGATGATCAACATGATGTACCTAGTGCTTACAGCATTACTGGCACTGAATGTTTCTAACGAAATCTTGAACGCATTCAAAACTGTGAATAACAGTTTGAACACCGCTAGTTCAATGGTGGAGAGAAAGAATGTTGATATCTTCAAGTCATTTCAGAAAAAATTAGAAGACCCTAAGACAAAAGAAAAAGCTGAGATTTGGATGCCAAAAGCACAAAAAGCTAAGGCAATATCCGATGAGCTCTATGCTTATATTGAGGCATTAAAGCTTGAATTAAAGCAAGAATCAGGGTTGAAATTAGTAGAAGGGGTAGAAGATTATAAAGAAGACGATTTGGAAGCAGCTACTCGATTGTTAGTAGAAAATGCACCAACTGGAAAAGGCAAAGGGAAAATTTTATTCGACAAACTGAAAAAGTATAAAGAAGATCTATTAGCTATTGATCCAGATGTGGCAAAAGAAGTCGGACCTACTTTGCCTTTAGATTTAACGCCTCCTCCTACAAAGAATAAAGCAGTTAAAGATGATTTGGCTTACCTCTATTTTCATATGACACCTACTGTTGCTGCAATAACTATTTTGAGTAAGTTTCAAAACGATATTAAAAATAGTGAAGCACAAGTTGTAGAATATTGTCATAAAGAAATTGGAGAAGTTGAATTGATTTATGATGAGTTTCAGGCATTCGCTGGAACAAACTCTCAGTATTTGATGCCTGGTGAAGAATTAATTATCACTACAGGTATTGGTGCCTTTAGTAAAGCCGCAAAACCAAATATTACCATTGATGGCGCGCCTGTTAGTGTTAAAGAAGATGGTTCTGCTGAATATAAAACTACTGTAAGCGGCTCTGGCCCGGCAGTTAAAAGAGTAAGCATTTCATTTGTGAAACCAGATGGCACTATTGCTAAAGTTGATAAAGAAGTAAGATATACGGTTGGTGTTCCTTCAGGTTTAGTTGTATCTACCGATAAAACACGCGTTTTCTATCAAGGCCTTGATAATCCATTAAGCGTTACAGGTGGTGGTGGTGATGAAAAAGTAAATGTATCTGTTGATGGTAATGGAGTGAGTTCTAGAAAAGACGGACCTGGACAATATATTGTTAGTTGTAATAATTTAGGTTCTGCTATCGTTACCGCTTCTGATGGCAAAACCTCTCAAAAAATTACAATACCAATCAAAAGAGTTCCGGATCCATTGGCAACAGTGGGTGGAAAAGCTGGTGGACCAATTGCAGCCAATGTTTTTCGCGTTCAAAAAGGGGTTGCTGCTGAATTACGTGATTTCGTTTTCGAAGGCGTTAGATATGAGGTTACATCTTTTACATTAATCTGCACAGGTAAAGGCTTTGATGATGGATTGGGTGTTGCAGAAGTAACCGGTTATTATTTTAATGCTGAAGCACAAACTTTACTTAAAAGATGTCAACCTGGTTCAACTGTTGTAATTGATGAAATTAAAGTGAAAGGACCTGGTGGAAATAGACAATTAGATCAAAATATTTCGTTTACACTTCAATAAATGTGGGTATGAAAAAATTAATAGTATTTGGTTTGGTGTTTTTTGTTGGGATGAATGCTATTGTGCATGCTCAATCAAAATATAAGACAGGTGGTGCAAAAACAACCGCAGCACCTACAGCTGCGCCGCCAACCACCGCACCAGCAACAAATACGAATGCTAAGCCTAGAACTAAGTCAGCGTATTTAAATAATAATGCAGCTAATACTGTGTCTCCAGATACTACAAGACCTGCAACAGGTGCTGTGACAAGTACGCCTCCTCCAAATTCTACCGTTAATGTTAGATTCGATACCACTATCGTTGGCGGATTTGATACGAAACAGGAAGTTTCTTTGAGAAGCAACTATGCAGTAGAGCGTCAATTGACAAAAGACAGAAAACCCCTGGATTATGATTATATCCGTGAGGATGATCAGGTTTGGAGTCAGTTTGTTTGGGAAGAAATTGATGGACATGAAAAAATGAACCAAGGGTTTATGTATCCGGGTAAAGACGATAATGGAGATCAACGCTTTTTTTCTATATTATTGAATGCAATTAAGTATGATAGTGTTGTAGCATTCTCTCCTGATAACGATTTGTTTAAAACACCTCTAACTGCTGATCAGGTTGCTAATCTTACTGCCGGTGCTTTAGATACGGTTGAAGTAGCAGATCCAGTGAGTGGTGTTATAGAAAGAGTAATTACCAGAAAACCAAGATTCGCTCCTGATTCTGTTTATACTTTCCGCGTTAAAGAACAATGGATTTTTGATAAAGAATCAAGTAAAATGACTTGTAGAATAATTGGAATTGCTCCAATTGCAAAACAAGTTGTGGCAGGTAAATCTCAACCAAGAACTTTGTTTTGGATTTATTATCCAGACTTAAGAAAATCATTGGTGAAATACGAGGTATACAATCCCAAAAACTTTGCAGGACGTATGTCTTGGGAGGAACTTTTTGAAAGCCGCTATTTTTCGGGATATGTTATTAAATCAACCATTAATAATCCTGGAGATAAATACTTAAATGGTTTAATAAAAGATCCTTTGATGCGTTTGTTAGAAGGACAAAATATCAAAGAGAAGATATTCAATTACGAGCAGGATCTTTGGGCATACTAGTTTAAAGAGAAAATAATTTTTAAAAAAGAGGCATTTTTGCCTCTTTTTTTTTGAAAATCGTCAAAAAAATGCTGTTTTTAGAGTAAGTTCTCTTTTTTTAATGCAATAGATTACTTAACTTAGTTATGGTTTTTCATAGGATATTGGATTTTAAAACGGGGCTGGATGTTCATCCTGGCCCCTTTTTTATGTTTTCTCCTCTTCAGATTGGTTGAAATGATTAAAAATCAATCCCGCTTTCTGAGGTCCAATTATGCTACTTAAATTATCTAAGGATTGCTCTCTAACATTTTTTACAGACTTAAACTGTTTCAATAATTGTTCTGCTGTTTGCTTACCAATTCCAGTAATCGTTTCTAATTCATTCTTAAAACTTCCTTTCGAGCGTTGATTTCTATGAAATGTTATTCCAAAGCGATGCACTTCATCTCTAATCCTTCTTACAAGTTTTAAACTATCGCTATCCCATGGCATTTTGATAGAGCTACTATCACCAGGAAAAAATAATTCTTCTTCGTTTTTTGCTAAACCCACTACGGTTGTTCTACCATGCAAGCCCAACTTATGAATGCTCTCCATAGCAGCGCTTAATTGCCCCTTGCCTCCATCAATGATTATCAATTGAGGAATTGGGAGAGATTCGTCCAGTACCCGCTTATATCGCCTGTAAACGACTTCTGTCATGGTTGCGAAATCATTAATGCCTACAACCGTTTTTACATTATAGTGTCGGTAGTCGTTCTTACTTGGCATACCATCTTTGAAGCATACCATTGCTGAAACCGGAAAGCTTCCCTGAAAATTACTATTATCAAAACACTCGATATGTGTAGGTACTTCTGAAAGCTGTAAATAATCCTGTAACTCGTACAAAACTTTTTTCTTTTCCTGATCTGTTTTTCCTTCTAAATGCAATAATTGTTTTCTGTGTAATGCCTCTTTAAAATAATAAACGTTTTTTTCTGAGAGTTCCAGTAGCTTCTTTTTATCCCCCGCTTTTGGAATAGTGATCGTTATTGATGGGTCTGGATAGTCAATTGCAATAGGAACAATAATCTCGTTTGATAAGCTATTAAATGTGCTACGCAAATTAGCTACTGCAAAACTCAGAACCTCTTCATCTGTTTCCTCGAGTTTTGTTTCTAAAGGAACCGTATGTGTTTGAACGATTGTACCATTCTGAACCATCAGATAGTTTACGTATCCCCATTGTGCTTCTCTTACAATCGAGAAGACATCCAGATTGGAAAGATGCTTACTAACTATTATTGATTTTGCCTCATAGTTTTCTAAATGCTCAATTTTTTTACGCATCAGCTCTGCTTTTTCAAATGCCATATCTGAAGCCGATTGTTGCATTTCTCTTTTGAAATGAGCAATTACAGGATTTAGATTTCCTTTTAGCATGTTGCGCATTTGTTGTAACCCATCATCATAATCAGATGCATTCTGTAAAGCAACACAAGGTGCTTTGCAGTTGCCTAAATGATATTCAAGACAAACCTTGAATTTTCCTTTTTGAATATTTGATTCTGTTAAAGGAAGTTTACAGGTTCTAAGGGGTATAAATTGTTTTATAAAAGAAATAAGTTCACGCACATTACCAGCAGAAGTAAATGGTCCGAGATATTCTGAACCATCGTTTATTTTATTACGGGTCAGAAATACCCTTGGATAAGGTTCTTTCTTAATTACAATAAAAGGATAAGTTTTGTCATCCTTTAAATTAATATTGTACTTAGGCTGATATTCTTTGATCAAAGAATTTTCTAATAAAAATGCATCCTGCTCTGAATCAACGATGGTGAATTGAATTTTTTTGATTCGTATTACAAGTTCGTGTGTTTTATAAGTGGTGAATGTCTTTGAAAAATAAGAGCTAACGCGCTTGCGAAGATCTTTCGCTTTTCCTACATATAACAACACGTCATTATTGTCATAGTATTTATAAATACCAGGATTTGTGGGAATAGTGTGTGCTATTTTTTGAAACTCAATTGCGGTCATCCTGCGCTATCATTTTTTTCGATCATTCCAATTGACATAATTAAATTCATTGGACACATAACCAGAAGGGGTCTTGGAAAATCGATTTATCTGAAAACTTTTACCAGCTTTCCAATTCCATTGTTCCACAATACTAGTGTCTTTATTCATTGTTTCAATTCTGATAAAAACACGTTTTACAATATTGGTATTTTCATCCAATAAAATATCAATGTTTTGAATGGGTTCATCTACCGACTTTGGTCGATAATTTAAAGTGTAACTATTAGTACTTAAATCATGAAAAACAGATTCTGTGAATTTATCATGCATTTCTGGAGTACTAATATCTTTATTTAAAAAAGCAGAAGCCATGGATTTAAATAATTCTTTATCAATTCCAATAGAATCTCTTTTCCCGTTCCGTTCTTTGATTAGGTAAATAGGATATGCCCTTAAATCAACATCTACAATTTGTTCATTAAAGAAACTATGAAGGGCGTAAAATTTTGTAGTATCTGAATTCGGCTTTTCGTTTTTAATGGCTTTTTTATTCTTGCAACCAGCCATTATAAACAGAATCACAATTAAGTAGAAGCAATTTTTCATAACCAAAAATATTCAAAAGCAGGTAAGTGCCATCAAATTTTTCAATTGATGGTACTGCTTTAACAAAGTGATGATAAATTATTTAATCTGTTTGATAAAGCCAAGTCGAATACCATAGTCCATCAGGTATTCTGTAATCGGATATTTATTGGAATACGTAGGCAGGTGTTGGAATCTAGCCTGTGGCCCTAAGAACCATTGATAAACACCTGTTTGGTAGGTAAGGTTTATTCCCAAAGAACTATTGATATTCCATTTGCGCATAAGGCTATTGCCGTCAGCGTAGTGCTTATAATCAGTTGATAATAAATACAAGGATTTATTCAAGGTAAAAGTGGGCTGAATAGATGCTTCTGCTGTAACTCCTATGTGCTTCCCTTTTATGATATCATATTGGAATCCTATAGGAATAGATACCTGGTACATTTTATTGTCTAATTCTGCATTACGGTATCCATTATTATTATTATAAAGCGATAAAACACTTACGTTTTCTATGCCATGATTATTCACCAATGAAATGGTAGTTACATCTGCCACTGATTGAAAAGTTTCAATATAATATTGTCGGATATTGAATTGAATGCCAGTTTTGAATTTAATACGGTTTGACATATTATACAAAACAGCAAATCCTAATTCCAAACCAACAGCTGGTTTATGACGAACAATTTCGTTAATGTTAGTAGTATAGTTCAAACCAACAGGGGCTGTTGCCGGAGCGGTTCCCAGAATTTCTTTGGCTTTAAAGTCTGATAAACTCCGATAGCTTGTTGAAGGTGTGATAAAGAAGCCAAATCCAAATTTCGAATTCTTTGTACTTACTGTTGTGATTGGTTTATACGCGAATTCTTTAAGGTATTCGTCTGTTGAAATAGCTTCTATTTTATTGTTCTCTGCAACTTGCACTAAAGCATTGTTTTGAGTGGCATTATTTTCTGCTGAAAGTTTTTTGATTCCTGTTTTTGATTCAAAAGCTGAATTTGATTCGGGCACATCTATAAGAAGATTTGCATTCTTATTTGATCCTTCTTCTTTAACTATTGTTGTTGCAGCACTATTATTTGAGTTTGATTCTTCTAAAAAAGAAGGTTTTGTAGGTAATTGAATTTCTTTCAGTATTTGTTCAGGAACAGCAGTTGCTGCAACTTCTTTTATAAACCGGATAGGTATAATTGGTGCTTCTGAAACAACCCTATTGGCTTCATCCTTTAATTGTTGTTGTTCAATTTGAGCGATAGTAGATGCAGTTACTTGTTCAGCAGAAATGGCATTGAAATCAGAACTAACTGAAGGCTGATCTGTTGGAATAATTTTTTTATCGTAGCCGTTTTTAAGAACAACCAGTTTGCCTGCTTTTTGTGCCGGATGATTATTAATAAGCGTAGCTACAGTAAGTGCTGAAATGATGAATATGGAAATAAAAGTAAGTGCTGGCCAGGTTTGAGGACCGTGAACCTCATTCTGTATATTTCTCCAGATCTGGTCAGAAGGATACATTCGATGGTCTTTAACCTCATCCTGAAGAAATTCTTCCAATTCGTCTTGGTACATATTGTTATCCATATACAGGGCAGCAGCAACTATTTTTTCAACGTGGCCAATAAGTTGAATTCTTCTTTTGGCTTTTCGATGATTTGTTTTCTTATTAGGATATTCTCTAGCATTGTTTTGGCTCTGGTGTATTGGCTTCTGCTGGTACTCTCTTCGATGTCCAACATTGCGCCAATCTCTTTATGGCTGTAACCTTCCAAAGCGTACAAATTCAATACCGTTCGGTAACCTAATGGCAATAATCTAATACATTCAACAATTTGGCGCGCCTGCATGATAGAGGGAACTGTTTCTTCTTTTACTTGTAAATAACTTGCATAATCCAAATCAACACTTTCGTTGAATTTCTTATACTTCTTTAAAAAATTGATACAAGTATGAACAACGATTCTTCTAATCCATCCCTCAAAAGCACCTTTATTTTGAAAAGTATGTATCTGGGTGAATACTTTGATAAATCCTTCTTGCAGCATATCCTCACCGTCTTCGCGACTTTGAGCAAAGCGATAACAAACACTGAGCATTTTAGGACTATATCGGTTATACAACTCCCGTTGCGCAGCAACGTCATTGTGTAAACAACCCGAGATAATTGCCTGTTCGGTCATGAGGGGAATTTAAGTTCCCCTAAATATAGACATAAAATGCTTTTAATTGCTGCATCCTAAAGCAGATTTATTGCTTAAAACCTCAAAAAAACTTCATTTTTTGTCAAAAAATTGTAATAATTGGAGGGCCAAGCCAGGATTATGGTTTATAGCGAACTGATATACATTCGTTAAAATAGTAAAATGGAACATAGAATCTTTAATGCTACAATATATTTGCAGTCCTAGATTCGCTTTTGAATCAGCATTTACTACATGCTTTATACTTTAATCAGTAGTCCTAAAATGTAACAATGCGCAATTTTATATATCAGCTATTTATTGGATTTACGGTATTAATTGGCATTTCAAATGCACAACAAAACCAACATACTGTAAAAGGCAATACGCCTTCTGGAAATAATAAATCATTTTTAACCGGGAAAATAATCGATCAAAAAACGGGTGATCCCCTTGTTGGAGCAAGCATTTTTTTTCATGAATCTAAATCTGGAACCATTTCTGATAGCAAAGGATTCTTTGTTAGTCAGGGTATCCCAGCTGGAAAATATCTGGTAGAAATATCATTTCAAGGATTTGCAACCATCATTGAAAATATTGATATCAATGGGAAAGTAGAGAAGAATTTTAGCATGACAGAAACTGTTGTTGAACATGAAGAAGTTACAGTTACCGGTGTGGCATCTGCAACAAAAACAAAACTATCATCTCAGCCAATCTCAATTCTTAAAAGATCCGACTTATTGCAATCATCTTCTACTAATATTATTGATGCAATCAGCAAATTGGTTCCTGGTGTGGCAAGTTTAGGAACCGGACCGGCAATTAGTAAACCAGTGATTCGTGGACTAGGATATAACCGAGTAGTAACAGTTCATGATGGTGTTAGGCAAGAGGGGCAACAATGGGGAGACGAACATGGTATCGAAGTAGATGAATACAGCATTCAAAAAGTAGAACTTCTAAAAGGCCCAGCTTCACTTTTTTATGGAAGCGATGCCATGGCTGGAGTTGTGCATTTGATTACCAATGTGCCTGTTCAAAGAGGAACAATAAGTGGTAATATAATGGGCACGTTCAATGGAAACAATGGCTTGTTTGGAACAAATGCAAATCTTGCGGGGCATTTGAAAAACGGTTTCAATTTCAACGCTTATGGCACTTATAAAAATGCGGGTGATTATCAGAATGCATATGATGGAAAAGTTTTCAATAGCAGATTCAATGAAAGGAATTTTGGAGGCTATATTGGCGTCAATAAATCCTGGGGATACAGCCATATCATAATCAGCAATTTCAATCAACATATTGGAGTAATAGAAGGTGCAAGAGATGCAAATACAGGGCAGTTTCTTGTTTACCCGGAAACGATTCTTTCACATATAGCTACAAGTGACGAGTTGAATAGTAGAATCCTTTATACACCTTATCAACAAGTCACTCATTTTAAAATTGCGAGTGATAATAATTTTGTTGTACCTGGAGGAAGAATGACGGTAAACTTAGGATATCAGGATAATAAAAGAAGGGAATTTGGTGACCAGGCAAATTCACTTATACCAGATCTTTTCTTTGATTTAAAAACCATTAATTATAATTTCCAATATCATATCACTGAAAACAATGGCTGGCTTAATTCAATTGGAATTACTGGTATGTACCAACAGAATCAAAATCTTGCAAAAGAAGTACTCATTCCTGAATATAATTTGTTTGATGTAGGTGCTTTCTTTTATACCAAAAAAACCTTTGATAATTTAACAGTGAGCGGTGGAATAAGAGCAGATCACAGAAGTTTGCACGGTTTTAAATACATGGAGAATGCTGTAACACGATTTGATGATTTTAGTCGCTCTTTCTCAAACCTAAGTGGAAGTGT
Source organism: Bacteroidota bacterium (assembly GCA_037139075.1). Classification (GTDB taxonomy): domain Bacteria; phylum Bacteroidota; class Bacteroidia; order Chitinophagales; family Chitinophagaceae; genus Sediminibacterium. The sequence continues at coordinate 25,147 of JBAXHC010000001.1, forward strand.
TGGTATCAGTTATTCAGTTAATGAGTCTTTAACTTGGAAAATAAATGTGGCAAGAAGTTATAGGGCCCCTAGTGTTTCTGAATTAGCAAGTAATGGAGCTCATGAAGGAACCAATCGTTTTGAATACGGAGAACAAAACTTAAAGTCCGAAACTGCTTTTCAGATTGATGCAGGTTTCGAATATAATGAAGACCATATTAGTTTTGCTGTTAGTACATTCTATAATAACATACAGAACTATATTTTTTACAGCAAACTAGAATCAGTACTTGGCGGTGATTCATTGGTGAATCAAGGTGGAAACGATTTAACTGCATTCAAATTTCGCCAGGCAATAGCATCGTTATACGGATTTGAGGCAAAACTTGATATCCATCCACATCCACTTGACTGGTTACACTTTGAAAATAATTTTTCATTAGTTGCTGCCCATTTTAATCAGGAGTTTGAAGGGACTAATAAAATTCCTTTTGTGCCTTCTCCAAGATTATTGAGTGTGTTAAGGGCTAATTTTAATAAGAAAGATAAATATTTAAGGAATAGTTATTTGAAACTTGAATTGGATAATGTTGCTGCACAAAACAGGGTGTTTTCTGCTTATAATACAGAAACTGCCACACCTGGATATACCTTACTAAACTTCGGAACTGGAACAGATTTTGTACATGATGGAAAAATTGTTTTCAGTATTTATATTGGCATCAATAATCTTACTGATGTGGCATATCAGAGCCATTTGAGTCGCTTAAAATACACTGATGTTAATCCTGTTACCGGCAGGATGGGTGTATTTAATATGGGTCGTAACTTTAGTGTAAAACTCAATATGCCATTGAGTTTTAAAACAAAAGCCTAATTTTAAGTATGGACATTTCTATAAACACCCCTGCACTTTTATTCCCTGCAATTAGTTTGGTAATGCTTGCATATACTAATAGATTTCTTGCATTGTCGAATCGTGTTAGAAGCCTTCATGATAAATATATAGACACTAAGCAAGAGAATAAAACGATACACGCTCAGATCAAAAGTTTGCGTTATCGATTGAAATTGATCAAACATATGCAAGGCTTAGGGATCATAACTTTTATTGCAGCAATTTTTTCCATATTTCTATTTTATATCGATGAAAAATTTGTAGCTAATATTTTCTTTGCAGCTAGTTTACTCGCTTTTACAGTATCGCTTATTTTTTCATTTATTGAAATAATGATGAGCAATAAAGCTATTGAACTGGAACTAAGCGATATGGAGGGATTGGAAAACCCAAATATGATTGAGTATATTAAAAGTAAATTTTAAAAAGAAAAGGCAGGAATTATTTTCCTGCCTTTTCTTTTAAACTGTAGCTAACATTTTTCTTTCTCCAATTTGCTGACGCCACATCGCATAATACAATCCTTTTTCTTCCAGTAAATGATGGTGACTGCCAGTTTCTACTACCTGCCCTTTTTCAAGTACATAGATTCTGTCTGCGTGCATGATTGTACTTAAACGGTGAGCAATCATTACAGTGATCTGTTCTTTTTCTGTAGAGATTCTGCGTATAGTATTGGTGATTTCTTCTTCAGTAATACTATCTAATGACGAAGTTGCTTCATCAAATATGAGCAAATGTGGATGACGCAAAAGTGCTCTGGCTATAGACAATCTTTGTTTTTCTCCTCCACTTAATTTTAGACCACCTTCACCAATCATAGTATCTAATCCTTTTTCGGCTCTGGATAAAAGATTGTCACAGCTTGCTTTATGAAGTGCATCTCTAACTTCATCATCTGTTGCTTCTGGGAATACAAAAGTTAGATTCTCCCGAATGGTTCCTGCAAATAACTGTGTGTCTTGTGTAACAAACCCTATTTGATTACGAAGCTCATCGAAATCTATTTCATGACCATCAATTCCATTATAGAATATTGTTCCATCCTGTGTTCTATATAACCCTACTAAGAGTTTAACTAAAGTGCTTTTCCCAGCGCCGGATGGCCCTACAAAAGCAATAGTTTCACCCCTCTTTACATTAAATGAAATATCGTCGAGCGCTTTGTATTGAGCTGTTTGATGTTTGAAGGCAATATTTTTGAATTCTAATTCTTCAATCATACCAACTTGTTTAGGCTCTAATGGTTTAGGCTCTACACTTTTTAGCATGAGGTTGTGAAAATTACTCATTGATGCTTCGGCTTCACGATAACTAATAATAATACTTCCAATTTCTTGTAACGGTCCAAAAATGAAGAAGCTATAGAATTGTAGGGATATCAGCTGACCAACAGTTAATACTTCTCTGAACAATAACCACATCAATGTGAACGTAATTACCTGACGTAAAAAATTCACCATTGTTCCCTGAATAAAACTCAGAGAGCGAATGTTTTTTACTTTTCTAAGTTCTAATCCAAGAATCTTATAGGTATTCGTGTTTAATCTTTTTACCTCCTGATCAGTAAGTCCAAGACTTTTTACTAATTCAATATTGCGTAAACTTTCGGTGGTAGAACCAGCAAGCGAAGTAGTTTCTTTGACAATATTTTTTTGAATGGATTTTATTTTTTTGCTCAATAAATTGGTCACTATCGCAATTAAAAAAGCACCCCCCATGTAGATAGGCATAATTGACCAATGTAAACGGGTAGCATAAATGGAAACAAAAATCACACTTACTAAAATTCCAAATAATACATTAATTACATATCCAATAAACTTCTCTGTATCACTTCTTACTTTTGTTAAGATCGATAAGGTTTCACCACTTCTTTGGTCTTCAAATTCCTGGTAGGGAAGTCGCATTGAATGCTTTAGCCCATCAGTAAAAATCTTAGCACCAAATTTCTGAATAATCACGTTTACAGTATAATCCTGAAATGCCTTAGCAATTCTACTAACCATTGCAGTTCCAACTAATAAAAACAGCATAAAGCCAAGACCTCTTACATAAGTGCTTTCATCCCTGATAGCACCATTGTCTGCAACTTTAGGATGACTTGCAAAACGGTCGATCAGCTTCCCAAAGATCATGGGGTCGAACATCGAAAAGGTTTGGTTAATTCCGGCAAGTGCTAATGCCAGAATAATATGCCATTTATATGGCTTGAGATAGGTTAAGAGTATTTTCATTGAATTATATTAAGTTTTACAGTATAACAATATCCGTACTATTCTTTAAAATATGACAATATTGCTTACTTAGATACTCCGAATGCGCCATATTTTTTTTGAGGTTTTCCACCCTCTGTTAATAATAACATCATTTACAAGTAAAGGTTTCGCAGACTTTATTTGGTAAATTACAAAAACATCAATCTTATGCGTTGGCGAAAATTTAACGGTGAGCTGATTAATTTACCCATCAAACAAGCGGTGGAAGATGCTATTATTCAAGAGACAGAAAAACGTATTAAACTTAAAGTATGTATCGGCACTGATAGTCAGGTAAAAGGTGAGGATACAGAATTTGCAACTGTAATTGTTTTTTTAAGAGAGCACAATGGTGGATTTATGTATATCCACAATGAAAAAACAAAAACAAAATACCACATTAAAGAAAGAATGTTGGTGGAAGTTGCAAAAAGTATTGAAATTGCTTATGAATTGTGTGACCTGTTCATTGAACATCATATTGAAATGGAAGTTCATGCAGACATTAATACCAATCCGCAATTCAAAAGCAATGACGCATTACGCGAAGCAATGGGTTATATTTTAGGAATGGGTTTTGCCTTCAAAGCCAAGCCTGAAGCATTTGCTAGCAGTTGTTGTGCAGATAAAATCTGCAATTAAATTGAAGTGTGCATATAAGTCTTGTTGTTTCATTTCTGATTCAACTGTAACTCCATCCGCTTTATTCTTTCGTGTTTTTGAATTCGTTATTCATTTGCTGCAATAATGCTAAGATTTCTTCTCTGCCCATTTTCTTTTCTGCACTTGTTACAAAATGTCGTGGAAGAAATTGCCATGTTTCTCTAAGCTTATCCATAAATGCCTGTACATTTCTGGCCACAACACCTGGTTTCTCTTTATCTGATTTTGTAAAGATTAAACTGAAAGGGATTTGCCAATGATCTAGTTGGTTTACAAATTCTAAATCATTTTTCTGTGGGGTATGGCGGCTATCGATTAATACAAAAACCTGCATCAAATTTTCTCTTTTGCGGATGTATCCATCTATCATTTGCTCCCAACGATTCCTATCAGAAATGGATCGTTTTGCATAACCATAACCTGGAAGATCCACTAAATACCATTTTTCTTTAGGCCCTTTTAATGCCCCTGAGCTTTCGATATCAAAATGATTAATCAATTGCGTTTTTCCAGGGGTACCCGAAGTTTTGGCCAGGTTTTTTTGTTTAGTGAGCAGATTAATCAGTGATGATTTACCTACATTACTCCTACCTATAAAAGCATATTCCGGCCGGTCTGGTTTCGGACATTGGGTAATCAGGGCGGATGATATATTGTATTTGGCAGAAGTAATTTCCATATTTATTTTCTTTTCGGTAAAACCAAACTATCAGCAGGATATCTTGCTTTAATAGTATCCCTTACTGTTGTGCACCAGTCAAATAATTTTTGTTTTTCATTATCAGTCAATTTAGCCTCTTTATGAATCAGCGTATAGGATTCCAAAGGCATTTCACCTTCTTTGACCTGCTCGATACATTCGTCCAATTTTTTATACTGACGGGCAATTTGGTAACTATTGAACTCATTGAAATTCATATGTCTTTTCCCATCGTTCACATGATTATCTAACCAAAGTCTTACTGGTTGAATATTACTATACCAAGGATATGTGGTGTTATTACTATGACAATCGTTACATGCTTTTGCAATAATCTGCTTCACATCATCTGGAACTACATAAGACTTTGAGATATCATTATCCAGTTTTTTAGAATCGTTTTTTGCTGGTCGGTAGGCTTGTAATAAAACTAGAATTACTAGAAGCCCAATTCCTACTTTTTTCATGATGATATGTTTAGATGAGAATATTACCTGTCATTTCTTTTGGAATATCAAGACCCATAACCTTTAAAATAGTGGGTGCCAGATCGCCTAATTTACCTGATTTTATAGGGCCTCTCCATTCTTTATCAATAATAAAAAATGGTACTGGATTCAAAGTATGTGCTGTATTAGGGGTGCCATCTTCGTTAATCATGAAATCGGCATTACCATGGTCTGCGGTTAGGAATACAGTATAATCATGTGCTAAAGCAGCTGTTACTACTCTTTTTACACAAGCATCTACAGTTTGGGCTGCAATCATTGCGGCACTGAATACGCCGGTATGACCTACCATATCTGTATTTGCAAAGTTCAGGCAAATGAAATCTGCTGTTTCATTTTCAATTTCCGGCACCAGTTTATCGGTAATTTCAACGGCACTCATTTCAGGTTGTAGATCATAAGTGGCAACCTTTGGTGATGGTAACATGATTCTACTTTCGCCAGTATATGGATCCTCTCTGCCACCACTAAAGAAGAAAGTAACGTGCGGATATTTTTCAGTCTCAGCAATTCTAATTTGCTTCTTACCATTTGCCTCCAACACTTGTCCCAGTGTGTTTAATAAATTATCATTTTCAAAAATTGCAGACACATTTTTGAATTTCTGATCATACATGGTCATGGTTGTATAAGTCAGATCTAATTTGTGCATTCCGAAATCTGTGTGGTCGTTCTGAGTAAGAACTTCAGTGATTTCTCTGCAACGATCGGTTCTGAAATTATAACAGATTGCCACATCACCTGATTGAATCTTTGCAATTGGTTTTTTATTCGCATCAACAATAATTGTTGGTAGAATAAATTCATCCGAAACATTTGCAGCATAAGAACTTTCAACAGCTTCAATAGCGCTTGTGGCAGTAGGTCCAACTGCATTCACTAATCCATCATAAGCCAGTTTTACTCTTTCCCATCTTTTATCACGGTCCATTGCATAGTATCTTCCACTAACTGTTGCGATTTTTCCTACAGAACCTGCTAAGAATTTCTCCAGGTCGGTTACATAACCTAATCCGCTCTTCGGATCGGTGTCTCTGCCGTCTGTAAACACATGAATATAAACTTCTGTTAATCCTTCGGCTTTACAAACATTTAGGACTGCTTTCAGATGACTTGTGTGTGAATGCACCCCACCGTCGCTTAATAATCCCAATAAATGAAGTGGTTTATTATTTGTTTTTGCTTTTCTAATAGTATTTAATAAAATCTCATTTGATGCCAATTCACCGGTACGGATCGCTACATTAATACGTTGCAATTCCTGATAAACGATCCTGCCTGCACCGAGATTTAAGTGCCCTACTTCGCTGTTACCCATTTGTCCATCGGGCAAACCAACCTCTTCACCACAGGTTATTAGGGTAGAATTGGGGTACTGACTGTATAAACTACTTACAAATGGAGGGTGTGCTTGTTGAATGGCATCCGCGCTGGGAACTTTACCTAATCCCCATCCGTCCATTATCGCTAAAATCACTTTCTTACTCATCTCTAAAGGTTATTTTTTACTAGATATTTGCTGCTAATTTAGCCAAACAAGTTCAATGTATCGAATTTGGCATGTTTTATGTAACAGATAGATTAGAAAACAAGCACATGAAAAAAGTATTCTTAACAATTGGGTTAGCAGTCAGTTTCTTAGCATTTGCTCAACAGGGGGATACAGAAGCGGTTGTGAAAGCATTTAAATCTGCTAATACGGAAGAAATTGCTCAATATTTCGATGATTATATTGATTTAAAGTTTTTGGACAAGGAAGAGGTTAAGAATATGGGTCGTAACCAAGCCGGGCTGGCCTTAAAAATGTTCTTTGAAGATAATAATATCAATGGATTTGATATGGGATCTAATCGTGAAATTGGAAGTACATTATATATAACAGGAAAACTTACCAGCTCTGGTAAACCATATAATATGACGGTATTGTTAAAAGCCAAAGGCGGGAAACACCAGATTATTACAATTCGAATCAACTAGATTTTAGTAGAAGTCCTAGATTTGCAACATGCAATCTTATCAGGAACTCCTCGATCATTTAATTCTTTCTGCATTACATGAAGATATTGGTGACGGGGATCATTCAACTTTGAGTTGTATCGAACCCTCTGTTCAGGGGAAAGCAGTATTAAAAATAAAGCAAGACGGAATATTGGCGGGCATAAAAGTTGCCGAACGAATTTTTCAATTAGTTGAACCTTCTGCTATTTTTAATGCAAAAAAAGTGGATGGAGATCAGATGGTTACTGGTGAAATAGCCTTTGATATTACTGCAAAAGTTGCTACCATTTTAAGTTGCGAAAGATTGGTTTTGAATTGTATGCAAAGAATGAGTGGTATTGCAACACTTACAAAAAAGTATAGTTCCTTATTAGAGGGATTTCATACCCGGATACTAGACACCAGAAAAACAACACCCAATTTTAGACTTTTAGAAAAAGAAGCTGTTCGGATTGGAGGAGGTGTAAATCACCGTTATGCTTTGTATGATATGATTATGTTGAAAGACAATCATATTGATTATTGTGGCGGTATTGAACCAGCAATTAATAAAGCTTGGAACTATGTACAGTCGGGCAAAAAAGATTTAAAAATTGAAGTAGAAACCAGATCCTTGGCTGATGTTGAAAAAGTAATAGCCATTGGTAAAGGAAAAGTGTTTCGCATTATGTTGGATAATTTTAAACCAGCGGATGTGGCAATAGCTGTAAAATTAATCCATGGTGCATTTGAAACCGAAGCCAGTGGGGGAATTGATTTGAATAATATTAAAGAGTACGCTACAACTGGGGTCGATTATGTAAGTGTAGGAGCTCTGATTCATCAAGCCCAAAGTCTTGATCTTAGTTTAAAAGCTAGTTTCTCTTAGTTTTTTGATTCAAATATAACTTATGTCAAAAAAGAACAAACCAGATACCCGGGGTTTTGTATTTAGTACGGATCCGAATTTTTCATTCGAATCTAATGATGAAATAATGAAAACACTTGTTCCTGCTCAACAGAAATTAAGGGTGCGTTTAGAAACCAAACATCGCGCAGGTAAAGCTGTAACATTAATAACTGGCTTTATAGGCACTGAATCTGATCTTGAAATATTGGGCAAGCAATTAAAAAATTTCTGCGGCACTGGTGGATCTGCAAAAGATAGCGAGATCATTATACAAGGAGATCAGCGTATTAAAATTTTACCTTGGTTAATTAAAAATGGATACACTCAATCGAAGTAGTTCTTAATAATCAATATCCATCTTCAAACGATCTTTTAATTCTCGAACCAATGGGAATTGTTCAGCAATCCTTTCAAATTTTTGGCGACTGTTTAGCCTTAAGTGAACGGGTACTTCTTCTTGCTCGCTGGCATCTACCAATATTTCGAATGAAATACTTCTATTGTTAAAACCTTTTTGAAGATATTCAAGTAATGCCATTCTATCTTGTTCCACAAATTTTTGAGAAGTGATTGAGCCAACCGAAATGGTAAAAAATATATCGTTCTCAATAGATAGTCTGGCAATTTTAAAAGTACCAAAAGAAGAATGCTTTTTTTGCTCTTCTAATGTGATAGTAAATGCGTCCCATAAGGTTTTGAGTTTTTCCATATTCAAAACTTCGGCATCTTTTACTTCTTCAATGGTATATTGCTCACCATATTTTTCTCTTAATGAATCAAGCAATCCTTTTTTTGTGCCACCTAATTGAATGGGAGTTTTTGGTTTAACAGGGTCAGTAGATGTTTTAATTACTTCTGCTGCTATAGGCTTATTTACAGGGGCAGTAGATTTTGGTGTTTCAATAAAAAGTTTTGAAGCAGGAACATCAACTGGCACCTGCGTGTTAATTTGGATGGGAGGAACCTGTTTAAGTTTAAAAGCTATTGGCCCGTCAATTCGTTTTTTTTTTACAAGTTGGCCATTATCAACAGAAAGTTCAATTGCCTGTTGTAGAAAGTTCAGTTTAATCAATGTGAGTTCAACATGCAATCTTTTATTGCGCGCCATTTTATAATTAATCTCAGATTCATTTAAAATATTTAAGGCACTCACCAAAAAAGAGACTCCAGATTTTTCTGCAGCTTGTATGTATTTTGTCTGCATGCCTTCCACTACTTCTAAAAGCGAAGCTGATTTCGGGTCCTTACAAACTAATAAATTCCTGATAAATTCCGCAAAACCATTCAGTACTAAATCACCTTCAAACCCTTTTCTATTTATTTCATCAAAAAGCAACATGGCTGCAGGCAGATCCTGTGCCTGCATAGATTCCAATAATTTGAAATAGTAATCGTCGTCTAAAATATTTAAATGTTCAAGGGTATTCTGATAGGTAACGATACCGTTTGTAAAACTTACAATTTTATCAAGTATACTTAATGAATCGCGCATACAACCTTCGCTTTTTTGAGCGATAACTTGTAATGCTGCTTTATCAGCCTTGATAGATTCTTTGTCTACAATTTCTTGTAAGTGTTCAACTGTATCATTATTTGTGATTCTTTTAAAATCAAAAATTTGACAGCGACTTAAAATGGTAGGCAAAATTTTATGCTTCTCAGTAGTTGCCAAAATAAATATGGCGTAAGGCGGGGGTTCTTCCAATGTTTTTAAAAATGCATTGAAGGCACTAGCACTTAACATGTGTACCTCATCTACTATATACACTTTGTATTTACCTGCCTGTGGCGCAAATCGAACCTGTTCTACTAATGCACGAATATCATCAACAGAGTTATTACTTGCCGCATCCAATTCGTGTATGTTCATAGAAGTACCCGCATCAAATGAAGTACAACTGTTGCAGGTATTACAGGCTTCTCCTTCTGGCGTTTGATTGGTACAATTAATTGTTTTTGCAAGAATACGTGCACAGGTAGTTTTACCAACTCCTCTCGGGCCGCAAAATAAAAATGCATGTGCTAACTGGTTATTCCTGATAGCATTTTTTAAAGTGGTTGTTATATGCTGCTGCCCTACAACCGTATTAAAATTCTGTGGGCGGTACTTTCTTGCTGAAACGATGAAATTGTCCATAATTGCTGAAACTGCTCCAAAAGTAAGCAATGGTAAGATTTTTGGAAGAGTAAGTTTTCGACATTATCTAATTCTGAAAAATATTTCGAAATGAATGCTGTTTCACCTATTTTGGTTATTTTGAATATTACTTGAGAGATACATCTATAATTATTATACTATGAGTTTACATACAATACTTGGAGCTGGTGGAGCCATTGCAAATGAATTATTGCCCATCTTAATGAATGCGAATGAGAAGGTTCGGATCGTTGCGCGTCATCCGAAACAAATTATTGGGGTAGAATCAGTTGCTGCAGACCTCAGCGATGCAAAACAGACACTTGAAGCTATAAAGGGATCCTCCATTGTTTATTTGCTGGTGGGACTTGAATACGATTATAAGGTATGGGCCCAGAAATGGCCACATGTAATGTCAAATACAATCAATGCTTGCAAAGCTTCAGGTGCTAAGCTCATATTTTTTGATAATGTGTATATGTACGGGAAAGTAAATGGCAAGATGACGGAAGAAACTGCTTTTAATCCCTGCAGTAAAAAAGGGGTATTGAGAGCAACCATTGTGAATGAATTATTAAGCGAAATAAAATCTGGTGCTCTGACAGGAATGGTGGCAAGAAGTGCAGATTTTTATGGATCGTCTGCCACCAAAACAAGTGTGCCAAATATGTTGGTTTTTGACAACTTTTCGAAAGGTAAAAAAGCACAGTGGTTAGTTAATGCTGATGTACCACATTCATTAACCTATATTCCAGATGCGGGCAAGGCTTTGTATTTATTAGCTAAAGATGAATCAGCATACAATCAAACTTGGCATTTACCAACCAGGTCAAATCCTTTAACCGGCAAACAATTCATTGCATTAGCAGCGGAAGCAATGAATCAGCCTAATAAATATTCAGTGTTATCTAAACTAATGATCCGATTAGCAGGATTATTTATTAAACCTATAAAAGAATCATATGAAATGATATATCAAAGCGATAGTGATTATCTTTTCGATTCCACAAAATTTGAGCAGCATTTTGGATTCGTGCCTACCAGCTATGAAGATGGCATAAAAGAAACAGCTAAATATTATTTATAAATCATATCAGGGTGTCTTTCAAATGGACGATTCTGATCAAACAGGTATCGGAAAGTAATCATGCGCCTGCTTTGGTAACCGCCGAGGCTTTTATATATATTCAGCATTCTAGGATTCCAATCCCCGGCCCAACCCATCTCGTAACGGGTATACCAGCCCTTTCCTTGAGCAAATGAGCCACATTCTTGAATAATATAACTATCGATTCCCAATGCCTGATATTTTGGAACAACCCCAAAAGCCAATCCAGTTAATTGTTTATTCGTACCCTTCCATTTCATCCACAACAGCTGAAGCTTTTCTTTCCAACCAAATTTGCCGTTGAAGTGTTTGAAGTATTGATTTAAATCTGGAATATTAATGAACATCGCAATTGGCTCTTCTTTGTAATATGCAAACCAAATAGTGCGTTCATCTAAAATTGGTTTCATTTTTTTGAAAAGTTTAATAGCATTTTCTTCTGTAATTTCTTTTGCTTCGCCATGCTGTGCCCATGCCGCGTTATATACTTTAGTGAAATCACCTGCATACTTTTCTAACTGATTTATTTTTGCATGCCTCGCAGAATAATCTGTTTTCGCCTTGATTCTAGCATGCCTTTCTAGAATTTTTTCAGAAAACGTATCATCAACATTCATGAAATAGTAATACTGGTTATAATAATTTTTAAACCCATAATTATTGAATAGCGATTCATAGTAGGAGGGGTTAAAAGACATACCATACATTGGTTCATTATCGAAGCCCTCCACTAATAAGCCCCACCATTTGTCACGATCACCAAAATTGATCGGACCATCCATGGCTTCTGCTCCTTTTGATAATAACCATTCTTTGGCTTGGTTAAATAAGGTATTTGCGGCTTCTTGATCATTGATGCAGTCAAAAAATCCGAAACCCCCTGTAGAAAAATCGGTGCCTTTATTAATGTATTTACTGCTGATGAATGCTGCTATACGACCAATCGTTTCTGATTGATCGTTTTGTAGAATCCATCTTTTGGCTTCGCCGCTTTTAAACAATTTGTTTTTTTCCGGATCGAAAACCTCGTTCACTTCATTATCGATAGGACGTATATATGCCTTATTAATACTGTTTATTTTGGCATTGATTTCTAGAAATTCCCTTACAGTATTTTTATCATTTACTTCAATCAATCGCATAGTCCAACTTTTTACAAATATAGCAGGTTAGATAATTTAATTATTTCGTGAAAAGTTTGGTTGCCATTTTTTCATCATGGCCATAAATATCTTTTCTAAAATTAAGTTCCCCGGATTTATCAACCCAGGCTGTAAAGTATACGATTAAAACTGGAATCGTTTTCTTAAGGGTTACCCAGCGCTCTTTACTTAAATGCATTGAGCTATCGATATTATTACTATTCCAAGTTGAATCATATCGTAAAAGGTACTGAGCCATTTTCTTTGGTTCACTAATTCTAATACAACCATGACTTAAGCTTCTACTGGATTGAGAAAATAAATCACGGTTAGGAGTATCATGTAAATAAATGTCGTAGTTATTGGGGAATAAGAATTTCACTAGTCCCAATGAATTAAATGAACCTGGTATCTGGCGAACAAGCGGAAGCCCATTGCTTTTTCCGGTAATTTCCATATGATTTTTTTCGAGATAATTACTGTTCTTTTCAATGGATGGAACAATTTCTTTTTTAACAATACTTGTTGGGACATTCCAGTAGGGACTAAAAACGATATACTTCAAATTGCCTGTAAAGATCACAGTGCTGTTTGCAGATTTACCCACAATTACATTCATATCCATTACCGTTTTACCACTATCAAAAACATGTAAGCGATATTCAGGAATATTTACTAGGATGTAATTACTATCTTTTTCTGGAGGCATCCAGCGAAGCCGTTCCATGTTTACAAGTAATTGTCTGATTCGCCATTTTATAGGAACATTTAACTCTTCAATCATTTTATTTCCCACAGAACCATCGATACTCAAACCCATTCTTCTTTGAAACTTCTTTACTGCTATGATGGTTGAGGAGTCGAATTTCTGAGTTGTATCAGCAATTTTAATATCACCCAATACAAAAAGTCTTCTTTTGATCAAAGAAATTGTAAGAGAACTATCCCCTTTCTTAAAAGGTTTTTTAACGTAGGGGATGCTATCGAAAACTGAATTTTTTTCTATCTCATTATAACGTACCAAATTCTCCTGTAATTTTTTGTATTGAGGATTTTGTTTGGCATAGATTTCAATATCTGTTGCTTTTGATTTGATACTTGAATCAAGTAGTGCACTCAGGTTTAGTTTTTTTCTTGGAATAAACCAACCTAAATCTGCGGCATCAATATCACTACCCTTATAAACTTTTGCGGCATAAGCAAAGAATTGCCCAGTAAATGAAAGCTCTGTATTGATTATTTTTTCTTGAGATTGTTTGTGCAAACTATCTGCAATTGCGGTATCGTACAATTGGGTTAATGTGGGATTATACAAACTACTATCTTGTAAATCTGAAACTGTAGAATTAAGTAGGTTTAAAAAATTAAAAGATTGCTCAGCGATGCCTTTATTATCGAACCATGCATATTGATAATTTCTTTCTTTATAAAAATCTATAAATTGTTCTTCGTAAGGTTTAAATTCAGGATGTGTTTTTATAAAGTCTTCTACCTGAACACTATCAAAAAATATATTATTGAAAGAAGTACTTGTATTGATAGAAGTATCTCTCACTACAAGCCTTTTAGATCTTTTAAAATTTTTGCAACTGATTACTCCTAAAACCAATAAGATAAGAATCAAAATAGAGTATTTTTTCATATATGTAATATACTGAAATAAATAAATGTTCAATCAAAAATTGGCTAAGATGGTAATTGCTACAAGACCTGCAGTTTCTGTTCTTAGTCTGGTATTGCCTAAACTTACCGGAACAAAATGAGACTGCATAGCTAGTGAAATTTCTTCATTTGTAAAATCTCCTTCTGGTCCTATTAGTATCAATGAATCTGTTGATTTAGGTAAATCAGTAAGCACCGTTTTCTTTGCATCTTCGCAGTGTGCAATTATTTTTTGATGATTATTGGATTGAAGAATGAGTTTATTAATAGCTATAGGTTCGTGCAGAATGGGAAGCCAACATTGTTGACTTTGCAACATGGCAGAAACTAAAATTTGTTGCATCCTCTCGGTTTTGAATCTTTGTTGCTCTGTTCTTTTACAAATGAGCGGAAAGATTTCAGTAACACCTATCTCCGTAATTTTTTCGAACATCCATTCTAATCTGTCTGCATTTTTTAATAAAGAAATCCCAATACTTATTTTATTTGGATTTGCTTCAGTATAAATTGTTTGTTCAATAATTGCTACTGATTTATGTTTATCTGCGCTTATAATATTTGCTTTGAATAAATTTCCCTTTCCATCTGTTAAATGAATCAGCGCATTTTCTTTCATGCGTAAAACCTGCACACAATGTTTGCTGGTACTTTCACTTAAAACATAAGGCTGTTTCGATTCTTGAATTGAAGGCTCGTAAAAGAATGGTATACTCATTCCTGCAAAAATAAATAAAGCGCCGGTAAATGAACCGGCGCTTAGATAAGAAATATTATTTAGAAAGGTTGTTCTGTTTCATAACCCTGATCGAAGTCAACATCATTCATTTTACTCCCCTTCTGCAGATAGAATTTGGCCCCTTCACCAGCTCCGCCGGCAGATGGTGTAGGTATAGGTGCAATTGGTTTCCAGTTATTGCCAAGTCCTTCAATACTGCCACCATCACCTTCCCATTCTTCAAAACGCTGAATGGCTAAGTTTGCGCGGAGTTTAATAGTTTCTAAAGATCCATTACGATGTTTTGCAATTCTGATATGCGTTTCACCACTTGTGCTTTCACCCATCTCATTACTCTTTACTTCGTAATATTCTGGACGATAGATGAACATTACCATATCCGCATCCTGCTCAATAGCACCCGATTCTCTCAAATCACTTAATTGAGGCATCTTACTTTCTTTTCGGGTTTCAACGGCACGACTTAACTGACTCAATGCAATGATAGGAACTCCTAATTCTTTAGCAAGTGCTTTAAGGTTTCTGGAGATATTACTGATTTCCTGTTCACGGTTTCCGCCCTTATCATTGGTTCCACTCATCAATTGTAAGTAGTCGATGATAATGATGCCTACTTTATGTTTGTGAACAAGCCTTCTTGCTTTTGCTCTAAATTCAAAAATATTTAGTGCTGCGGTATCATCGATATAGATTGGTGCTCTTTCTAATCTATTGATACCTTTTGAAATTAATTGTTGGTATTCGTGGTCTTCCAATTTACCGCGACTAATTTTTTCCATTTTAATTTCACTCTCTGCACTTAAAATACGTTGTACTAATTGCGAAGCACTCATCTCCAATGAAAAGAAACCAACAGCAACGGGCTTTGTGGGATGTAATGCAGCATTGCGGGCAAGGTTAAGTGCAAATGCAGTTTTACCAACCGATGGACGTGCTGCAAGAATAATTAAATCTGTAGGTTGCCATCCATAAGTAACACGATCTAATGACCCAAAACCACTCGGCACACCAGAAATTTCTTCTGTTTTGGTTCTTAACTCGTCAATCCGATTCATTGTTTTAGCAAGAACCCCTAAAATTTCCTCGAAATTCTTTTTCAAGTAATTGTTAGTGATGTTGAACATTTTGGTTTCTGCTTCATCCAAAAGATCAAAAACGTCGGTACTGTCTTCGTATGCATCACCAATGATCTCACCACTTATGCGAATCAGTTCGCGCTGAATAAATTTCTGTAAAACTATTCTACAGTGTGCATCGATATTAGCAGTTGAAACTACTGAGTTCGTTAATTTTGTAACATAATAAGGACCACCCACTGCATCTAATTGTTCCTGAAATTTTAATTCTTCAACAACTGTTAAAAGGTCAATTGGATCATTCTTTTGTTGTAATGCCTGCATGGCATGATAGATTGTTTTATGCGATTCCACATAAAAACATTCGGGTTTCAAAATTTCCGAAACGGTATCAAAAGCGCTTTTTTCAAGCATAATAGCTCCAAGAATAGCTTCTTCCAGCTCTTTTGCTTGTGGGGGTACTTTCCCATAAACCATGGTACTCAGGTCAACTGTAGTTTTTTTTCTCTTCCGGTCTTTGTTTAAACTTGTTAGGTCCATGGTTATCTAAGGGGTTAGTAGTAAACACTTGGTTGTTCGGGTGATCAAATTAAATTTCCGGAAAACCTTTGTCGATGATTTATCGGTAAGGGGAACGAATATGCCTCAAGAAATCCGGTTGTTAAAATTTTTTAGTATCAATATTCGTCCACAGGTTATTCCACCTTCATTCACATAAAAATAGCAACTATCCACAGAAAAAATAAGAGTTATACACTAATTTCAAAAGTTTTCCGCCCAAATCTAGCCATTTTGCACAAGTCCTTGTGCAGAAAGATTTCTAAAATAATTGTACTGATTCTTCAAAATTAAATGTAAATGAAAAAGCATTTTTTTGATTTCTCTATTGTATAATGGACTTTGGTTATACTGTAATAGGGGGCTAAAGTCAACTTAGACCTTATATCCCATTTTTATCACTTATTTTTGAAACTCGAAAAGAGATTGATATTATGACCATTAGTTACAACTGGCTTAGTGAGTACCTCCCTGAAACCTTAGATCCTGAAAAATTATCAAGGATACTTACGTCGATTGGATTAGAAGTAGAAAGTTTAGAAAGATTCCAATCTATTAAAGGCGGATTAGAAGGGCTTGTAATTGGAGAAGTATTAGCATGTGAGCAACATCCCAATGCAGATAAATTAAAAGTTACAAAAGTAAATATTGGCAAAGAGGATTCTTTACAAATAGTTTGTGGCGCTTCTAATGTGGCTGTAGGACAAAAAGTAGTGGTTGCTACTTTGGGAACTACTATTTATCCATCGAGCGGGGAGCCTTTAACAATGAAAATTGCAAAGATTCGTGGAGTTGAAAGTTATGGTATGATTTGTGCCGAAGACGAAATAGGAATGGGCACAAGTCATGATGGAATTCTAATACTTCCAGAAGGCTTGAATCCCGGAACCCCTGCAACTACATATTTTCAGCCCTATAGTGATTGGATTTATGAAATCGGGCTAACTCCAAACAGAATGGATGCCATGAGTCATTTTGGTGTGGCAAGAGACGTATGTGCTTATTTAACGCACCATCAAAAAGATGTGAGAGTTAAAACACCTTTCAGCAATGGATTTAAAATTGACAATACTAACCTGCCAATAAAAGTTACTGTTGAAAATACTGAAGCATGTCCCAGATATGCTGGTATAAGTATTAGTGGAGTTGAGGTAAAAGAATCTCCACAATCGTTAAAGAACAGGTTGCTTGCTATTGGATTGAGACCCATTAATAATATCGTAGACATCACCAATTTTATATTGCATGAAACTGGACAGCCTTTGCATGCTTTTGATGCAGATGCAATAAAAGGTGCACATATAATAGTGAAAAATGAAGCAGAAGGAACTGTTTTTACAACACTGGATGGCAAAGAAAGAAAACTAAGTAGTAAAGATTTGATGATTTGCAATGCGGAGGAAGGCATGTGTATCGCTGGAGTATATGGCGGAAAAGAAAGTGGGGTATCAGCTACAACCAAAAATATCTTTTTGGAAAGTGCCTGGTTCAATCCTTCTAGTATTCGTATTAGTTCTGTGTTTCATGGATTAAGAACAGATGCCGCTACTCGTTTTGAAAAAGGTGTTGATATTGATAATACAGTTAATGTATTAAAAAGAGCTGCACTGATGATCAAAGAATTGGCTGGTGGTGAAATTTCAAGTGAAATTGTAGATGTATATCCTTCCCCTCAACCAAAAACTGAAATTTCATTAAAACACCACTATCTCAAAAAACTCAGTGGCAAAAATTATCATGCTGATAAAGTAAATAGAATTTTAACAGCACTTGGTTTTGAAATATTGAAAGAGGGAATGGATGAATTGCGTGTTGCTGTTCCTAGAAGCAAACCGGATATAAGTTTACCCTGCGATATTGTAGAAGAAATCATTCGGATAGATGGTTTGGATAATATTGAAATCCCTTCTACCATTTCTATAAGTCCAGCCACTGATCTGTCTGCACTAAAGGAGAACCTGAAAGATAAAATTGCCAATTATTTAGTTGGGCAAGGGTTCATTGAAATCCTTACAAATAGCATTACAAATAGCAAATATTTTGGTGAAGAAGTGTTGGGCAAGTCGGTTAAAATGATCAATAACTTAAGCGCTGATTTAGACATTTTAAGGCCATCCATGTTGGAAACAGGTTTGGAAACTATAGCTTATAATCTCAACAGAAAAAACAACAATCTTCAGTGTTTTGAATTTGGTAAAACCTATAGCAGCAATGGCCCTGGCGAATATAGCGAAGCAGAGCATTTGGCTTTATATTTTACCGGAATGGATCAAGAAGAAAGCTGGCATCAGAAAAGTAGAAGTTTTGATATTTATAAGGCCAAAGGAATTGTGGCAGCCATTATGCAATTGGCAGGAATAGGCGGATTGCAACTCAGTTTGCTGGAAAATACTATTTTGATCAAAGCGGGTAAAAAGGAATTGGGTAGCATTGTTACAGTATCAAATAAACAGCTATTAAATTTTGATATTAAACAAGCCGTTTATTTTGTGGATATCGATTTTGTATCACTCTTAAATTTGGTAGAACAGCGTAAGATCGTATATAAAGAGGTAAATAAGTTTCCTGCAATGCAGCGCGACTTAGCGCTAGTAGTAGATCGATTAATAAGCTTTGACGCGATTGATCAGCAAGTTCGTAAAACACAAATATCGAAATTGAAACAGGTACGATTATTCGATGTGTTTGAAAGCGATAAATTAGGAGCTGATAAAAAATCCATGGCGGTGAGTTTTACTTTTGAGGATGATCAAAAAACCCTTACCGACAAAGAAGTGGATGAGATGGTTGCAAAACTGATTCGTCAATTTGAAAAGGAATTGGGAGCAGAAATAAGAAAATAGAGATTCCTAAAAACTATTAAATACCTTATTTTAGAGAAAGATTAATTTTAGTAGATGGAAGAAATTTCTGTACAAATAAAATCTATTCAGGAAAAGCTGCAAGTATTGTTGAAGCAGCAGCAGCTTTTGCAGAAGGAGAACCAGAAATTAAAAAAGGATCTGGAGAAGTTGCAGACTGAAAATTTGCAAAAAGAAACTGATTTATCAGGAATGATTCATCAGTTGGAGTCTGCAAAAATTGGAGGTTCCCAATGGAATCCTGCAGATAAAATATTAATGGAGAAAAGGATTGATGGTTATTTAAAAGAAATCGAGAAATGCCTTTTGTTACTGAACGCCTGATATGATGGAAGAACTCATACCCGTAAATATTGTGATTGCCGACCGGACCTACCGCCTTAAAATTGAGCCGGCAGATGAGGAGATGGTTCGAAAAACTGCCAGTCTTATTAATGACAAGATCTCGGAGTTCAAAAACAATTTTGCCGGAAAAGACATGCAAGACTATGTCTCTATGGCATTGCTTTGGTTCGCTACAGAACAAACCCAATCGGGCAACCTCCTCGTAAAATGGGGTGAATTAGCCCAACAAATCAACTCTCTGGAAAAATCCATCGACAAAGCTTTACTGGAAAACAACTAAGGAAGGAGGGAACCAAATCTTTTCGCTTAATTTATTTAAGTATCTTCGCCTATTACGTATACTTATTAGGTTAAAATTAGATGTGTACGAGTGTATAGGATTTTGAATTATTATAAAAATTACCAAAACCATGGATCAAAATGTTGTTTCTATTATAATTGGTGCCATTTCACTAATTGTTGGGGCTCTAGCGGGTAAGTATTTATTCGCCAAGAACACAAAAAAGCAGATCGAAGACGCAGAACATCAAGCGCAAACTATTTTAAAAGAAGCCGAATTAAGAGCTGAAACCGTTAAAAAGGAAAAGCAATTAGAGGCAAAAGAGCGTTTTGTACAATTAAAGTCAGAACACGATAAAGATGTAATGGAGCGCAATCGCAAATTGGGCGAGGCGGAAAATAGAATTAAGCAAAAAGAGATTTCTATTAACCAGAAAGAAGCAGGCTTAGACAAACAATCGAAAGAAAACGAAGCCATTAAAGAAAATCTGAACCGTCAGATTGAATTAGTGAACTTAAAGCGTACAGAACTTGAAAAACACCAGGAAGAGCATATTCGTCGTCTAGAAAAAATTGCTGGTTTAAGTGCAGAGGAAGCCAAGACTCAATTAATTGAAAGCTTGAAACAAGAAGCACATTCTCAGGCTTTAGGACTTCAGCAAGAAATTATTGAAGAAGCTAAACTGAAAGCAAATAAAGAAGCACGTAAGATTGTTATTCAGTCTATTCAACGAACTGCTGCAGAAGTTACCATTGAAAACACTGTCACTGTGTTTAATCTGGAAACTGACGAAATAAAGGGCCAGATTATTGGAAGAGAGGGTAGAAATATCCGTGCTATTGAAGCAGCTACTGGTGTTGATCTGATTGTAGATGACACACCTGAAGCAATTATTTTATCTTCTTTCGATCCTTTGAGAAGAGAGATTGCTCGCTTAAGCTTGCAGCGCTTGGTGGCAGATGGTAGAATTCACCCGGCTCGTATTGAGGAAGTGGTTGAAAAAACACGTCGCCAATTAGAAGAGCAGGTAATGGAGATTGGTGAGAGAACCGTGATTGAAATGGGTATCCATGGATTGCACAAGGAATTAGTAAGAATTGTAGGTAAAATGCGTTTCCGTTCTTCTTATGGTCAGAATTTATTGATGCATAGCCGTGAAACAGCTAATCTATGTGGAATCATGGCTGCTGAACTAGGGATGAATCCTAAATTGGCTAAACGTGCCGGTTTACTGCACGATATCGGTAAAGTACCGGATGAGGAAACAGAATTGAGTCACGCATTATTAGGTGCCAAATTAGCCGAGAAATACGGAGAGAACCCAGCAGTGATTAATGCCATTGGAGCTCACCATGATGAAATGGAAATGCAATATGTGATATCTCCAATCATTCAGGCCTGTGATGCCATTAGTGGGGCACGTCCTGGTGCAAGAAGAGAGATCATGCAGCAATATTTGCAGCGGATCAAAGACCTTGAAAACCTAGCAATGGCTTATCAGGGCGTTGAAAAAGCGTATGCGATTCAAGCTGGTAGAGAATTAAGGGTAATCGTTGAGGCTGAGAAAGTTACGGATGGCGATAGCGATAAGCTTAGCTTCGAAATAGCACAAAAAATTCAGACAGAGATGACCTATCCTGGTCAGATCAAAGTAACAGTTATTAGAGAAAAAAGAGCGGTAAACGTAGCGAGATAAAAAATATTCTGATTTAGCAGTAGTATTTTATAATTTTTTCTATACCTTTGCCGTCCGCAAAAAAATAAAGTTATGGACGCAGCAGTTCAGTTTGTACACGAGCAATTGACCGTGAAGAAAACATACCCTAAGTTTAAAGCAGGTGATAATATCACTGTTAATTATAAAATCGTAGAGGGAGGTAAAGAACGTATTCAGAGTTTCCGTGGAGATGTAATTAAATTACAAGGCACCGGAGCTACTGCATCATTTACTGTACGTAAGATCTCTGATGGTGTAGGTGTGGAGCGTTTGTTCCCTACCCTTTCACCAAACATTGATTCAATCTTATTGAACAAGTCTGGTAAGGTTCGCCGTGCCAAATTGTACTATTTGAGAGAGCGTAGTGGTAAAAGTGCTCGTATTAAAGAAAAACGTTTCTAAGAATTTCTTTGAAATAATTAAAAGCGGAAGATTAGTTTTACTATTCTTCCGCTTTTTTGTTAAAACTTTTTTCTTTGGCATTATTTAATTGGAAGGCATGTCAATTGCCTTAACTTTGGTCACCTCAAAACAAATTTTATGGGCAATTTAGGATTTCAAGAAATTTTACTCATCGCAGTAGTAGTTTTAGTTTTGTTTGGCGGTCGTAAGATCCCAGAATTCATGAAAGGACTTGGAAAAGGTATTCGTGAGTTTAACGATGCTAAAGACAATGTAAAGAAAGAATTAGAAGAAGGAATGAAAGAAAAAGATAAGACTGCAACACCTCCGCAAGCTTAGTTTAGTTTAATTTAAAGACTCTTAGGCTTTGTTTCGGTTCAGCTCTATCAAAGACTACCATACCGCATTACAGAACGGCCAAACCACTTGTGTGGAAGCCGTTCATTTTTATTTGGAGGCCATCAAAGAAAGACCACAGCTGAATGCATTTTTGGAAGTATTCGAAGCAGAAGCTATTTCTGAGGCGGAACGACTTGATGCCAGAAGAATTAGTGGTGCACCCATTGGTAAAATGCATGGGGTTGTTGTTGGTATCAAAGATGTTATTTGTTACAAAGGCCATACTGTTTCGGCCGGTTCAAAAATCCTAGAAAATTTCAAATCTATTTATAACAGCACTGTTGTAGAAAAATTATTGCAGGAAGAGGCCATTATTATAGGCCGACAAAACTGCGACGAATTTGCAATGGGTAGTAGCAATGAAAATTCTGCATTTGGAGCTGTAAGAAATGCTTTAGATGAAACCCGTGTTCCAGGCGGTTCATCCGGCGGATCAGCTGTAAGTGTTCAAGCAGGATTCACAATGATTAGCCTGGGGAGTGATACTGGTGGATCAGTAAGACAACCAGCCGATTTCTGTGGTGTTGTGGGCCTGAAACCAAGCTATGGAAGAATTTCGCGTTATGGTTTGATTGCCTACGCTTCTTCTTTCGATCAAATAGGTATTTTTTCTAAAACAGTTGAAGATGCTGCTATTTGCTTGGAAGTGATTTCTGGTACGGATGATTTTGACAGTACTGTTTCAGAGATACCAGTTCCAGCCTATGCTTCAGAATTGAATCCAACTCCACGTAAATATCGGATTGCCTTTTTTAAGCAAGCTTTAGAACATCCTGGTTTGGATCCTGAAATGCGTGCGGCTATTACAGAATTTATTGAACAACTACGCCAGGATGGCCATATTGTAGATCCTATTGAATTTGATTTGCTCAACCATATTGTACCAACCTATTATGTTTTAACAACTGCCGAAGCTTCGAGTAATCTATCACGTTTTGACGGAGTTCGATTCGGTTATCGTGCTCCATTGGTGCATGCGGAATTAAATGATATGTATAAGGCATCCCGTAGTGCGGGTTTTGGTAAAGAAGTGCAAAGAAGAATTATGCTGGGAACTTTTGTGTTGAGTGCCGGATATTTTGATGCTTATTTTACCAAAGCACAACAAGTAAGACGTATATTATTAAATAAGTCAGTGGATGTTTTTAGTAAATATGAAGCCATCATTTCTCCAACAGTGCCTTCTACTGCTTTCAAAATAGGTGAAAAATCAGACGACCAAGTTGCTATGTTTTTAGCTGATATTTATACGGTTTTTGCCAATTTGGTTGGGATACCTGCTATTTCCATTCCATTATTTACCCATAGTAATGGGCTCCCATTTGGCTTGCAAATTATGACTAATCATTTTGAAGAGACTACCATGTTGCAATTATCTGATCAATTAATGAATTGATAGTCAGATAGTTAATTAATTTTCAGTTGCTTTAAAACCTCCTTTCACATCCCCTTAAGTTATTTCGCAGTAATTTTGCCACCCAGCAATTATTAGCAACCATGAAGTGGTACGGCATATCTATTAAAACAAGGCATTCAATCTCCCATTTTGTTTTGGGAGCTTTTGCTGTGTTGGCCGGAGCAATTGGTACAATGTCATTTGTTGGTGAACCTGCCTACAAGGAAAAGCCATTGGTGGATACTACCCATGATAAATATGGTTTTCAGAGTTTGTTTGTAGCTAATAAGTTCGATGCTTCCAAGCCATATATTAATCAATTAAACCCACAGGCGGTTTCTTTTGTACAGGAATACATCCGTAAACAAGGAAAAGAACTGGATCGGATGAAAAGCTGGGGCAAGCCTTATTTTGATTTGTACGACAATATATTAGTAATGTATGGCATACCCAAGGAAATGAAATACTTGAGTGTGATTGAGAGCCATTTGCAACCTGGATTGGTATCTTGGGCGGGGGCAGTGGGCCCTTGGCAATTGATGGATTATGAAGCCAAACGTTTTGGTTTGAGGGTGGGTGTGAATGATGAGCGAATGGATTTCTATAAAAGCACACATGTGGCAGCAAAATTGATGAAAGAGTTATATGCCGAATTTGGAGATTGGTTATTGGTAGTTGCAGCATATAATGGGGGAGCTGGAAGGGTGCGTCAGTGTATAAAAAAATCCGGAAGCAGAGATTTTTGGGTGCTTCAATATTATTTAAAAGAAGAAACACGCACACACGTAAAGAAATTTATTGCTACCCACTATTTATTCGAAGGTGCTGGTGGTTGGACTACGCTCACAGCAGGTGAAACTGTAAAAGTAAAAGCTGCACAAATCTTGGATAACCAACAAGTAAGTTTATCGAATGATGAAATTGCAAGTACAACCACCATTAATCTTAGTGGTAGATATAATTCTTTGGTGCTAACCAATAGTTTGGGAATGGAAATAAGTCAATTCAATAAATGGAATCCAGGTTTTGATAAAGCCCTTTCAGAGGGAAAGCCATACAATATGCGTATTGGCAAGGATAAGGTTTCCATTTTCGAATCGAAGAAGAGTCAAATTCTCATGGAATCTTTCCGCCTATTAGTAGAGGGAACTGCCACTAACAAATAATCAAGAAAACTTAAAGTATAGCACAAAAAAATGTTGAATCAGGTGAGAACCCGATTCAACATTTTCAATGTTATTTTAAGTGACTAGAAGTCGTCATCCTCATCATCGTCGAAGCCACTATCCTTGTCATTGAACAAATCAAATTCTTTGAAGTCTTCGTCTAATTTAAAGTCGTCTTCATCATCTGCTTTTTTCTTTGCAGGACCAGTGCTTGGTGCTTTTTTGCCCTTACTTTTTGGAATATCGAATTCGTCGAAGTCTGGGTCCCAGTCATCGTCTTCTTCAGCTTTTTCCCAATCGTCTTCTACTTCGGTTTCATCATCATCGTCGTCGTCATCATCTTTTGGTTTTTTTGACGAAGATTTTGCCCCTTTCTTAGCGGGCTTGACGTCCAATGTTTCATCATCGTCGTCATCTAAATCATCATCATCATCCAATTGTTTTTTACTTTTTGGAGATGGTGTTGCATCGGCATTCTTTGCCGGTGGTGTCTTTGGATTAGAGGATTTGCTATCCTTATCAGATTTCGCTGCCATATTCTAATAAGATTATTGCGTAAATTTTAAACGCAAAATTGTATTAACCAAAAATATTTTTTCTTTTCTTTTTAAAAATTAAAATTTCCTAAATGTGAACAATTTGTTCCCGGCCCGGACCATTAGAAACGTGTTTCACTGGAACACCACAATATTCGTTTATAAATGCGATATACTGCTTCATTGTTTCAGGTAAATCTTCTCCTAATTTAATCTGGGTTGTATCGGTGCTCCAACCTTTAAATTGCTCCAAAATCGGTTCGATGGTAGCTTTAGCCATTTGAAAAGGAACCTGTTTTGTTTCAACACCATTCACTTTATAGGAAGTACACATAGATAATTCTTCAAATGAGTCTAAAACATCAGCTTTAGTCATTACAATTTGTGTAACCCCATTTATCATACAAGTATACTGTAAAGCAACCAGATCCATCCAGCCACATCTACGTGGTCGGCCAGTGGTAGCTCCGAATTCACTTCCAATTCTACGAAGTTCTTCGCCAGTTTCATCAAATAGTTCGGTAGGGAATGGTCCGCCACCTACTCGGGTACAATATGCTTTAGTAACACCCATTACTTCACCAATTTGTTTTGGAGAAATTCCTAAGCCAGTACAAACGCCAGCTGAAATAGTATTGGATGAAGTAACAAATGGGAAAGTACCGAAATCTATATCTAACATACTTCCTTGCGCACCTTCTGCTAAGACTTTCTTGCCTTTTGAAATTTGATCATTGATATAGTATTCGCAATTGATCACATTCAAAGTTTTCAGAAATTCTAAAGCTTCGAAAAATTCTTCTTCCCAAGCTGATATATCTTCAATAAAGTGAAAATTATCCAAAAGCTTTTGGTGCTTCAAACGTAGCTTAATATACTGTGTGGTAAAGCTTTTATCTAATAAGTCGCCTACACGTAATGCATTACGTCCAGTCTTATCCATATAAGCCGGTCCAATTCCTTTTAAAGTAGAACCAATTTTACTTTCTCCTTTCGACATTTCAGAAGCCTTATCCAAGGCCCTGTGTGTAGGAATAATAATATTAGTGCGTTCAGAAATAAACAAATTTTTTCTAACGTCAATGCCATAAGCAGCAACCGCATCACATTCTCTTTTTAATGTTACTGGATCAAGCACTACACCATTACCAATAATATTTACTTTATCCTGATGAAAAATTCCAGAGGGAATTTGGTGAAGCACTTGCTTCTTACCATCAACATACAAAGTGTGTCCTGCATTGGGTCCGCCCTGAAAGCGTGCAACGATATCGTATCTAGGCGCGAAATAGTCTACAATTTTGCCTTTCCCTTCATCACCCCATTGTAAACCTAAAATTACATCAACCATATATTTGTTTTGAATCGAGGCAAAAATAAGCCTTGACTTTGAGTAAAAAGGAATTGAGGCCAATTAATTACCATCAATTTTAAACAAAATGTGCAAATCCTTATTAAGTGAGAGATTCTGTATCAAAACGATCAACTGTTTGTATTCCCTTTAACTGTTTTAATCGATCCACTAATTCCTCGAGTTCTTCTTTATCGTGCACAAAAACTTTAATAGTACCCCTGAAAATTCCTTCAGATGATTCAATGGTTAAAGCAGCAATATTTACGCGCATATCTCCACTTATGATATTGGTTATTTTATTAATAACCCCCACATCATCCATGCCAATAATTTTTAAACCAGTTAAGAAAGAAATTTCTTTATTCTTAGCCCATTTTGTTTTTACAACCCGATGAGAATAGTTGGCCATTAATTGTGTGGCATTCGGGCAGGTAGTACGATGTATAATTAAACCTTTTCCAGTACTCACAAAACCAAAAACGTCATCACCCGGAATAGGGTTACAACATTTAGCAAGATTATAAACAATTTTATCGCTGCTTTCTCCGAAGATGATCAGCTCAGAATCTTTTTTAGAAAAATGTTTAGCATGATTTTGTTCCACATTTAATTCATGCACTACAGGTTTTGGACGCGGATGCTCAATACGGTCGCCAATTAAATTAAAATCCTTTAGCTCTTTTAAATCGATAGATTTTGTTGCGATTTTATAAAGCAAATCTAATTGCGACGGAACTTTATAAAAGTGAATCAGCTCGTCAATATTGTGTTGATTTACTGCAGCACCAAATCCTTCTAATTTTCTTTGTAAAGTATATTTTCCATCATCTGCGATCTTGCGTTTTTCTTCACGCAGGGAATCTTTTATTTTGCTTTTTGCTTTGGCAGTTACAACAATGTTCAGCCAATCTTCCGAAGGTTTTTGTTTACCACTCGTTATAATTTCAATTTGATCACCACTTCGTAATTTATGACTGATGGGCACCAGTTTGTGATGCACTTTTGCGCCAATACATTTAGTTCCAATAGCAGAGTGAATGGCGAATGCAAAATCCAGTGCTGTACTTCCAACAGGTAACATTTTTACGTCTCCTTTTGGGGTGTACACATAAATTTCTTCAGCAAGAAATGATGTTTTAAAATCTTGTAAGAAATCTACGGTATCTGTATCAGGTGTAGCTAATACTTCTCTGATCTGTCCAAACCATTTATCAAAACGATCTTCATCTCCGCCGCCCTCTTTGTATTTATAGTGCGCTGCCAAACCCTTCTCAGCAATTTCGTTCATGCGTTTAGTTCGTATTTGCACTTCCACCCATTTACCCTGGGGCCCCATCACTGTTGTGTGCAATGCTTCATATCCATTGCTTTTAGGATTGCTCAACCAATCGCGCAAACGTTCTGGAGAAGGGTTGTATTCATCCGTGATTAAGGAATATACTTTCCAGCAATCTTCCTTTTCTTTTTCTGTAGTTGAATTTAAAATAACTCTGATAGCAAAGAGATCATACACTTCTTCAAAAGCCACTGATTTCTTTTTTATTTTATTCCAGATACTATGAATACTTTTCGGCCTTCCATAAATTTCAAAGTCAAAATTTGAGGCTTCTAATTTCTCTTTTAAAGGGCGAATAAATTCATTAATATATCTACTTCTTTCTCGCTTGGTTTCGGATAATTTTTTTGCAATATCCCGATAGGCTTCTGGCTCCATGTATTTCATGGAAAGATCCTCGAGTTCTGTTTTTATGCTATACAATCCCATACGATGTGCGAGGGGTGCGTATACCCATACAGTCTCGGATGCGATCTTTAATTGCTTTTCACGCTTCATGTGATCTAGCGTTCGCATATTGTGTAATCGATCTGCCAGTTTAATAAGAATCACCCGCGGATCGTCGGTCAACGTTAAGAGAATTTTTTTGAAATTTTCTGCTTGCTGACTAGTATTGGTATCAATAACGTTTGAGATCTTGGTAAGTCCGTCTACAATGCGCATAATCTCAGTACCAAATTCATTTTCCACATCATCAAGGGTGATATCTGTATCTTCTACCGTATCATGCAATAATGCACAAATAGTACTTCTTACACCAAGGCCAATTTCTTCTACGCAAATCATTGCAACTGCAAGTGGGTGAATAATATAAGGCTCACCGCTTTTTCTGCGCATCGTTTTATGCGCTTCAACAGCCATTTCAAATGCATGTCGAACTAATTCTTTATCCCCTCTTTTAAGTTTTGGGCGAAGGCTACGCAGTAATGCCCGATAATGCCGGAGTATTTCGTTTTTCTCCTGATCAACGGTGAGATTATATTTTGGAAGCGCTGCTTCTGAAGATTGGTTTTCCACTGCTTGTTCCATCGAATAGCGAATATAAGCAATAAGCCGTATTTGCCACCGGCGCGAATACATGAAAAACTGTTGATTAATTTTTAAGAGTGGTGAACCCGATGTATGCTTAGTTGTTACATTTGTACAGACCATGCAAAAAGCAAAGACCAAAAAAATATTTGAATTTTCTCTGTTTCGCAGAATTTTTCGATTTGTAAAACCCTATTCCGCCAAATTTTATGGTAGTATAGTACTAGCTATCATTATGGCAGTATTTGCCCCCATCAGGCCTTATTTGATTCAACTAACAATTGATAGTGCTTCCGGAAAATCAATGCATATTCCGGCATGGCTGAAAGCTGTTTTGTTTAATACTGACCTAACAGATGTAACAAAATTCATTATTGCTGTCACAATTTTTCAGGTTGTATTCCTTTTTATTGAAACCAGTGTGCGCTTTGTTTTTAGTTTTATTACATCCTGGATGGGGCAGAGTGTGGTAAGAGATATGCGTGTGGCAGTTTTCGAAAAAGTATTAGGATTAAATCTTTCTCAGTTTGATAAAACGCCCATTGGGACACTTACCACAAGAACAATTAATGATATAGAAAGTATCAATGATATTTTTTCGGATGGCCTGATACCTATTATAGCAGATTTATTAATCATCATTATTACATTGGGAACGATGTTTTGGATGGACTGGCGCCTCACATTAATTAGTTTGGTGCCATTTCCTATTATGATTGTAGCTACTTATTATTTTAAGGAAAGTGTGAACAAGAGTTTTATCCGTGTAAGGAATGCGGTGGCTGCTTTAAATGCATTTGTACAAGAGCATATCACTGGAATGCAGGTGGTACAGGCATTTGCGTCGGAAGACAGGGAATTCAATAAGTTTAATAAGATCAATACCGAACATCGAAATGCTAATATCAATGCCATTTTTGCCTACTCTGTTTTTTTTCCAGTGGTAGAAGTTGTATTGGCAGTGAGTACTGGTTTGCTCGTTTGGTGGATTGCAGGAAAGGCATTGGATGCGGGGCTGCTCGTAGCTTTCATTTTATATCTTAATCAGATTTTCAGACCATTAAGAGTAATTGCTGATAAGTTCAATGTGTTGCAAATGGGAATGATCGCAGCAGAGCGCGTATTTGTTGTGTTAGATAATCCTGACTTTTCACCTGCTTCTACATCAGATGCATTTAAACCTGAAATCATGAAAGGTGCAATTGCTTTTGATCATGTTTGTTTTGCTTATACCGATGAAAATTATGTATTGAAGGATATCAATTTTACCGTGAATGCTGGGGAAACGGTTGCATTAGTTGGTCATACAGGTAGCGGGAAAACCAGCATCATTAGTCTATTGAATAAATTATACCATATCCAAAAGGGCTCCATTTTAGTAGATGGCGTAAATATCAACGATTATAATCTGGATGCTTTAAGAAAAGGTATTGGAGTGGTGCTACAGGATGTATTTTTATTTAGCGGATCTATATTAGATAATATCACCCTACGTAATGCAGAAATTAAAAGGGAACAGGTTATAGAAGCTGCAAAAATGATCGGTGTACATGATTTTATTATGCAATTACCCAATGGGTATGATTATCACGTAATGGAAAGGGGCAATACCCTGAGTTTAGGTCAACGCCAGATCTTATCTTTTATAAGGGCATTATTATATAACCCGGCGATCCTGATTTTAGATGAAGCCACTTCTTCCATTGATACGGAAAGTGAACTTATGATTGAAAAAGCTACCGATACCTTGATTTCAGGCAGAACATCTATCATTATTGCACACCGGTTATCTACCATTCGAAAAGCTGATAAAATATTGGTTTTAGACAAAGGAGAACTCAAAGAAGTGGGGAATCACGAAAGTTTACTGGCTTTGGGCGGACTTTATGCTAAACTTCATGAGATGCAATTTGAAAAGAAAACCCCCATTTCGGCTTAGAAAACAAGGGTTTGTGAGCATTCCCACTTCAAAGAAATATCCCTGCAATATTTTCTGCTATTTTGCTTCGAATTTTCGAGGCCTTACCCCTATCTTTGCGCCAAATTTCGAGACAGGTATGGCCCTTAGAAGCGTAAAATCTTTATTGGTAGTGACGTTTAGCGTATTAAGTATGCTATTTATCACTACGCTGCATGCACAAAATGAGCCCGAAAAAGCGGCTACTCAAACCGAACAAGCTGGAAAAGAGAAAAAAGAAGGTGCGTTTGACCCTGCAGAACTTATTATGGAGCATATTTTAGATGCCCATGAATTTCATTTCTTTTCAATTGGTGAAACAGATATCGTTATTCCGTTACCTGTAATTGTGTATTCTAAAGAAAGAGGCGTTGCTGTTTTTTCTTATGGCAATTTGCATCATGGTGCTATTTACAATGGATATAAAAGTGAAGAGGGTAAAATTGTAGCGGTTGATGAAGCTGGTAAAGTTGCAGAATCTGTTTCTTTATATGACTTTAGTTTAACCAGAAATGTGGTACAGATGATGTTGGCCTTGATATTGCTTTCTGTAATCATGATCAATGTTGCAAATAAGTATAAAAAAGGTGGTGCAAGAACTGCTCCCTCTGGTTTTCAAAATGCCATTGAGCCTGTTATTACTTTTGTAAGGGACGATGTAGCAAAGCCAAATCTGGGATCGGCTTATGAAAAGTACATGCCTTATTTGCTAACTGTATTTTTCTTCATCCTTATAAATAACTTGATTGGGTTAATTCCAGGAACAGCAAATGTTACTGGTAATATTGCTTTTACTGTTGTGTTGGGTGTGATTAGTTTCTTTGTGATTTTATTCAGCACGAACCGTCATTTCTGGGCTCATATTTTTAATCCTCCGGTACCTGGTTTTGTAAAACCAATACTGGTGCCTGTTGAGTTTTTAGGAATTTTCACAAAACCATTTGCATTGATTATTCGTCTTTTTGCCAATATGGTGGCCGGGCACATTATCATTACATGTTTTGTAATGTTGATCTTTATTTTTGGTGCTATGAGTCAGACAGCAGGTTGGGGATTTGCTCCTGTTTCAATAGCTTTTACAGTATTTATTTATTTCATTGAAATATTGGTTGCGTTTATTCAGGCATTCATCTTTACTAATTTAACAGCAGTGTTTATTGGTCAGTCAAGAGAAGGTGCTCACGAAGAAGCACACCACTAAATCTTTTTTTTCATAAACAAAAACAAACAGTATGTCTGCAATTATCAATTTGTTGGATGTTAGTTTAAGCCATTTAGGTGGTGCTATTGGTGCAGGTTTAGCTGCAATCGGTGCTGGTATCGGTATCGGTCAAATCGGTAAAGGTGCTGTAGAAAGCATCGCTCGTCAACCAGAAGCGTCTAACGACATCCGTGCTAACATGATCCTGACAGCTGCGTTCGTAGAGGGTGTTGCCCTTTTCGCAGTTATCGCTGGTATCTTGGCTGTATTAAAATAAGCCTGTAGCACAAACTTTTCACTGCATTCAAAGCAAAGGGCGATGGATGCAGTGATCTTTTAAAAAACAGAATCTAACCATTCAAATAGAGAGTATGCAATTGTTATTACCCGGTTTGGGATTATTATTCTGGACGCTTGTAGCTTTCCTGATCGTTTTTTTCATCTTGAAAAAATTCGCTTGGGTACCCATTTTAGCAACCCTTAAAGAAAGGGAAACTGGTATTGCTGATGCAATTGCTTCTGCTGATAAAATCAAAGCAGAAATGGCAGCATTAAAAAACGAGAACGAAGCTATGATGGTGCAGGCACGCGAGGAAAGAGCTGTGATGATTAAGGAAGCAAAAGAAACTTCTAATAAGATGTTATCTGATGCGAAAGATAAAGCAAGAGTAGAATACGATCGTATTGTATCTGATGCACAGTCTGCAATTCTACAGCAAAAAAATGCAGCTTTAACTGAAGTAAAAAATCAGGTTGGTTCATTAGTAGTTGAAGTAGCTGAAAAAGTATTACGTAGAGAATTGGCTAATAAAGCTGATCAGGAAGCATATATCAAAGGATTAGCTGAAGTAGTAAAATTGAATTAAGATGCCCAATCCACGTTTAGCAGGCAGATACGCAAAAAGTTTAATTGACCTATCCATCGAGAAGGGTCAGTTAGAAGCTGTATATGCTGATATGAAATACCTGCAAGAACTGTGCAAGCTGAGCAAAGAGTTTGTAACGTTAATGCGCAGTCCGATTGTTCGTAACGATCAGAAAAATGCGATTTTACTTGCGTTAACAAAAGGAAAGATCAGCGAATTAACTACAGCCTTCAGTGCCCTATTGGTAAGAAAAGGCCGTGAAGGAGATTTGCCAGAAATCGCTGTTGCATTTGTGGAACAGTATAATGAGATGAAAGGAATTCATGTAGTTAAGTTAGCTACTGCAACTGAATTAACTAAAGAGTTAAAAGAAGCAATTGAATCAAGAATTACCAAGGCACAGGGTTTCCCAACAATTGAATTAGAAACAAGTGTTGATGAAAAGCTGATTGGTGGTTTTGTTTTGGAGTTCGATAATAAATTGGTTGATGCAAGTATTCTGAATGATCTGAAAGTAATCAAACAACAATTCTTGCAGAATCATTTTGTAGAAAAAATTAAATAATAATACAAATCAATAACGATAATTTTTAAAAGTAGATAATCATGGTTGACATTAAGCCCGATGAAATATCCGCGATCCTCAGACAACAGTTAAGCAACTTCAATGTAAGTGCTGATCTGGAAGAAGTAGGAACCGTATTACAGGTAGGAGATGGTATTGCCCGTGTGTATGGCCTTAACGGTGTGCGCAGTGGTGAACTAGTAGTGTTTGAAAATGGCGTAAAAGCTATTGCATTGAACTTGGAAGAAGACAATGTGGGTGTGGTATTGATGGGAGAAAGTGGAGACATCAAGGAAGGTGCTAAAGTAAAAAGAACCGGACAGATCGCCTCTATTAAAGTAGGGGAAGGCTTGGTTGGTCGCGTGATCAATACCTTGGGTGAACCAATAGATGGAAAGGGTCCAATCACTGGCGAATTATATGAAATGCCATTGGAGCGTAAAGCTCCTGGTGTTATCTTTCGTGAGCCGGTTAAAGAACCTTTACAAACTGGTATCAAAGCTATCGATGCAATGATTCCAATCGGACGTGGTCAGCGTGAGTTGGTGATTGGTGACCGTCAGACTGGTAAAACTGCCATCTGTGTGGATACCATCATTAATCAGAAAGAATTCTTCGATGCAGGCAAGCCTGTATATTGTATATATGTTGCGATCGGACAAAAAGCATCTACCGTTGCTGGTGTGATGAAAACTTTGACTGATAGTGGTGCGATGGCTTACTCAACTATTGTTTGTGCTTCTGCATCAGATCCTGCTCCATTGCAGTTCTACGCGCCATTTGCAGGTGCAGCAATTGGAGAATTTTTCCGTGATACCGGTAGACCAGCATTGATTGTATTTGATGACTTAAGTAAACAAGCGGTTGCGTATCGTGAAGTTTCTTTGTTGTTAAGAAGACCTCCAGGACGTGAAGCATATCCTGGTGATGTATTCTATCTGCATAGCCGTTTATTAGAAAGAGCTGCAAAAGTTATTGCTAATGATGATGTAGCTAAAAACATGAACGATTTACCTGAGTCAATCAGACATCTGGTAAAAGGTGGCGGATCATTAACTGCATTGCCAATTATTGAAACACAAGCGGGTGACGTATCTGCTTATATCCCTACCAATGTAATCTCAATTACTGATGGTCAGATCTTTTTGGAGGGTAACTTGTTCAATGCAGGTATTCGTCCAGCGATCAACGTAGGTATTTCTGTTAGCCGTGTGGGTGGTAATGCACAGATCAAATCCATGAAGAAAGTAGCAGGTACTTTGAAATTGGATCAGGCACTTTACCGTGAGTTGGAAGCCTTCTCTAAATTTGGGGGCGACTTAGATGCTGCTACCAAGTCTGTAATCGACAAGGGTGCACGTAACGTGGAAATCCTGAAGCAGTTGCAGTACTCACCAATGAGTGTTGAAAATCAGGTTGCTATTATATATTTAGGTACACAGGGTTTATTGCGTGAAGTAGCAGTAAAGAATGTGAAGGAATTTGAAGCACATTTCTTAACTGAAATGGCTAATAAATTACCTGATGTATTAGCTGAATTTAAGAAAGGACAGTTGAATGATGCTAGTTTGGCAAAATTGACTGACCTGGCTAAATCTATCATGCCTCAGTACAAATAATCAATTATTCAAATTTTGATATGGAACGGTCCCGAGTAATCAGGACCGTTTTTTTATTAAATTATTTTGGTTTATAAAATAAACTACTTTATGTTTGTGATGAATTAATCAGAAACATGAAATATTTAGTCATACTTATAAGTTCTTTATTGTTGGTTTTAGCTGCAAAAGCGCAAACCAAAATCAGTGGAACCGTGAGGGACATGAAAAGTCATATTGTAGCTGGGGCTAGTATTCAGATCAAAGGTTCATACGACGGATCGGTAAGTGATTCTACAAGTCATTTCAACTTTAAAAGCTTTGAAAAAGGAACCCAAACCATTGTTGTGAGCAATATTGGATTCAAAACGCTGGAACAAATTATCGAATTAAAAGGCGAACCCATTGAAATTAATTTTGCATTGAAGGAAGAAGTGAGTGAATTAAAAGCGGTTACTGTTACAGCGGGTAGTTTTGAAGCAGGCGACAAAAAAAGAGCTGCAACTGTTTTAAATACTTTGGATGTATTAACAACGGGCGGGGCCAATGCAGATATTACATCTGTTTTAAAAACTTTACCTGGAGCGCAACAGGTTGGCGATCAGGAAGGATTGTTTGTTCGTGGAGGTGCTGGTTATGAAGCCAAACAATTTATCGATGGCACACTGGTAAACAACCCGTATTATAGCAGTGTTCCAGATATCGCACAACGTGGAAGATTTTCTCCTAACCTTTTTAAAGGAACCGTTTTTAGCACAGGAGGTTATTCTGCTTTATATGGTCAGGCACTTTCTTCTGCTGTGATTTTAGAATCGATTGACCTCCCGGATCAATCTCAGGTGAATGCTTCCATCAGTACTGTATTTGTGGGATTGGGTTTACAAGAACTTGCAAAAAATAAAAAGTCATCCTGGGGTTTTAATTATGGATATACTAATGTGTGGCCTTATTTTCAAATTGTGAAACAGGGTGTTGACTATTTTAGAATCCCTGAGTTTCATTCTGCTGATGCAAACTTTCGCATCAAAACAAAATCAGGTGGCATTATAAAATATTATACCACATTTAGTCATAATCAATTGGGTCTTCGTCGCCCAGATATCGATAGCTTATTATTAAAAGATGCTTTTAGCTTAACCAACTATAACTGGTATAATAATTTGAGTTGGAGAGAAAATTTAGGGAATGGCTGGAAAATGAATCTGGGTTTGAGTTACAGCACAGATCATAATGATATCAATCAAAATATTCAGAATCAACAGAATCAGAATACGAACACTGGAATATCATATATCGATGCCAAAAATTTTACTCTAGAAAACAAATCAGACTTATCTCAATTAAAATTAGTGTTTGATAAAAGAATCTCAGGAATCAGTGTGATTCGTTTTGGTAGTGAGTATATGTATGCTTACAATAAAAGCATTTATAGCGGATTGAACTCTTTATTAAAAGATAATTTTCTTGCTTCTTTTGCTGAAGCAGACTTATACATCACCAATGCCTTAGCATTAAAAACAGGAGTTCGATTAGAGCAATCATCATTATTGAACAAAATGAATATTGCGCCGCGAATCTCACTTGCTTATAAACTAGGGAATGGTGCACAAATGTCTATGGCGTATGGCGATTTTTATCAGAAACCAGAAAACAATCAATTAATATATACCACTCAATTAGGTTATACAAAAGCTACGCACTATATCATAAATTATATGAAAGTTACTACGCTACAAACATTTCGTGTGGAAGCATTTTATAAAAAATATACTGATCTGGTTAAAACATTTCCAGCCTATAACAATACTGGAACTGGCGATGCTAAAGGAATTGAGCTTTTCTGGAGAGATAAAAAAACAATCAAGGGCATGGATTACTGGATTAGTTATTCTTATCTCGATACCCAAAGAGATTATCTAAACTATCCAAAACCTTTGCAACCAAATTTTGCTGCAAATCATACAGCTAGTTTTGTATTGAAAAAGTTTTATAGCAAAATCAACACAGGGTTCAATTTTACTTATACTTATGCAACTGGTAGACCTTATTACGATATCCGTTACAATTCTAACACATTAAAATATTCCATTGCTGATCAGGGTAAAACCATTGATTATCATAACCTGGGTTTTAGTATGAACTGGCTCACTAATATCTTTAAATCATACGCAGTTGTAGTTGCATCTGTAACAAATGTGCTTGGGAGTAATCAAGTGTTTGGATATAATTATTCAAATAATGGATCTTATAAAGAAGCCATCACACCAGTTACTCCAAGATTCTTTTTCTTAGGGGTCTTCCTTAGTTGGGGAGTAGATAGGAGACAGGATGCGATTAATAATAACCTTTAGAAAATTTAAAAGTAAAAATTAAAAATTAAAAAGAAGAGTGAAGAGAAATTAAATAAAAAATGTAGGTATAAAAAAAAGGTTTCCCCTCCATCGCATGCGATGGAGGGGTGGCTGGAGCGACTGAGCGAACAGACGGGGTGGAAAAAAACATGAAAATTAAAATAGATTTTAAAAAAATAAAAAAAAACACAAACATGAAAAATTTACTTTTTGGAGCAATGATGCTGATTGTTGGAATTGTTTCTGCACAATCTAAATACGAAGCAGGTATGGGAAAAGCATTTGAACAAATGAAAGCCGTTAAAACAGCTGAAGACATGACTACTACTGCGGCATTTTTTGAAAGAATTGCAGATGCAGAGCAAGACAAATGGTTGCCTTATTATTATGCGGCTTATTGTAATTATTTAACAGGATGGATGAACCCCAATGCAGACAAAGATGCTGTGGGAGAAAAAGCAAAAGCATTAGTTGTAAAAGCGGAAGTGTTAGAAAAAAATAATTCAGAATTGTACATACTACGTCAAATGATAGCAGTTCAACAATTAACAGTTGATCCAATGTCTCGTTTCCAAACTTATGGTGCTCAGGCGAATGAAGCTTTGGAGAAAGCAATACAGGCTGATCCAAACAATCCAAGAATTTATTTAGTAGATGGACAATATAAAATGAATGTGCCTGATGCTTTTGGTGGCGGAAAAGAAGTAGGTAAAAAGCTTTTTACAAAATCACTTGAATTATTTAAAACATTTAAGCCAGCTTCAGAAATGCATCCAAGCTGGGGCGCTGATCAGGCAGAAAAATTATTGGCACAGTGTCAATAATTAGTTGTCATTAAACGCTCACAAATAGTGCCATAGAAAAGTGCAAAGTCTGTGTAAAATAGGAGCTTCCTAAAAAGGTATTAGAAATTGATTATCAGCATATTTGTAACTGAAAGGTCAAATCAAATTATTAAGATATGCCCAACGAAAAACAACTATCAGAGAAAGAGAGCTTACAGCTCATCACTGATATGATTCAAAAAGTGAAAAATAGTTACCATGATAAGGGGGTTGGTCCGCTTTTATGGGGAACAGTTGTTGCAATTGCTTCTTTTGTAAGCTATTTACAATTGCAATTTAATTTTAGCCTTCCTTTTGATATTTGGTGGATCGTAATGGGTGCTATTATACCTCAGATAATTTTGATTAATCAAGATGCAAAGACTCAGAAGATCAAACGTCATGAAGACGCTGCGCTAAACGCGGTTTGGTTAGTTTATGCAATAACTATTTTTGGATTGAGTTTTTTTCAAGCGATAGTTCCAAACGCTGCCGAACAAATCATGCAATTAAATGGTTGGCAAATAATAAAGCACGAAATCAATAATAGTAAGCCCGACGAAGTAATCAAACCGTTTACGCCTAGCTTTTATTCTATGTATATTTTGATTTATGGTTTCCCGACTTTGGTAACAGGAATAGTAAAGAAATTTTGGCCAATGACCATTGGGGCCATCATCGCTTACATACTTTTTATGGTCTCTTGTTTTACAGAAACTAAATACGATTTTTTATTGGGGGCAGTTGCAGCGATTGCTTGCTGGTTTATTCCTGGCATCATTTTACAAACGAAGTATCAGAAACAAAAGCGTGCGAATGTTTAAGGAGCTAGATCCCATATTACATTCTCAATTACGGTTAGCTGTGATGAGTTTATTAATAAGTGTAAAGGAGGCGGAGTTCACTTTTATTAAAGAAAAGACGAATTCCACTGCAGGTAACCTAAGCGTGCAGGTTCAAAAACTGAAAGAAGTGGGGTATATCGATGTAAACAAACAATTTAAAGACAACTATCCTCAAACTACCTGTAAAATCACAGCTAAAGGAATTGAGGCTTTTGAAAATTATGTCAAAGCGCTGCAAGAATATTTAAAAGTATAACTGTTTTTTTTGCCGTAACTACAACCTCTTAGTTATTTTTGATGTTATATACTAAGATGCAACAAATCGTTCAGGTAACTGACCTCACTAAACAGTTTAAAAATCTCATAGCCGTTAATCACCTGTCTTTTTCTGTAAATGAAGGCGATGTGTATGGATTTCTTGGGCAGAATGGCGCTGGGAAAAGTACGAGTATTCGTATGATGTTAACGCTGATTGAACCTTCAGAGGGGGATATTGAAATTTTTGGAATGAATCTTGCCAAACATCGCAGGGAAATTTTACGAAATATTGGTGCTGTGATTGAAAAACCAGATGTATATAAATACCTCTCTGCATATGAAAATCTCCAATTATTTGCCCGATTGAGCGGCATTAAGCCAACCCGCAAACTTTTAATGGACCAACTGGAAATGGTAGGCCTTGCACAGCGTGCAGACGATAAAGTGAAAACATTCTCTCAGGGAATGAAGCAAAGATTGGGTATTGGAATTGCACTTGTTCATAACCCCAAACTGATAATCCTTGACGAACCTACTAATGGGTTAGACCCTCAGGGAATTGCAGATATCAGAAATTTAATTCTGCATTTGAGTCGCGAAATGAATAAGACAATAATTGTGTCGTCGCATTTATTGAGCGAAATAGAACAGATTGCTACCCGAGTTTTAATTATCGACAAGGGTATGAAATTGGTTGAGGGTAATGCATCTGAATTATTAGATCCTTCTCAAACAATTGTAGAATTGCAAACAATGGATAATGTTTTTGCTTTGCAACAATTGAAATTGAGTAAATGGACCGATAAAGTACAAGGCCAGAGGAATAACAACATTGTTATAAAATTGGATCGAAAAGAAATTCCTGCTTTGCATACCGATATTGCGAGTATGCAAATCCAACTATTATCACTTCAACCAAGGCATTCTTTGGAAGATTATTTTTTACAAGTAACATCCGGCAATCAACATGTTGACACTTATACAAATTGAGCTTTATAAAATATTTCGCAGGCCAAGAACCTACATCGCGTTCGGGGCTATTGCTGCATTAATTCTGATTATTCAATTCGGATTAAAGGTTGATGGTAAAAGCTACGCCGACTTTTTAATGAAAGACGTTGGGGGTACGATGGAAATTGATGGAAATATCATTAACGGATATCTGATCTGTTATATCATGTTGCAATTACTATTGGTACACGTTCCTTTATTAGTGGCATTGATTGCTGCTGATATGATTTCGGGCGAAGCCAATATGGGAACATTAAGATTGCTGTTATCAAAACCTTATAGCAGAACAGAATTGTTGATCGCAAAATTTCTAGCCGCAACTGTATATACTATCATGCTTTTAATTTGGTTAGCGATACTGGCTTTATTTGTTAGCATGTGGATCTTTGGAGTGGGTGATATGTTTTTAATGAAGAGTAGTTATGTGGTATTGATTAGTCAGAATGATGTATTCTGGCGTTATGCTGGTGCTTTTGTATTTGCCGCATTGGCAATGGTAACAGTTGCAGCACTGGGATTCTTATTGTCAATCTTTGCCGAAAATAGTATTGGACCAATCGTTGCTACAATGAGTGTTATTGTTTTCTTTACTATTTTGAGTACGCTGAATATTCCTATGTTCAATGCTTTGAAACCTTATTTGTTTACCACTCATTTAATTAGCTGGAAAGAATTCTTTGACTTGAAAGTGAATGATGCAAATGAAGCTATTATTGGCAGTATTCAAAACCCTCAGCGTATCATCACATCTGCATTAGTATTATTGTTACATATAGTTGGGTTTGTAGGCGGGGCTATTTTTATCTTTAATAAAAAAGACGTACTGAGCTAATTAATTTTAAAGTATTCACATGTATAAAATATTTCTTTTTGTTGTTGCATTTCAATTTTCTGTTTTTACGCAGGCTCAGGACATGACTGGTTTGGTAATGAAGGTGAAAGCAAAATTAGATCAGGTAAATGATTATGAAGCAGATGGTAATATGAAAACCGATGTAAGTTTTATTAAAGCACCCATCGGTAAAGTAAAAATTTATTTTAAGAAGCCCAATAAATTTCGTCTTAAAAAAGAAGGTGGAATTTCGCTTTTGCCAAAAGGAGGTGTTTCAGTAAACATGAGTAGTATTATCGCTACGAACGATTTTGTTGCGCTTGCTGCTGGAGAATCTAAGGTAAATGGAACTTCATGTAAAGTTGTAAAACTATTGCCTATCAACGAATCGAGCGAAATTGTTCTAACTACTTTATATATTGATGAGCTCAATTTGCTGGTGCGAAAAGCGATTACCACCACCAAAGAAAATGGCACTTATGAAATGGAAATGAACTATGGTACTTTTGCTAATTTTGGATTACCGGAAAAAGTAATTTTTAGTTTTAATACCAAAGACTATAAACTCCCAAAAGGAATTACATTGGAATTTGACGACAACGAAAAAACACTAACTGAAGCGCAGAAGCTGAAGAATAAAAAAGGAAGAGTGGAAATCACCTATTCCAATTATATTGTTAACAAAGGAATTGCAGATGCAGTTTTTGTAAAATAATGTTTAAAAAACTTCCACTGTCCAGGCTCTTTCGAAAATCTGTGTTGGAGAAAGTTGATTGATACCTTCTTTCTCTGATAATTCACCAGTAGCGTCTACACTATCTGCAATGCCACACCATGGCTCTATGCAAACAAAATCCGCATTTTTAGCTGCCCAAATTCCCATAAAAGGAAAATCTGTGTAATGCAATTTTAATCCGTGGGAATTTTTGTTATTTAATATGCCAATATAGTTCGACTTTAAATGCTTAAACACCAAAGCGTCTTTTGCAAATAAGTCTTTTGTTAGTGTGATACTATTACTATTGTTCAATAATGGAGTTGTGAAATTTTCAATAAGACCTTCGGATGATAGAGGATAGATCCCTGCGGTTTCATGTTCACTAAATAGGAGATAGTAGTCTTCATAAGTTGTGCCAGCCACTAAAGGTGTTTTAAATGCAGGATGTGCCCCTACGGAAAACAAAAGGTTTTCAACACCAATATTTTCGACGATATATTTTACAGTTAGTTGATTATTTTTTACACTATACTCAATGGAAAAAATAAAATCAAATGGATAAACTTCTTTTGTTGTTTCATCAGACACCAAACTAAAACGAATACTATCTTCTGTTTTGTTGTGTACTGTAAATTCACGTTCACGTGCAAATCCATGTCTGCCAAGTTGGAAACTAATACCTTGATGTTGATAGGTTGAATTTTTTAATCCACCTACAATTGGAAACAAAACCGGACTCTTTTTTCCCCAAAACACAGGATCGCCACTCCATATATATTCGAGTAAATTTTCCTTATTTACAATGCTTTGTAATTCGGCTCCCTGCGCACTAATTTGAACAGAAATTGTGTTGTTGGAAATTTCAAACATGCAATTAAATTTATCCTTCGTTTTCTTCAATGCGCTCATCTACTGCATTAGCTAACATACGAGCACTCATTTTTCTTAGTGGGTTAATCCGCATTTCTTTATAACCATTGCGCATTCTATAAATATCGCAGGCAACAAATGTGGCTACAATAAAACTATTAGCATCGGCTTTGTCTTTACCTGCAATATCAAAAGCAGTTCCATGATCAGGACTGGTTCTGATTACAGGAAGTCCTGCTGTATAATTAACGCCTTCACCAATAGCCAAAGACTTGAATGGAATTAAACCCTGATCATGGTACATGGCTAAAACAGCATCAAATTTTTCGTACTGACCACGTGCAAAAAATGCATCAGAGCTATAGGGTCCAAAAACTAGCATGCTGTTTCTAGCTTCTTTTATGGCAGGTTTAATAATGGCTTCTTCTTCTGCACCTATTAAACTTTCATCTCCAGCATGAGGGTTTAATCCAAGAACGGCAATTCTGGGTTTATCAATACCAAAGTCTTTTTGAAGACT
Source organism: Bacteroidota bacterium (assembly GCA_037139075.1). Classification (GTDB taxonomy): domain Bacteria; phylum Bacteroidota; class Bacteroidia; order Chitinophagales; family Chitinophagaceae; genus Sediminibacterium. The sequence continues at coordinate 68,697 of JBAXHC010000001.1, forward strand.
AGCATGCATGATTTTTAACTTTTGAATAATGCTTTCTTTAGTGATATGTTTTGCTACATCAGCTACACTTACGTGTTCGGTAACCAAACCAATGCGCATATTTTCTGCCACCATCAGCATTACTACATCACTTACGCCAAAGAAATCTTTCAAATATGGCGTATGCCCTGTGTATTGAAATGTTTCGCTTTGTATATTTTTTTTGTGAATGGGGGCTGTAACAAGTCCATTAATTAACCCATCTTTTAAGGCCTGTGTGGCTTGGGTTAAAGATTCCAGCGCATATTTACCTCCAATATCCGTCAATTGACCAGGATTGATCGCCACATCTTCCTCCCAACAGTTGAATATATTCACCTGTTTAGGGTTTAGACGCTGTAATTCCTTGACACTGCTATAGCTGAAATTGATTTCAGGTAAGACCTTTCTATAGAAATTGATACATTTATTGTTTGCAAAAACAACTGGTGTGCATATATCTAAAATACGATGATCGGATAGTGTTTTTATTATAAGTTCAATACCAATCCCATTTAAATCGCCACAGGTAAATCCTATAATTGGCTTTTGAAGTTCATTGCTCATTCAGAAAAATTATATGTAAAAATAAGGATTATTAACCGCAAGTTGCTAGTATCACAACTGGTTCTGGCTTATTCAATGGCCTTTCGGTGGGGCTGGCTTAAAAAAACTTAATTTCGTGCCAATGGAATATCGATTAAAAAAATCACTCGGGCAGCACTTCTTAAAGGATGAATCGATCTGTATAAAGATGGTGGATATACTTCAGTCGGAGCCCTTTACCCAATTATTGGAAGTGGGTCCTGGTGCAGGGGCACTCACAAAATTTTTATTGCCGATTAAAAACATTGATTTCAAAGCAGTGGAATTGGATGATGAAAAAGTAACATATTTAGAATTGACCTATCCTTCCATCAAGGGGAAAATCATTCATCAGGACTTTTTGCATATTGACATTCCATTTGAAAATGAATTTACTGTGATTGGTAATTTTCCATATAATATTTCAACTCAGATTGTTTTTAAAGTGGTGGAATGGAAGCAACAAGTGCCCATTATGATCGGGATGTTTCAAAAAGAAGTGGCTCAAAGAATTGCATCAAAACCCAATACCAAAGTATATGGAATTATGAGTGTATTGGTGCAGGCTTTTTACGAAGTGGAATATTTATTTGATGTGCCACCTGAAAGTTTTAATCCGCCACCGAAAGTGATGAGCGGAGTAATTCGGTTGAAGCGAAAGGATACAGTTGTAGATATGAAAAGTGAAAAAGCTTTGTTTGTTTTAGTGAAAGCTGCTTTTAATCAAAGACGAAAAATGTTAAGAAATGCTGTTCGTGGTTTATTTGATGAAACAGTATTGGTAGATGAGATATTTAATAAAAGGGCCGAACAATTAAGTATAGAAGATTTTGCAGCACTTAGTTTTCGGATGCGATAATTTTTAAAAAAAGAATAGAATGGAAAGAACTGTATTGATAACAGCCAATGTTCATCAGTATCTTAAGGATAAATTACAAAGTCATGGTTTTAAATTAGTATTTATTCCCGGCATTGGAGATGCGGCATTATTGCATGCTATGGAGGATATTGAAGGATTGATAGTAGATACCAGAGTTGTAAATAAGGAAATGATTGATAGAGCAACTAAGTTAAAGTGGATTGGAAGATTGGGTAGCGGCATGGAACTTATTGATACGGAATATGCTGCATCAAAAGGTATTACTTGTGTAAGCAGTCCGGAAGGAAATTGTAATGCCGTGGCGGAACATGAGTTAGGATTGCTGCTGGCATTAATGAATAGAATTTCTTCAAGTAACCTGGAAATAAAAGAAGGCAAATGGTTAAGAACAGAAAACAGGGGAGAAGAATTAACAGGTAAAACAATTGGAATTATTGGATTTGGAAATACAGGTTCTGCTTTTGCTAAAATCTTATCGGGTTTTGATGTAACAGTATTAGCGTTTGATAAATACAAAAAAGGATTTGCCAAAGAATATGTTCAGGAAACGACCATGGAAGAGTTGTTTAAAAAAGCCGATGTGGTTAGCCTTCATGTACCCTTAACAGAAGAAACATTTCATTTAGCAAATGATATTTTCTTTGATTCATTTGAAAAAAAGCCCTATTTCCTAACTACATGTAGGGGAAAAGTAACTGATACATTAGCATTAAAGAGGGCGCTAAAAGCTGGCAAAATAAGAGCCGCCGGATTAGATGTTTTAGAAAACGAAAAGCTTGATTCATATACTCAGGCTGAATCTGAAAGCTTGAAATGGTTATTGGCCCAGTCTAACACCTTAATTACCCCTCATATAGCAGGTTATAGTCAGGAAGCTTATTATAAAATGGCTAAAATAGTGCTCGATAAACTAGGATTTATATAGTGTAGGGGGTATAGAAAATTACAATTCTTTGTTTTTACAAAAGATTTTCTATTTTTGCAGACCTACAACGCTACAATCAAATGTGGCGTTGTATTTTTTTTAAGACTTCTAAACAGAAAGTGTATGAGTGATTATGTAACACAGGAGACCTTCGACAAGATGAGGGAAGAGCTGCACAGGATGAAATCTATTGATCGTCCTGCATCTTCAAGAGCGATTGGGGAAGCAAGAGAAAAAGGTGATTTGAAAGAGAATGCCGAATATGATGCAGCAAAAGAAGCTCAAGGCATGCTTGAAGCTAAGATTAAACAATTGGAAGGAGTTATTAGCAACGCCAAAATTGTGGACCCAGGTACCCTTGATACGAGCAAGGTTACCATATTAACTAAAGTAACCATTACAAATTTGGCTACTAAAAAGACCATGGTATATCAGATTGTAGGTGAAAAGGAAGCCGATTTGAAATTGGGTAAGATTTCTGCAAGTTCGCCTATTGGAAAGGGTTTATTAGGAAAAGTAGTTGGGGAAGTGGCAGAAGTGCAGGCTCCAAATGGGATTGCCAAGTTTAGAATTGAGAACATCACGATTTAAGGATTCATCTTTTTATAATTGCCCCATCGGAATTTAACTGATGGGGCATTTTTTTTAGGATATTTGATGGAATAAATTTTCTATTATGACCATCTTCTCCAAAATTATTGCCGGCGAGATACCATGTTATAAAATTGCAGAAAATGAAAAGTTCTTTGCATTTCTAGACATTTTTCCAATGGTAAAAGGCCATGTGTTAGTAATTCCTAAAATAGAAACGGATCATTTTTTTGATTTGTCTGCAGATTATTTAGCTGAAATTTTATTGTTCTCACGCCCTATTGCAAAAGCCATAGAAAGGGCATTTGAGTGTAACAGGTGCGGTATTAGTGTAATGGGGTTAGAAGTTCCGCATGCTCATTTGCATTTAGTGCCTATCAATAATGCGGATGATTTAAATTTTACTCGGGAGAAATTGAAACTTAGTCCAGATGATTTTGTGGATATACAAGAATTGATTTTGTATAATCTCTAATTCTATTTTTTTACGCGCTCAGGATTTTTGGCAATAAAATCATCCCATCCTTTTAAACCCTTTACTGCTGTGCCAAGCACAGAAGAGGTTTGGTAATGATGGCAAAGCGCTACAGCTAAAGCATCTGTGGCATCAAAATATTTTGGTTGTTCATCTATAGACAACACACGTTGTAACATTTTCCATACCTGATCTTTATCTGCATTACCATTACCGGTGATTGACTGCTTTACTTTTTTAGGAGAGTATTCTGTAACAGATAATTTTGCCTGCATGGCAGCAGCAATGGCAACGCCTTGTGCCCTGCCAAGTTTTAGCATACTTTGAACGTTTTTTCCAAAAAATGGAGCTTCAATGGCAAAAGTGTTGGGTTGATATAATTTGATGAGCTCTATTACTTTGGTATGGATCATTTCTAAACGAGCGTAAATATCTTTTTGCTGAGAAAGTTTCAGTACATCCATCAACAAAACCTGTGGGAGGTTGTTTTCTATTCTTAAAAGAGCATATCCCATAACGGTAGTACCGGGGTCGATGCCTAATATGATCTGAGCTTTTTTATTCATCGTAGTAAAATTAATCTATTTGGCAGCTATTTTTCAGTCTCGTGATGTTAACCGTTCTTTGCACTGATTTAAAATCTAAGGAACTGTCTAGAAAACTTAAAATATTCCTGAATTATTTTGTGGGCCCCGCACTTTTTGTGTGGCTATCTTTTTCTATTTATCGGCAGGTCAAGCAACAAGGAGACGTTCAGGTTTCCTGGCATTTAATTAGAGATGCTTTTTTGGGTTCATCAAACTGGAAAATTATTGTTGTGGTAATCCTCATGTTTATCAATTGGGGAATTGAAGCTAAAAAATGGCAGATACTAGTAAGTAGGGTTGAAAAAATAAGCTTTTGGAGTGCTTACAGGGCCATTTTCGCAGGACAGGCATTTGCATTGAATACCATTAATAGAGCGGGCGATTTTGTGGGAAGAATTCTTTATTTGCATGAAGGGAACCGATTAAGAGCAGTAGCACTTTCACTTGTAGGATCTATGAGTCAGATCTTAGTTACTTTTTTTGTAGGACTTATTTCGATAACCGGACTTCGATTAACGATATTAAATCAATTAAAAGGTTTTGAGGGATTGAATGGGTTTTGGTTAGACGCATTGGTAATTACACTTTTTATAGGCGTTTTTGTGTTCTCTATCTTTTACTTTAATGTGGCCTTATTCATACGACTCATTGAGAAAATCCCTTTTATAGCTCGGTTCAGGTATTTTATTGAAAAACTCGAAGCACTTCATTGGAGAGAATTAACAAGAATTTTGTTTTTATCTGCAGCCAGATACGTTGTATTTATTGTTCAGTATGTATTATTGTTACAGGTATTTGGAGTAGAGGCTGGAATAATGAGTTTAGCCATGATGGTCTCAGTTCTTTTTTTGGTACTCGCAATGGTTCCATCAATAGCATTAGCAGAACTAGGTTTTCGGGGTAAAGTAAGTTTGCAACTTTTTGGATTATTGAGCACTAACCATATTGGCATTATTGCAGCAGCTGCAGGAATTTGGATTATCAATTTAATCATTCCGGCAATTGCGGGAAGTATTCTAATTTTGGGTGTAAGGCTGTTTCAAAATAAACAGAACAAAAATCGTTGAAAAGGTCCTCATAATTTTTACTGAGCGTAAATGTATGTTTGAATGAAAGGTTGGAGAAAATGGATACTTTTTTTATTACTTGTAAGCTTTTCACGCAGATTAACTGCGGGGGACGATTTCTGTGGTATACATAATACCACTTTTCAAGAAGGGGAAAGTATTTCATTTGTAGTATTTTATAATGTGATTGGCATTTATGTTAATGCAGGGGATGCAACTTTTAATGTGGCCTTAGATCGGATCAATAATAAGCCAGTTTATCATGTGGTAGGTACAGGTAATTCTAATCCAAGTTATGATTGGATTTTTAAAGTGAGAGATCGCTATGAAACCTATTTCGATACGTCTAATTTACAACCACTCAAATTTATTAGAAGCATTGACGAAGGAGGGTTCAAACATAGTGAGAATGTTACTTTTAATCAACAAACAAATACGGCAGTTACAACCAACGGAGTATTTAAAGTTCCTGGTTGTATACAGGATGTATTAAGTGCCATTTATTACGCTAGAAATATTGATTTTAATAGGTTTCAGCCTGATGATAAGATACCCTTTAATATGTTTCTCGACAACGAAGTACATAATCTCTACATCAAATACGAGGGGAAGGAAACCATCAAAACCAAATATGGAAAATTCCGTGCCATTCGTTTTAAGCCTTTACTGGTAAAAGGAACCATGTTTTCTGGTGGAGAAAAAATGACCGTTTGGGTAAGCGATGATGCAAACCACATTCCTTTAAGAATTGAAAGTCCAATAGTAGTAGGAAGTGTAAAAGTAGATATGATGCAATATCGAAATCTTCGTTATCCGTTAAGCTCAAATCTGAGCTTTCATTAAAATTCTGTTAGCTTAAAACAATTATTAGCGCGTATTCCTTTTTCTGTTTGCTGTAGGGTACAACATTCATTGAAAGCATCGTGCTCGAAATACAAAAGATAGTCTTCCTGTATAGCTTCTTCTAAGAAAGATTTTTTTTCTTTCAATGTTGTAAGTGGAAACATATCATAAGCCATTACATATGGAAGAGGGATATGATTTATGGATGGAAGCAGATCTGCCATATAAACAATCGTACTGCCCTTATAATTAATTTGCGGCAACATCATTTGATCGGTATGGCCATTTACAAATCGGATATTGATATTATCTGAAAATTTAGTAATGCCAAGTTTTCCATCTGTTTCTAATCCGCCATTGGGCAATGAAATCATTTGGAGTTGCCCACTTTCTTTAATGGGCATTATATTCTCTTTTAAAAACGAGGCTTTTTCTCTGTCATTTGGAATTGTAGCCCATTGCCAATGTTGTTCGTTAGACCAGTACACTGCATTCTCGAAACTGGGTAATAACTTATCGCCTACTCTTTTAATACTTCCACCACAATGATCAAAATGTAAATGGGTAAGTAGTACATCTGTAATGTCGGAACTATGAAACCCATGAATTGCAAGGGCTTTGTTGATATTTGTTTCTCCGCTAAGTTGATAGTGACCGAAAAATTTGGAATCTTGTTTATCGCCTACCCCATTATCAATTAAAATCAAACGATTGCCATCTTCAATTAATAAACATCTGAGTGCCCAGGTACATAAATTATTTTCATCTGCCGGATTTAATTTATTCCACATGCTTTTTGGCACAACACCAAACATGGCTCCACCATCTAATTTAAAATTACCTGCTTCAATAGTATATAATTGCATAACTAAGCGAATTCTGTTTTTTGTTTTTTCATTGCAGATAAAAGTATGAAAAAGCCAATTATAAAAAATATAGTCAAAGCCAATACAGAGTTACGTTGTGAACCAGTTATTTCATTGATGTATCCGAAACTCAACATACCAATGACGATGGCAATTTTTTCAGTTACATCATAAAAACTAAAGAATGAGGTAGTGTCTTTAGTAACTGGCATTAATTTAGCGTAAGTACTTCTGCTAAGCGACTGAATACCGCCCATTACAAAACCTACAAGCACTGCCAGAATATAAAACTGATAGATGCCATCTCTTGGAATATTGTAGCCTAATACACAAAGTAAAATCCAAAATATAATGGTAAACATCAATGCCTTAAAATTGCCAATTTTATCAGAAAGCTTTGCAATTAAGTATGCCCCTGGTACAGCAATCAATTGAATAATTAGAAGGGCCAGAATCAAGTTAGTTGTAGGAATATTTAATTCGCTTTTCCCATAAAGTGTTGAGGCTAACATTACAGTTTGTACGCCCATATTATAAAAGAAAAATGCAGCCAGATATCTCTTCAATACTGGCATATTGCTTAATTGTTTCCATACTTTATGCAATTCTTTATAACCATTCGTTAAAATACTTCCTTCATTCTTTTTATGTTCAGAAGGCTTGCCATGCGGAAGTTTACTCAACGCAAGTTGTCCAAATCCCCACCACCAAATTCCTACTAATAAGAAAGAGATCTGTGCAGCTTTACCTCCATCAATACCAAAAGTTTTTGGCGACATCACAAATGCAAAACAGATAATTTGTAAAATCATGCTTCCAATATAGCCCATCGCAAAACCCTTTGCACTAACCCTGTCTTGGTCTTCAGGGGCAGCAATTTCAGGAAGATAAGAGTTGTAAAAAACGAGGCTACTCCAAAATCCGATACAAGCAATGATTAAACAAGATAAGCCATAGACCAAGTTTGTTTTGTCGAAAAAATACATGGCACTACATGCTATACTTCCCATGGTACAAAAGAAAAATAAGAATTGCTTTTTGTTTCCTTTATAATCGGCAATGGATGAAAGAATTGGTGACATGATGGCAACTATAAAAAAAGCTACAGCCAATGCGTAGTTATAAAGGGAAGTGTTTACGAATTCCCTTCCAAAAATCCTAACAGTATCATTTAAAGTTGCATCATTTCCATCGCCTGTCACAGATTCATAATATGCAGGGAAAATGGTAGTGGTAATTACTAAATTATATACGCTATTAGCCCAATCGTACATGGCCCAGCCATTAATTACCTTTTTGGATGCAGTCTGCATAGATGTTTGTTTTGTGTTTTAAAGATAGGGGAAAGAACGCAAAGCTAATAGACCCAAACAAGTCTGTACAGGAGAGAGTAATCAGGGATATTTATTTTAATTGGCCTGTATAAATCAATACCAGCAAAATTATTCCAGCAATAATACGGTACCATCCAAATAGGCGGAATCCATGTTTTTGTAAAAAACCAATGAAGAACTTAATGGCAATAATTGCCACTACAAATGCCACAAGATTACCTATTCCTAAAGCGATAAGGTTATCTTTATTTTTTAATAGTTCAGGGTTTTCTTTGTAGGCTTTTAAAAGTTTATATCCTGTTGCAGCTGCCATTGTGGGTACAGCTAAAAAAAATGAAAATTCAGCTGCAAGTGTTCTGTTTAATTTTTGTTGCATACCACCAATAATGCTGGCAGCACTTCTACTAGTTCCTGGAATCATTGCCAAACATTGCCAAACTCCAATCATAAAAGCTTTCGACAAACTGATCTGTTCATCTCGCTCAACAGTTGGCGCTTTGAAAAGCTTATCAATAAAAAGTAATACAAAACCACCTAATAACAAGGTTATACTAACTGTTAATGGACTTTCCAATAAAGCATCAATCTTTTTAGAGAAGATAAAGCCAAGAATCAAAGCCGGAATTACAGCAACAATTAATTTAATATAAAAATTCCACCTATTTAATGGGAAAAACTTTTTCCAATATATTACAACAACAGACATGATTGCGCCGAGTTGAATAGCAACTTCAAAGAGTTTTGTAAAATCGTCTTTAGCAATACCCATAAAAGAACTTACTATAATCATATGTCCTGTAGAAGAGATAGGTAAAAACTCAGTTAACCCTTCTACAATTGCAATAATAATGGTGTCGAAAATGGACATGGGGGATACTTTTATTTAGCATTAAAATCTTTGTAAAGCTAAGCTTTCAAAGCAGCATTAATAAAAAAAAGCGATGGGTATCATCGCTTTTTAATAAAATTAATATTTTGATAAAATTAAGCTTTGGACTTCTTAAAAATTGCATAGATCTCAACAATTAATCCTGCTACAATTAAAATTGGAGCAATGGTAATACGAGTAGTACTGTAAACTTCTTTTGTATCAAATACTCGAGGATCAACACTTTTGCCACCACTCATTAAAATAAAACCAAGTGCTACAATTACAGCACCAATTAACATCCAGACTAAATTATCTTTTTCAAAAAGAGGTGCGGTTGTTTGTTTTTTTTGTTCGCTCATCAGAGTTATTTTAGAAATGAAAGGTAATTAGTTATTTGAAAATATACTTTTAACATTTATTAAAACTTGGTTAATAAAGGTCGTCAAGCTTCATCTTAAGATATTTTAAAACTGCACGATGTGTACTAAAAACTGAAATGCCTACCCCTAAAACTATCATACTAAAAAATAAGATCAAAGTAAGGTTGATATCTCTTATGGCTTTTAAGGGCTCAAACTGACTCTCTGCCCATCCTATTAAAGTAAATAAAAGAACAATTGCAATAGCAGAACTAATCAATCCATTGATAATGGCCTGAATATTCATTGGTTTAGATATAAACCCTCTTGTTGCTCCTACCATTTGCATGGTTTTGATCAGGAATCTATTACTAAACATAGCTAATCTGATAGTATTGTCGATACTGAAAATTACGATGATACAAAGCAAAATTGCAATCACTAAGAAAACCAAACCAATTTTAGAAGCACGTTCATTGAGGTTGGTAACAAGGCTTTGTGGATATTGTAATTCTGTGATCTGATTGCCATAAGCTACCATTAGATCCTGAGAAATCTTATAAAGACTGTCTTTATTTACATAAGAAGCTTTTGCATAAAAGTCGATACTTTCTGGCAAAGGATTTGAATCTAAGATCTTAGCCCAATCTTCATTATTTTCTTTATTCCAAATCACTTTAGCACTGCCTTTATCTACATAAACCACTCCTTTAGCATAGGGTTTAGAAGAAATAAATTGTTGAATCTGTCCAATAGTGTCTTTATTCATCGTGCGTAAATAAGCACTCAAACGGATATCTTCTTTAAAAGCATTACCTACTGAACTAATGTTGAGAAATATCCATCCCATGATGCCCAAAAGAAACAAAACAAGCGCAACTCCTACTATACTGTATATAAAACTTGGTTTGCTACGCTTTAAAGAAGATTTACCAACTACGGCCATAATGTTACTTTTTTCCTTTCCCGGATACAATTTCAAGCCGGGTACTGTTAGGCAAATGTAGGCTTTTGCCCGCTAAACACTTACATTTGCAACCATTCAAACCCCGATTTTACATCTGAAAATAGTGCTTTAACCCGTTAAATGGGTTAAAAATATGTTAGGATTGAACATGGGCAAGTATTGAAAACAATTGAACGCTTTTTTAAAATGGAATACGACTTCAGGAAAATTGAGAAGGATTGGCAAAAGAAATGGCAGGATAGCCATGCCTACAGAGTAAGTAATATAAGTAACAAGCCAAAGTATTATGTACTCGACATGTTCCCTTACCCAAGTGGTGCCGGGCTGCATGTGGGTCATCCTTTGGGATACATTGCCTCTGATATTTTTAGTAGGTTTAAACGTCTAAAAGGATTTAATGTCTTGCACCCGATGGGTTACGATGCATTTGGATTACCTGCAGAACAATATGCGATTGAACATGGTGTACATCCTGCAGTGAGTACCCATAAAAATATCGACACGTTTAGAAAGCAATTAGACAATATTGGATTTTGTTTTGATTGGGAAAGAGAGATTCGTACCTGCGAACCCAATTATTATAAATGGACGCAATGGATATTTCTTCAGCTGTTTAATAGTTTCTTTAATCGAAACAAACAAAAAGCCGAACCCATTGAAGTGTTGATTGCTTCTTTTGAAAAAGAAGGGAATAGTGTATATCCTTTTCCTGCTGCAGTTAATTATCAGCCCTCAATTTTTAGTGCAAATGACTGGAAAACATTTTCAGAAAAACAGCAGCAGGAAATTTTGATGAATTATCGCCTTGCTTTTTGTGGTTATGGTGAAGTAAACTGGTGTGAAGCCCTTGGAACCGTTTTGGCAAATGATGAAGTAGTGAATGGTGTGAGCGAAAGAGGCGGACATACAGTAGTGAAAAAGAAATTGCGCCAATGGTATTTACGCATAACAGAATATGCAGATCGTTTGCTGGAAGGCTTGGATAGAGTGGCATTTAGCGATTCGATGAAGGAAATGCAATCCAATTGGATTGGCAAAAGTTATGGTGCCGAAATTGATTTTGCTATTAGTACAACTGCAAGTACAGATACATTAAACCTTAAAGTATATACAACAAGACCCGATACTATTTTTGGTGTTGATTTTATGGTAATAGCTCCAGAGCATGAATTAATCGATCAGATTACAACAGTTGAACAAAAATCTGAGGTGAATGAATATTGTGCTTATGTAAAAAGTAGAAGCGAAAGAGAACGACAAGCTGAAAAGAAAATTAGTGGATGTTTTACGGGAGCATATGCTTTGAATCCTTTTAATGGAAAACAAATTCCAATCTGGATTTCTGAATATGTTTTGGCCGGATATGGTACAGGGGCTATTATGGCCGTGCCTTGTGGAGATGATCGGGATTATAAGTTTGCTAAACATTTCAATATTTCTATTACGAACATTATTGGAGATGCTTACAATGGTGAAGAAGCGAACGCTACTAAGGATGCCAAATTACATCATAGTGATTTCTTAAATGGAATTGTGATGCGCGACGCGATTGCTGTTGTGAATCAACGTTTAGAAGAAATGGGGATTGGTAAAGCCAAAGTAAATTATAGAATGCGGGATGCCGCATTTAGCAGACAACGTTATTGGGGTGAACCATTTCCTGTTAAATGGATAGAAGGAACTGCATATCCATTAAATGAAACTGAGTTGCCTTTATTGTTGCCTGAAGTTGAAACATATTCACCAGGACCTGAAGGAGAAGGCCCTCTGGCGAATATACCTGAGTGGGTTGCAAAGGAGCTTGAAACCAATACTATGCCTGGTTATGCGGGAAGTAGCTGGTATTTTTTAAGGTATATGGATCCTCATAATACTGATTCCTTTTGCGATAGAAAAGTAAGTGATTACTGGAATCAGGTTGATTTGTATATCGGTGGAACTGAACATGCGGTGGGGCATTTATTGTATAGTCGTTTATGGACAAAAGCCTTATACGATTTAGGACATATTGGCTTTGACGAGCCATTCAAAAAATTATTGAATCAAGGAATGATTCAGGGGTCCTCAAGATTTGTTTATCGTTTAAAAGGAACGAATGAATATATTTCTCTTGGATTAATTACTGATTTTGAAACGGTTGACAAGTTGCATGTGGATGTAAATATTGTGGACGGAGTGGAACTCGATACAACATCTTTCAAAACCTGGAAACCCGATTTTGCAAATGCTACTTTTCAGTTAGAGGATGGAAAATATATCTGTGGTTCAGAAGTAGAGAAAATGAGTAAGTCGAAATTCAACACGGTAAACCCTGATGAATTGGTACAGAAATATGGGGCAGACACTTTTAGAATGTATGAAATGTTCTTAGGTCCTGTTGAACAAAGCAAGCCATGGGATACCAAGGGTATTGAAGGGGTTCACAGATTTATAAAAAAACTTTGGCGCCTGTTTTATGATGAAATGAAGGGTAAGGTTTGGAATGAAGATGCAGCAACTGCTGAAGAACTGAAAGTATTGCATAAAACCATTCGTAAAACAGAAGATGATACAGAACGATTTAGTTTTAATACAGCAGTAAGTGGGTTTATGATTTGTGTAAACGACTTAGCTGATTTAAAATGCAATAAGCGCTCGGTATTAGAACCTTTGTTGATTTTATTAACTCCTTATGCGCCGCATGTTTGCGAAGCATTATGGGCAGAACTTGGTAACACCGGTTCGATTTTAGATGCCTCGTATCCGTTGTTTGAATCAAAATATGTGGTGGAATCTTCTAAAGAATACCCAGTGAGTATCAATGGACGCGTTCGTACCAATATTAATATCGCCTTGGATGCATCTGCAGAGGAAGTTGAGAAGATAGTATTAGATCATGAATTAGTACAGAAATGGATGGAGGGGAAACCCCTTAAAAAATTCATTTTTGTGAAGGGAAAGATGATCAATGTAGTGATTTAAGAAAACTTGATGATAGTTAAAGCTAAACTGCTCCGAAAGGGGCAGTTTGCGTTTGTGTAAAAATCCATCAAAATCCATCCGCATTTATTACATTGCTGCACCAAAATTTATGCTATGAATTGGAAACATTTATTGCTTTCTGCTTTGGTTGGTTCAACCACCTTAGTAACAAGTGCACAAAAAATTAACTTTAGTCAGGCCGACCTGTTGGCTAATAAACTTCCTAAGAATTTATTAAATAGCCTTCCTCAAGTGGTTAAGTGGGTAGACGATGAACACGTGATTTTAAATCAGAAAATTTATCCAGATACTGCTTTTAAAAAACAGGTATTAGATATTAAATCTGGAAAATTTAGTGATTGGATTGATGGTAACAGTTCAGTGGTGGGTTCTTCCGCTAAACAAATCATTGTAAAAGAGAATGATCTTTTCTTTAAAGAAAATGGAGTGGAAAAAAGATTGACGAATGATAAAGCAGATGAGAAAAATCCAACATTTTCACCTGACAGCAATTTTATAGCTTATACTAAGAATAATAATCTTTATACAGTTAATATTAGTACCGGTAAAGAAAATCAACTAACAACTGATGGTACTAGCACTACCTTAAACGGATGGGCAAGCTGGGTGTATTTTGAAGAGATATTTGGGCGTCCCACGAAGTATCGTGCATTTTGGTGGAGACCTGATAGTAAGCAATTAGCATTCATGCATTTTGATGAAAGTATGATTCCGATGTTCCCGATTTATAATAGTGAGGGTACACATGGATTTGTAGAGGAAACAAGGTATCCGAAAGTAGGAGATAAAAATCCAGAAGTGAAAATTGGGTTTATAAGTCCTGAAGGCGGAGCCACTGTTTGGGCAGATTTTAACGAGAAAGAAGATCAGTATTTTGGCTGGCCGGTATGGAAACCAGGAACTAGTAATCTATTAGTGTATTGGATGAACCGCGGACAGGACAATATGAAAATGTATGATGTGGATCCTACTACAGGAAATAAAAAAGAAATCTATGATGAAAAACAAAAAACATGGATCGATCTTGAAGATCGCGTAAGTGGAAGAGTAAATTTCATCAATAACAATTCTCAGTTTATCATGCAGAGTGATAAAACCGGATGGAATCATTTGTATCTCTATAGCAGCGATGGCACTCTGAAAAATCCTATTACTTCGGGTGAATTTACAGTTACAGGTATCAAGTATATCGATGAGAAAAACAGTACCGTTTATTTCACTGCAAGGAGTCGTGAGAATACAGCCAGAACTGATTTATACAGTGTTAAATTCACGGGTTCTGATTTTAAAAGATTAACATTTGGTGAATACAATCACAATGTGAATCTATCTCCAACGGGTAAATATTTTATCACCACTTATAGCAATGTTTCTACGCCAGCAAAAATGAGTTTGCTTGATAATAAAGGAAAAGTCTTAAAAGAATTAGGCGATGCAAAATCTCCTGAATTAGAAAAATATAATCTTGCTAAAACAGAATTAATTCGCATCAAAAGTACTGATGGGTTATTTGATTTACCAGCAATGGTAACATGGCCTATGAATATGGATCCCAATAAAAAATATCCCATATTGGTTAGTATTTATGGAGGGCCCAATGCGGGAACTGTAATGGATGGATGGAACTGGTCTGCAAACCGTCAGTTCTATGCAGAAGAAGGATTAATACAAGTAGCATTCGATCACCGTGCTAGTGGCCACTTTGGAAAAGCAGGTGTAAACTATATGCACCGCAACCTTGGCTATTGGGAAATGGAAGATTATAGAACCATGGCAAAATGGTTCATTGCTAATGGTCATGCCGATTCAACTAAAGTATGTATCACAGGTTTTAGTTATGGAGGTTATATGAGTTGTTACGCATTGACTTATGGCGCAGATGTATTTACGCATGCTATGGCTGGTGGAAGTGTGGTTGACTGGCGTTTGTATGATAGTCATTATACAGAGCGCTTTATGGATACTCCAGAAGAAAATCCTCAGGGTTATAAAACAAGTAGCGTGTTGACTTACGTCGACAAATTCAAAGGAGTTTTACAATTGGTACATGGAACCATGGACGACAATGTACACATGCAGAATACTATTCAATTAGTGAGTGCTTTACAGGCTAAGGGTAAAGAATTTGAATTCATGTTATATCCTGGTGGCAGACATGGATGGGGTGGGCCACAAGCTGCGCATTTTGCTAACTTGAAGACTAAATTCATTTATAAATATCTGTTAGAGAAACCAGTTCCGAAAGGAGCATTGAAATAAAAAAAATGAAAATTAAAAATTAAAAATTAAAAAGTTCTGCGAGAGTGGGACTTTTTATTTTAGGATAATTTCAATCTCATAAAAGCTATACCTGTTGATTATCTTAATCAAAGTCTTTAATTTTATCTGAGCTAATTATTACTTTGCCAAAAACCTGTGTATTGTTTGCGAATGAAAGCATACAAAGTGCTATTGCTTTGGCAGAAACTGATTGATATTTTCTTAATGGCCCTACTAATACATAATTGAGTATTCCATTGATACCAGCTGCTATCTTTTCTCCAGAACGATGTTCATTTCTTTCTCCTGTAATCAAAGCTGGTCTGAAAATGAACAATTTCGGATAGCCAATATTACTCAATAGTTTTTCCATTTCTGCCTTAACCCTGCTGTAAAAAAATAATGAATCTGCAGCAGCCCCCATGGCACTAATAACAAGAAAACGCTTGCTTCCAGCATTAAACTGTAATTGTGCAATTTTTACTGGGTAGTCTTGATCTACTTTTTTAAAAGCTTCTTTTGTCTTGGCTATTTTAATGGTAGTGCCTAAACAACAGAAAACTGTATCTGCATCAACTGTTCCTTCATAGCTATCAAAATCGATAATGATTTCTTTTAGCTTGTGATTTTGTAGGCCAATAGGTCTTCTTACATATATATAAATAGTTTCGTATTCATCTGATTCGAGCAATAAATGCAACAAATGACCACCTGTTAGTCCGGTTGCTCCAAGTAATAAAGCAGATTTTTGTGCCATCAGTTTTTTATCAAAGCTATGGATTAATACTATTTTGTAGATTTGAATTGTATGGCTAATGATAATCTTAATAATATTCCAGAAAATTTAAGTCCCGCCGATAAGGAGTTTGAAAATACGATCAGGCCAAAAGAGATTGACGATTTTTCCGGACAACCTCAGCTGATAGAAAACCTTACCATCTTTATCAAAGCTGCAAAGCAAAGGGGTGAAGCATTGGATCATGTATTGTTTCATGGCCCTCCCGGGTTAGGTAAAACCACATTGAGTAGAATTGTTGCCAATGAATTGGGCGTTAATATTAAAGAAACTTCCGGGCCAGTAATAGAAAAACCCGGCGATTTAGCAGGGTTACTCACCAATTTGCAACCCAATGATGTATTGTTCATAGACGAAATCCACCGCTTGAGTTCTGTGGTAGAAGAATACCTCTATGCCGCAATGGAAGATTTTAGAATTGATATCATGATCGATTCGGGTCCGAATGCAAGAAGTGTACAGATTAATTTGAATCCTTTTACACTAGTTGGTGCAACTACCAGAAGTGGTTTGCTAACTGCCCCTTTGCTTTCACGTTTTGGGATTAAAAGCAGACTAGAATATTATAATGCCAGTACTTTAAAAACAATCATTGAAAGAAGCGCTACTATCTTGAATACACAAATAAGTTCTGATGCAGCTGGGGAGATTTCTAGAAGAAGCAGAGGAACACCTCGTATCGCAAACGGTTTGTTACGCAGGGTTCGCGATTTTGCTCAAGTTTTAAATGATGGGATTATTGATATTGGAATTACCCAACATGCACTAAAAGCATTGAATGTAGATGAACATGGGTTAGATGAAATGGATAATCGCATATTGGCTGCCATCATTGATAAATTCAAAGGCGGACCTGTTGGCCTTACTACAATTGCAACTGCAGTGGGTGAAGAATCTGGTACTATCGAAGAAGTATACGAACCTTTCTTAATTCAGGAGGGATTTTTACAAAGAACTCCGAGAGGAAGAGAAGCAACATTAAAGGCTTATAATCATTTGGGCAGAGAAGCTGTTCAACGAGGAGGGGGACCTACATTGTTCACCTAATAAAAAGCCCTTTCAGCAAATTCTGAAAGGGCTTTTTAATTTTATCGGGAATAACTTATGGAGCTACCAGTCTAAATCCATTTCCGTGAATATTTACTATTTCAATATTGGTATCATCTTTCAGGTACTTGCGTAATTTAGCAATATACACATCCATACTTCTTCCATTGAAATAGGTATCACTGCCCCATATTTTTTTCAATGCTCTTTCACGAGGTAAAAGATCATTCTTATGTTCAGCTAACATTTTCAACAACTCGTTCTCTTTTGGAGAAAGGGTTTGAGTACTGTCGCCATGCTTCAGTTCTCTCAATTTCGGGTTGAAATGGAAATGACCTAAATCAAACTCAATATTGTCGCTAATACGATTATCTTCTTCGTTTCGCTTTAAGATTGCTTTGATTTTTAAAAGCAATACTTCACTGTCGAACGGTTTAGTGATATAATCATCAGCACCTAATTTATACCCTTGAATGATGTCATCTTTCATGGTTTTAGCACTCAAGAAAAATAATGGAATATCAAGATCCACATCGCGAATTTCTTCTGCCAATTTAAATCCATCCATATTTGGCATCATTACATCCAATAAACAAATATCAAATTTTTCACGCTGAAAAGCTGCTAAACCTAGTCTTCCGTCTCTTTCCAGAGTTACTTCATAATCATTTAATTCCAAATAATTTTTCAATACCATACCCAGGTTGGTATCGTCTTCACACAATAGAATTTTACTTTTTTTATCTTCCATAACATCTTATTTATTCTTCAAATAAAGTTAAAACAAACCCATTTCAACTCCTAATCTGCTCAATCTTTTGTTAAAAAGCAGGAACGGTAAATTGGGCTAGTTAGTTTACTTCTCCAAGTTCCGCTAAATTCTCGGGATTGCAACCTGTTTTGTTAAGCAATATTTTAGAATTAAACGATACTACCATCTTCTTTTATCAATATCAGTTGTTCTGATTCCATAAATTTTAGAA
>JBAXHC010000002.1:0-83093 GCA_037139075.1 Bacteroidota bacterium
TCACTTTTCACTTTTATCTTTTATCTTAATTCCATCCCCCTCCAAGTGCCCGATACAAAGAAACTATTGAATTTAATTTCTGTTGCATGAGAACTGATTCTTGCAATTCGGCATCGAATAAATTATTCTCTTGAATCAATACTTCTAAATAAGAAGTATATCCATAATCATATCTTGCCTGAGAAAGTTCTAATGCTTTAGTTCCTGCATCAACCTGGATTTTTCTTTTCGCATATTCTTCCTCAAAAGTTTTTGTTGCAATCAGCGCATTATTCACATCGGTAAAAGAAGCCAAAATCGTTTGCTCATACACAAGTTGTGATTGTTGCGTTTTGATTCTTTCCACATCAACCCTTCTTTTGTTCTGACCAAATTGAAAGATCGGGCCCACTAATCCACCAAACCCGTTTGCAACAAACCCATTCGATACCAGAGAACTTAATTGCGGACTAGCGAATCCAAGTAAACCTGTTAATGAAAAAGAAGGATACCTCGATGCTATTGCTACTCCAATTTTTTCGAACTGGGATTCTAATAATTTTTGAGAGGATCTGATATCAGGGCGGCGCTCTAATAATTGTGATGGCAATCCAACAGGAATTGTAGGAGGTAATATTTGATTGAAATTTGTGGACCCTCGTGGAATTATTCCATAAGACCTTGCCATCAACAAATTCAATGCATTCTCTGTTTGCCTAATTTGTCGTTTAATATTCGGCACTAAAGCTTCAGCTTGAGCTTCTTGTTGCACCGCTTGAAAACGATCTAATTCAGAGATATAACCTTTACTATAACGCTCAGTTATAATCTTCGTATTTTCTTTTCTCGATGCAACTGTTCTTTGAGCAATCAGCAATCGGTTATCTAAATCTCTTAATAAAAAATAAAGCGATGCAGCATCTGCTACTAAACTCACTTTAAGTGCATTTGTGTTTTCGATTGTTGCAAGCATTTGTGCACGGGCTGAAGCAGTTGCACCTCTCAGTTTTCCCCACAAGTCAATCTCCCAATTCATAACACCCGACGCTTTAAATGCTGCACTGTTTAGTCCGCCTGCCACTTTTAAAGCATCAGTTCCTGCTGTTCCTCCACCCGCTTGCAATTGGTAATTGAAAGAAGGCATTTGGTTAAGATGAATGATATCAAACTGTGCCTGCGCCTCTAATACACGAGATGAAGCAATTAATAAATTTCTATTACTGTCAAGTGTTGTTTTAATAATTGTTTGAAGCGCGGTGTCTTTAAATAATTCAAACCATTTAACCAATGGAGTTGAATCGGTATTATTTGCATCCGTATAACCAACAGGTGTATTTACAACAGGTTGTTGAAAACTACCGCCAACTTTACATCCGCTAATGATGAGTGTTGCCATGATGCAACAAAGAATTAAATACTTCTTCATAAATTAATGCGTTGTGTTATTAGACGGGGTTACCTCTTCTGCAACTTTTGTATTTTTCTTTTTCTTTCCTTCTATTAAAACAAAGAATGCTGGAATTAAAATCACACCAATGATGGTTGCTACCAACATCCCACTGAATACCGAAGTACCCATAACTCTTCTCGCTTCTGAACCCGCACCTTTTGCAGTCATCAATGGAATTACACCAAGTATAAATGCGAATGATGTCATTAAGATGGGTCTGAAACGTAATCTTGCACCTTCAATTGCAGCTTCAAATGGAGCAAGACCTTCCTGATCCATTTTCATTTTAGCAAACTCAATAATTAGGATTGCATTTTTTGCATTTAATCCTATCAGCATTACCAGGCCGATCTGTGCAAATACATTGTTTACATAAGTTGTGGCATACAATCCACCAATGAATAAACCCAGCATCGCACCCATTACAGCCCAGGGTGTTCCCAATAAAACACTGAATGGTAATTTCCAACTTTCATATTGCGCAGCAAGAATTAAGAATACAAATAGCAATGCCATTATAAATACAGAGGCACCTTTACCAGCAGATTCTTTTTCCTGATAAGAAGTATTACTCCATTGATATCCGATATCGTTTGGCAAAACTTTTTTAGCAACTCCCTCCAACACTTTTAATGCAACTTCTGAACTCACTCCCGGCGCAGGTACACCACTGATTTCTACTGCCCTGTAAATATTAAAGTGATTGGTATAGGCAGGACCCGCAATGTCTTTCACTTTTGCAAGTGTTCCTAAAGAAACCATATTGCCATTTGGATCTCGAACAAAGTATTGATTAATATCATCGGGCTTCATTCTGTATTCTGCTTCTGATTGAAGATAGGCCCGATACTGCCGGCCAAATGCATTGAAATTATTGATAAATGCGCCACCTAAATAAGCAGAAATAGCACCATTCACTTCTTGTAATGGTATTCCCAATTTTTGTACTTTCTCTTTATCTACCTGAATAGATTTCTGAGGCACATTGGCACGGAATAAAGTATATGCTTTTCCAATTTCAGGACGCTTTGATAATACAGCAAGAAATTTTTGGGCCTGCTTAGCTAGGTAATCTGGTGAATTGCCCGCTTTGTCTTGCAACATCATAGTAAATCCTGCACCAGTACCCAAACCTTGAATCGGTGGTGGACCAAATACAATCACCGTTGCATCTGTAATTCCCTTTGATAATTTGGAGTTCATATCAGCAATGATCTGAGCAGCTGTTCTGTGACGCTCATCCCATGGTTTTAATTGTATGAAAGCCATTGCAGAATTAGAGAGTGCAGTTCCCGACATCATATTAAATCCATTAATCGAAGTATAGGAATCAATTTCCTCAACATGATCAAAATAAGCCGCTACTTTTTTAGATACTGCTTCCGTTCTTTCTTTTGATGCAGCATCAGGTAATTGGATGGCTAACATAAAATAACCTTCATCTTCTTCGGGCACAAAGCCAGATGGCACTTTCATTGTCAGGAATACGGTTGCCACACAAATCAATCCAAGAATTAAAAGAGTTAACCATAATTTTCTTGCAGCAAAACTTGCCACTTTTACATATCCTACAGTGAACTTGTCAAAATATTTATTAAATCCGTCAAAGAATTTTTGCAATAATCCTTTGCTTTCTTTTTTTGGTTTTAATAAAATCGCTGCTAATGCCGGACTTAAGGTTAATGCATTAAATGCAGATAATGCAACGGAGATTGCAATCGTAATGGCGAACTGTTGATATAGTCTTCCTGTGATCCCTCCCGACAATGCAACAGGTATAAATACAGCACATAGAATTACTGCGATTGCTACAACTGGTCCACCCACTTCTTTCATCGCTTTGCTTGTTGCAGCTTTGGGATCTAGCCCATGTTCCATTTCATGAATCACTGCTTCTACAACCACTATGGCATCATCCACAACCAGTCCAATGGCCAATACCATTCCCAATAAAGAAAGTTGATTTACAGAGAATCCTAAAATCGGGAAAACGATGAATGTTCCAATCAATGATACAGGAACAGTTAATAATGGAATGAGTGTTGCACGCCAGTCTTGTAAAAAAAGAAATACTACTAAGATCACTAAAATAACTGCTTCGAATAAAGTATGTAATACTTCTTCAATGCCTACAGTAATGGCTTCGGTGGTATCCAAACTTATTTTAGTAGCTAGCCCTTGTGGAAAGCCTTTTTCAAGCTCATCCATTTTTGCTTTTACTTTATTTCTTACATCCAAACCATTGGCACCTGGAATTTGGTAAATAGCAATTAACGCACTCGGCTTCCCATTTAAATTACTGCTCAGATTATACATCTGTAACCCCAATTCAATTCTTGCTACATCTTTCAATCGCACCAATGCTCCATTGGGATTTGATTTTAAAATAATGTTTCCAAAATCTTCTTCAGAAACTAATCGTTGTTGTAATGTAGTTGTATAAGTATTTTGAACTCCATTTTTTGCAGGTGCATCTCCGAATGCACCTCCAGGTACAATATTATTTTGAGCTTTGATGGCGTTCATCACATCGGATGCTGTGATCTTTAATTTTGCCAGCCTATCAGGCTTCACCCAAATACGCATGGCATATTCAGAACTACCCATAATCGATACGTCGCCTACTCCCTTAATCCGTTTTAGTTCATCCACTAAATTGATATAGGCATAGTTATTGATGAAATCTGCATTAAAAGAATTGCTGGGTGAATACACAGAAAATAACATCAAAGGAAATGTGAGCGATTTCTTCACATTCACACCCAAATTAATTACTTCCGGAGGTAGAAAAGGGTTTGCCCTTGACACCCGATTCTGCGTTAACATATTCGCCACATCTAAATCTGTTCCAACTTCAAACGACACTTGTAATGTCATACTACCATTGTAGTTTACAGATTTCATGTAAAGCATGTTCTCTACCCCATTTACCTGTTGCTCAATGGGAGTAGCAACAGTTTGTTCCATATCCACTGCATTCGCGCCAGTATAGTTTGCAGAAATCTGCACCATGGGAGGTGTGATCTCAGGATATTTTGAAACGGGTATTCCTTGAAGGGTTAGTAAACCCATAATCACAATGAATATCGAAATAACCATTGCTACTATCGGTCGTCTTATAAAAAATTCACTCATACAAATCGGTTATCAGATAAATTTATTGGTTTGAAGTTGAGTCGTAATTCCAAGGTATCACCGTAGGTTTGATTTCAACTTTAGGATTAACCACTGCACTTCCAACAATGGCAACTTTTTCACCCGCTTTTAAACCAGATTCTACTATCCAATTACTTCCAATACGTTTTCCCATTTTGATAACTGTTGGTCGTATCAGATTGCTATCATTAACAACAAACACCTGATAGATATTTTGAATTTGGTTGACTGCATTTTGAGGAACAATTACAGCATCTTTATAAATATCTGTTTGTAATCTGATTTTGGCATACTGCCCAGGACGCAATAAATTTTTAGCATTCGGGAAAACAGCTTGTATCAATAAAGAACCTGTAGCTGGATCAATTTGACGATTCGATAAACTAATCATACCCGCATCTGCATAAACAGTTCCATCACTCAATACTAATTGAACGGGTATTTGATTTTGTAATATTTTATGACCTGTATTAGTTTTTTCTTTAGCAAATTTTAGATACTCATCTTCGCTAATTGAAAAACGAACACGCATAGTTCCAATCGATGATACCGTATTTAATGGCGTAGAATTTAATTTCCCAATATAATCGCCTACTAAAACTTTTGAGATCCCTATCACACCAGTAATTGGGGAAGTGATATGCGTATACTCCAACTCGATTTTTGCATTACGTAATGCAGCTTCTGCTGCATCAACCTGACTTAATGAAGCTTGATAAGAAGCTTTTGCAGCATCCAGATCACGCAGACTTAAAGCATGCATGGCTGTTAGGGGCTCAACACGATCTAATTCGGATTTGTTTTTAACTTTTCCTGTATTTGCCTCTGCTAATTTAGCCTGTGCCTGATCGATTTTATTTTTGATAGGTAGATCATCAACAGAATATAATAATTGTCCTTTTTGCACCAGATCGCCTTCTTTAAAATGAATACCGGTGATCCATCCATCCACTCTTGACTGTATTTGAATATCTTCTTGCCCAAATGTTTCTCCTACATATTCCGAATAAAAGGGAATTGTTTTTTGTCCCACTGTAACAATATTTACATCAGGGCTTGTTGGAGTAACTTCGGCTTTCTTTTCTTTACATGATAATATGGAAAAAAAAGCTAGGCTTCCTGCTAAAACATAGGTGGGATTAAATTTCATAAAAAAACTAATTGAGTAAGTTTCTAATATTTCAATGATATTGGAAAATAAAGAATTATTTAAGAATACAATTCATTTGTCACAGATATTTCTTTACCCGAAACTAATAAGCCTAAATGACGAAGATTTTCATCATTTAGGCTTAGCTCGAAAAAAAGTGTTTTATGATTGTATATAACTGTGCAAATGTGAAATTGTTTCTTGCTGCGTAAGAATGGTTTCTGTTACCACATCATTCATTGAAATGATTCCTACTAACTTATCCTTTTCAATTACAGGCAAATAACGAATGCGATTAGTCGACATCAGGAGCATACACTTCTCAACAGTATCATTTAGTTGAACTGGGGGAAATTCTGTGGACATGATTTCTGATATAGGAGTATCACTGGAACTCTTCCCTTTCAAAACAATTTTACGTGAATAGTCCCTTTCTGTAATGATCCCAATAAACGATTCATCTTCAACTACAACTAAAGCACCAATATTCTGCTCCGACATCATCTCTAATGCTTCAATTACAGACAAACTGGGAGACACGGTACTTACTTTACTTCCTTTCCTTTTAAGTATGTCGTTTACTTTTCTCATAAGCTGGTTTTGAATCTTTAATTTAAGTATTCTATTGGACTTTTTACAAGATTTTTTTTACATATCAAAGTGCCAACATTAAACCCTTAGTAGGATAAGCTGATGACTCCCATATTTTAATGAAAATTTATTCCAAACAAATTGGGCTATTCATACAACTTCCCTAACTTAAACTCATAAAACTTAAAAAATAAGCAATATGAAAAAAATGTTACTTGCCCTAACGGCTTTTGTATTCATGACTAGTTTCACTTTCGCTCAGAAAAAAGAAGCTGCAAAAGCAAAACCTGCCGAAAAAGCTAAAACTGAAAAAGCTGCCCCTGCTGCTAAGCCTGCCGCCGCTCCTGCTGTTGCACCAGCTGCTGGTCCAACTAAAAAAGACGGTACACCAGATAAGCGCTACAAAGAAAATAAAGGAGCCCCAACAACAGCTCCAGCTGGTCCAACTAAAAAAGACGGCACACCAGATATGCGTTATAAAGCAAACAAAGACGCTGCTCCTAAGAAAAAAGGATAACCGATATTGGATTATAAAAAGCGCCCTTCTGAGCAATCAGAATCGGGCGCTTTTTTATGATTTAGAAATGGCATTTGCTGCAATCCAACCACTGGTCCAGGCATTCTGAAAATTAAATCCCCCAGTCACCCCATCAATATCCATGATTTCTCCTGCAAAAAATAAATGGTCTACTTTTTTACTCTGCATCGTATTAGGATCAATTTCATTTAATTTAATTCCACCACAGGTCACAAACTCTTCTTTAAATGTTGTTTTACCATTCACGGCAAATTCCCCAGCCGTTAAATTTTTGATCAATTTATTTTGTTCCTTAGATGGCAGATCAGCCCACCGGGTTTCTTCTTTTATTTCAGACAGATTCAACAAATAATTCCAGAGTCTATTAGGTAATCCAAACGGATTTTTGTTGGCCATTTTTTGTGCGGCAAGCTCATTTCGAAGATTGTGCCATGACTCGCGTAAGCCCTGCTCAGTATCATTACTTAGCCAATTCACCATGATTGTAAATTGATACGATTTGTCTGCAAGTATTCGAGCTCCCCAGGCCGATAATTTTAAAATAACAGGGCCGCTCATTCCCCAATGTGTAATTAATAAAGGCCCTTGTTCTACTAATTTAGTTCCCATTATTTTAACAGTTGCCATTGGTACAGAAAGCCCCATCAAATCACTTATTTTATTCCCCGGCATATTAAACGTAAACAAAGAAGGCACTGGCAATTCAATAGTGTGACCCAATTTTACCAACCAATCGAACATGACAGCTTTTGGGAAGCCTCCACAGGCTATACACAGATCATCGGCTAAAAATTCTTTGCCATTGGCAGAAAAAAGAACAAACTGATTTTCTTTTTTTTCAATGACTTTAATTTCAGTTTGCATGAAAACTTTTACACCGTATTTATCTGCTTCGTTTAATAAACAATTAATGATGGTTTGGGAGTCGTTCGTGGCGGGAAACATTCGCCCATCAGCTTCTGCAACAAGTTCCACCTTCCTATCTGCAAACCATTGGATGGTATCTGTTGTATTAAAATAATGAAATGCTTTTTTTAAAAATTGCTGTCCACGTGGATATTTTTTTGCCAATTCTGGTATCTCAAAACAGGCATGCGTAGTGTTGCATCTACCACCACCACTCACTTTTACTTTTGATAACAACTTATTGCTTTTCTCTATTACAATTACTTCCAAATCAGGTTTCATTCTTGCAGCATTTACTGCGCAAAAAAAACCTGCAGCACCGCCGCCTATGACAATTAATTTTTTAGCCATAACGTTTATTTCATCATCATGATTGCTGCAAATGTTTCAATACCGTTCCACAAATTTTGCAATCGAATATTTTCGTTCTCAGCGTGTTGATTGTTATCGTGATTGGCAATGGGTACAGTGATTGTAGTTGCTTTCAAATATTTTTCAAATACAAAAAGCGGTAAGCTGCCTCCCATGGATGGCATCAATACAATTTTATCATTTGTAGTAGATTGAATTGCTTGAATTAAATTCTGTGCAATAGGTAAATCCATCGATGTTCTTTGTGCATTGTATCCATCGCTCAAGGATATTTTTGCAATCTTTGGATGTTCTGATCTTTCTAAATCGCTAGGTTCTTTTTGAACAATAAAATAACCCTGAGCCTGAACATGCTTGATTAATTTCTCTTGTTGTTTTTTATAATCATTACCAGGAACCATTCTCAAATCCAAAGAAGCAACTGCAATCGTGGGAATGATATTACTAGAAAGTTTGCCCACATTAGCACTCTGCATTCCATTGATGTTGAGTGTTGGTAATAAGATAGATTCAGCTAGTGATTTACCCGGCATTTCTTCTGCCATAAAACCCAATTCCTCTTTCATTTGCTGATCGGGTGATGGGATTGCAGCAACCGCTTTCTTTTCTCTTTCAGTCAATGGTTTTACATCATCATAAAATCCTTTCACTAAAACCTTTCCATCATCGCTTTTCATGGATGATAATAATTTAGCCAATAACAAAGCTGGATTAGGAGCCCAGTTACCATAGTGTCCGCTATGCAATGGACGTTTGCTTCCATATACTGTTAATTCCACGTGAGCATCGCCCCTAGCACCGAACACCAACATTTTTCTTCCTGTCTGATGTACTGGTCCATCGCAAATCACCCAAAGATCTGATTGTAAAATGGGAGCATATTTTTCTAATATTTCATGTAAGTGATCTGAGCCAGCTTCTTCTTCACCTTCAAAGAAAAACTTCATATTAAAATCTGGCTGATGCCCGTTTGCAATGAGTGATTGATAGGCTGTAAGAATGGCCATCACTCCTGCTTTATCGTCTGATGCTCCGCGAGAATAAATACGCCACTCAGGATTAATAGTATCAGTTTCTTTGGGCCAATTAATGATCGCTGCATTTTTTTCAAGCGATCCATTTACAAGTGTTGGTTTAAAAGGATGTAATCCCTTAGACCACTTGGTACTATCCACGGGTTGGCCGTCGTAGTGCGCATAAAATATGATCGTTTTTTTTGCATTTGGCACCAATACTTCACCATAAACTGCGGGAGGAATCTTGGGGCTAGTTGGATATAACAATTGAATATTTTGAATCCCTCTTTTTGCCATCATATTTTGGATATATGCAGCATTCTTTTGCATGTTAATTGTATCTGCAGCAAGATTGGGAATGGCAAGAAAGGATATATATTCTTGTAACAAAGCATGTTCCTGCTTTTCGCGGTAATTGCGAATTTGTTTAGTAAGATCCGACTGTGCATGAGTTTGAACAGCAAAGCATATTACTAATATCCAACAAAATATTTTTTGCATCAGCCTTAGTTTTGCTGAAGATACAAAAGCTAGTAATAAGAACTGTTCAAGTGGGGATTTGCTTTTTCCGCAGTTTCAATAATACTGAAATCAGATAAGATTAAAGCTTGATTTCTTTTCACACATACGTCGTGTTCAAAATGTACAGAAGCCTTACCATCGGCAGTTCTTACGGTCCATCCATCATCGTCGGTATATACTTCTTTTACACCTAAATTAATCATAGGTTCAATTGCTAGTACCAGATTTTCTTTCATTTTGGGGCCACTACCTCTTTTTCCGTAGTTTGGTACCTGAGGATCTTCGTGTAGGCTTTTACCCAAGCCATGACCTACTAATTCACGAACCACACCATAACCATACTTGCGTTCGGTATGGTCTTGAATAGCAAATGAAATATCTCCAACCCGATTATTGATAATTGCTTTTTCAATGCCTTTGTATAATGATTCTTTGGTAACTTTTACCAGTTGCAAAACATCAGCACTTACATCACCTAAAATAAAAGTATAGGCATGATCGCCATGCCAACCATTTAAGATCACACCCATATCAATAGAAACAATATCCCCATTTTTTAAAGGTGTATCGTTTGGAAAACCGTGAACTACAACATCGTTTACAGATGCACAGATATGATGCGGATAACCGCGATAATTATAGAATGAAGGAATGGCATTATTCGCCTTACAAAAATCTGCACAGATCTTGTCAATATCTAAAGTGGTCATGCCAGGTTTCAAAACTTTAGCCACTTCGGTTAAAGTTTTACTTACCATCAAAGCAGCTTCTTTCATTAAAGCAACTTCAGCATCTGTTTTATAATAAATCATATTTGGTCTTCTGCTCATGATTAAAAAAAAATAAACCTGTCAGGCAATAGCCAGACAGGTTTACTAATATTCAATAAAGTAATTAAATAGTGGAAGTAGACACTGTTTGGCGTCCTTGAACGCGACCGCTATTCATTAATCCATCATATTGACGCATCAATAAATGAGTTTCGATCTGTTGCAAAGTATCTAAAATTACACCTACCATAATCAATAATGAAGTTCCTCCGAAGAAAGAACTGAATCCTTGTGTAACGCCCAAACGTTGAGCGAAACCAGGCATAATACCCACTAAGGCTAAGAAGATAGCACCTGGTAAAGTAATTTTATCCATGATAGATCCAATATAGTCTGCAGTAGGCTGACCAGGTTTTACGCCTGGAACAAACCCATTATTACGTTTAAGATCTTCTGAAATCTGCTTAGGATTAAAAATCAAAGCAGTATATAAGAAAGTAAACCCAATAACCATTACAGAATAAATCACCATATACCAGACATTGCTATGGTCGTTGAAAATCCGAACGATACCTTGAGCAGAATCGATATTAGTGAAAGAAACCAATGTAGGTAAGAACATAATTGCTTGTGCAAAGATGATCGGCATTACACCAGCGCTATTAACTTTAACTGGTAAGAATTGGCGGGCCCCTCCGAACTGGCGGTTACCTATAATTTGTTTAGCGTAGTTAACAGGTATTTTACGAACCCCTTGCACTAAAATAATCAAAGCCATAATCACAGCTACTAGTATTGCTACTTCAATTAAGAAGATCAACAAACCACCGCCGCCTTTTTGTTGTTTACTACCAAATTCCTGAATCAGGTTTTGTGGAAGACGAGAAAGGATACCTACCATGATGATGATAGAAGTACCGTTACCTAATCCTTTGTCCTGAATTTTTTCACCTAACCACATTACAAACAATGTACCTGCAGTTAAAGTTAGAATGGTAGAGAACCAGAAGAATGGTTTGTAAGCAACTAAGATTGCTTCAGCATATCCTGGGCTATTCAAATAACCAACATATGCAGCTGCCTGGAAAATGGTTACGATTACAGTGAGGTAACGAGTCCATTGATTAATTTTTTTACGACCGCTTTCTCCTTCTTTCTGAACTTTTTGTAATTGAGGAACCAGGATGGTCATCAACTGCATAAAGATAGAAGCTGAGATATAGGGCATGATACCCAAGGCTAAGATGGAAGCCTGTGAGAAACCACCACCAGCAAACATGTCGAAGATTCCTAAAAGACCATTGCTTTTAGAAGCTCTTTGAGCTGCTTCAATACCATTTGGATCTAATCCAGGTAACACGATGTGGTTACCAATACGATAGGTTAGAATGAGTGCTAATGTAATAATGATCTTATTACGCAACTCTTCGATAGCCCAAATATTCTTTAAAGTCTGTACTAATTTTTTCACTGATACCGTTTGTTAGAAGTTAATGCCTCAAAACCAAAAAAGACGCATCACCGATGCGTCTGGAAAGTTACAGTAAAATTACTTTACTATTTCAACGCTTCCACCTGCAGCTTCAATTGTTGCTTTGGCTTTGTCGCTTAATTTGTTCACTTTAAACGAAAGTTTTGCTTTCAGTTCTCCAGTTGCAAGTATTTTTACTTTATCAGTTCTGCTGATCAAACCGTTGATATAAAGGTTTTCCAGAGATATTTCAGTGAACCCGTATTTCTCAACCAATTGGTCAAGTTGACCCAGGTTAAATACTTTATATTCTACGCGGTTAATGTTTTTGAATCCACGTTTAGGGATACGACGTTGAATTGGCATCTGTCCACCTTCGTGAGCCATTTTGCTTTTGTAACCTGCACGGCTCTGACCACCTTTATTACCCTTTGTAGAAGTACCACCCTTACCGGATGCTTCACCTCTACCAATTCGAATTGCTTTGTGTACTGAACCAGCTGCTGGCTTTAGTGTGTGTAATTTCATCTTAATTTGATTTTGTACTTATGCGGGGAATCACCCCTCGCTTTAAAATTAAAAATTCAAAAGTAAAAATTAAAAAATAGGAAAGGAACAACAGTGATGACACTAAAGCTCTTTCCTAATTTAAATAATGTTTACTATGCAATTTCTTCCACAGTTACAAGATGGCTAACTTTATTAACCATACCCAAAATTTGTGGAGTAGCTTCAACTTCTTTAGTAGCGTTCAACTTATTCAAGCCTAATGCCTGTAAAGTTAATTTCTGACGCTCTGGTCTGTCGATACCACTTTTAACTAATTTGATTCTAATCTTTTTCATGGAATATTTTTTTCGGTATTATCCGTTAAATACTTTCGATAATTTAACCGTACGAGTTTTTGCAACTTGTATTGGCTCTCTTAACAAACCTAATGCTTTGATAGTAGCTTTAACCACGTTATGAGGGTTAGCAGAACCTAAGCTTTTGGCAAGAACGTCAGTTATACCTGCGCTTTCAAGAACCGCACGCATACTGCCTCCTGCGATTACACCCGCACCGTGTGCAGCTGGCTTAATTAATACTTTGGCAGCACCTTCTTTAGCCCATTGTTCATGCGGAATAGTACCGTGCATCACTGGAACTTTAGTAAGATTCTTTTTAGCATCATCAATACCTTTAGCAATTGCTTCTTGTACTTCTTTTGCTTTACCTAATCCTTGGCCAACAACACCATTTCCGTTTCCTACTACTACAAGAGCAGAGAAGCTGAAGGTACGTCCACCTTTTGTGGTTTTAACTACGCGGTTAATTGAAACTACTTTTTCTTTAAGTTCCATTTCGCCAGCGGCTTTTACCTTATTTACGTTTACTTTAGACATTTATCTAACTATTAATTGTTGTTAGCAAATTAGAATTGAAGACCAGCTTCTCTGGCACCATCCGCAACACTTTTCACGCGGCCATGATATAAGTTACCACCTCTGTCGAATACAACAGTGTTTAAACCCAATTCAATAGCTTTTCTAGCGATCGCAGCACCTACTAATTTCGATTTCTCGATTTTAGTAACTTTTTGAGCTACGATATCTTTGTCTCTTGAAGAAGTAGCAGCTAATGTTACCGCATTATCGTCATCGATTAATTGTGCGTAGATTTCAGCATTACTTCTAAAAACTGAAAGGCGTGGTTTTACTGCAGTACCAGCAACCTTCTTACGGATGCGATATCTGATTTTTTGCCTTTGAACCAATTTAGAATTCATCTTATTTTATTTGTACAAATCCGATTCTGCCGGAATTGCTTGTTGATTATTTAGTTTCTTCTCAGCGATTATTTACCAGCTGATTTACCTGCTTTTCTTCTTAATATCTCACCAGCATATTTCACACCTTTTCCTTTGTACGGCTCAGGCTTACGTAAGCTTCTTAATTTAGCAGCAACCTGTCCGATCAATTGTTTGTCGATACCTTCTAAGAAGATCTTAGGGTTCTGACCTTTTTCAGTTAAAGTAGTCACTTTCATTTCTGAAGGAACTTCAAAAATGATATTGTGAGAATAACCTAAAGCCAAATCCAGTGTATTACCAGTATTTACTGCTTTATAACCTACCCCTACTAATTCCAAATCTCTTTTGTAACCTTCAGTAACACCTTTTACCATGTTACTAACTAATGAACGGTATAAGCCGTGCATAGCGCGGTGACGAATTTGATCCGTAGGACGTTTAAATTCAATTTGACCTGCAGTGATTTCAACAGTGATATCTCTATCAACTTCCTGATGCAAAGATCCTTTTGGACCTTTCACTGTAATGGTATTATCCGCAGAAACCGTAATGGTTACTCCTGCTGGTATTTCTACCGGTTTTTTTCCAATTCTAGACATAGTCGTTTAAAATTATTGTTTAAGAAATCCCGATCTGTGTTCAGCTCCGACTAAAAGCTTAATTGTCAAATCAGCTTTATAATAGAAAGCACAAGGCTTTTTATTGTATTAATAGATGTGGCACAAAACCTCACCACCCACGTTTTCAGCTTTAGCTTGCTTATCAGTGATTACTCCTTTTGAAGTACTCAAGATTGCAACACCCAAACCGTTGATTACGCGTTTGATTTCTGCAGGTTTTGCGTATTGACGTAAACCTGGACGGCTAATTCTTTCTAGTGCACGGATAGCAGGCTGTTTGGTTGTAGGATCGTACTTTAATGCGATCTTGATCAAACCTTGCTTGTTATCTTCTTCAAACTTGTACTTCAGGATATAACCTTGCTCGTATAAGATTTCAGTCATGCGCTTTTTTAGGTTGGAAGCAGGGATCTCAACGATTCTGTGACCAGCCAACTGAGCGTTACGAATTCTGGTTAAGAAGTCTGCTATAGGATCAGTTACCATATTATTTGAATTAAATCAGTTCTAAATTTTGTTTGCTAATACCCCGGAAGGAATAAAAGTTACCAGCTTGCTTTTTTAACACCTGGAATCATACCGTTCAAAGCCATATCGCGGAACATAATCCTTGATAAGCCGAAGTATCTGATATATCCTCGCGGACGGCCAGTTAATTGACAACGGTTTTTTAAACGTACAGGTGACGAGTTTTTTGGAAGTAAATCCAATCCTGCGTAGTCACCAGCTTCTTTCAAAGCTGCTCTTTTAGTTGCATATTTTGCAACCATTGCTTCACGCTTTCTTTGTCTGGCTTTTACTGATTCTTTTGCCATGTTATATTAGTTATTATCTTTTTTGATGTTTTTGAAAGGCATTCCTAACTCTTTCAATAATTCGTATGCTTCTTCGTTGGTATTTGCAGAGGTCACAAAAGTGATATCCAAACCGGTAATCTTATTCACTTTATCGATATCGATTTCAGGGAAGATGATTTGTTCAGTAACACCTAAAGTATAGTTTCCACGACCATCAAATGCTTTATCAGAAATTCCTTTAAAGTCACGTACACGTGGCAAAGAAACTGATACCAGGCGATCTAAGAATTCGAACATTTTTTCGCCTCTCAAAGTTACGCGAGCACCAATCGGCATACCCTTACGTAATTTGAAGTTTGATACGTCCTTCTTAGATATTGTAGGAACTGCTTTCTGACCAGTGATCATGTTCAGCTCTTCAACTGCGATATCAACTAATTTCTTATCAGTCACGGCGCCATTCACACCACGGTTGATACAAATTTTTTCCAACTTAGGAGTTTGCATTACACTTTTGTAAGCGAACTTCTTCATTAAAGCAGGTATAACCTCTTTGGTATACTTATCTGCTAATCTCGGAGTGTATTTAGTAGTACTCATTATTTGATTACCTCCCCTGATTTTTTAGATATACGAACTAATTTTCCGCTTTCCCTTGTGCGGGTAACTTTTGTTGGAGCACTTGTTTTAGCATCCCACAACTGTACGTTGCTGATATTAATTGCTGCTTCCTTTTTAACGATGCCGCCTTTGGTATTTGCTGCAGATGGTTTAGTATGTTTTGTTACAATACTAACGCCTTCTACTACCACGCGACCTTTGTCGATGATCACTTCCAACACTTTACGGGGCTTTGATAAGTCCTTGTCATCTCCAGCGATTACCACTACGGTATCACCTTTCTTGATGTTGTATTTGGGTTTGAATCTGTTACTCATTATTATATGCTTAAAGCTGTATGCTAGGCGTTAAACGCTTAACTAAATAATTTTTATTACAATACTTCAGGAGCCAAAGAAATAATCTTCATATATCCTGCATCACGTAACTCACGAGCTACTGGTCCGAATATACGAGTACCACGAGGCTCGTCAGAATTGTTTAACAATACAACTGCGTTATCATCGAAACGGATATAAGATCCGTCCTTACGACGCAATTTGTTTTTGGTACGAACGATAACTGCTTTTGATACAGTACCTTTCTTAACAGCACTTGCCGGGATAGCCGCTTTTACGCTCACTACAATTCTATCACCAATTTTGGCATAATCCTGACCGCTGTTCCCAAGTACTCTGATACATAGCACTTCTTTCGCGCCGCTATTATCAGCTACATTTAATCTGCTTTCTTGCTGGATCATTTTTTTTAAACTTTTTGCCAGGGACTTTTGGTCCAGAGCATTTACAGAATTTTTTTTCAGAGGCTTTTGCAATTCATTCAAACCGCATTAGCATGTAAAACTAATTACTTAGCTTTTTCAACAACTTCTACAAGTCTCCAGCGCTTAGTCTTGCTCAATGGACGAGTTTCCATGATCTTAACTACATCACCGATACCACACTCACTCTTTTCATCATGAGCGTGAAACTTAGTTGTTTTCTTTACGAACTTTCCGTAGATCGGGTGTTTTACTTTTCTTTCAACTGCAACAGTGATAGTTTTATCCATCTTGTCGCTAGTTACAGTACCGATCCTTGTTTTGCGCAAATTTCTTTCTTCCATTACTTAACTTTTATGGTTTAGATACCCATTTCTTTTTTCTTCAATTCCGTTTGTAAACGGGCGATGTCTCTTCTTAAACCACGAATATTCATCGGGTTTTCTAGTGGAGAGATAGCATGAGCGAACTCAAGCTTCTTTAGTCTCAACTGATCTTCAGAGATCTTAGCTTTCAGATCTGAAACATTCAGCTCTTTCACGCTTTTATTAAAATCGTATGTTTGTTTGTTTGCCATTGCAAATTCGTTTTTTGTTTAAGCTTGCAAATCTCTTCTTACACAGAATTTGGTTGCAATTGGTAATTTCTGTGCTGCTAATTCCATAGCTTCTTTAGCAGTTGCTTCAGTAACACCGTCACATTCGAAGATGATACGTCCTGGCTCAACTACTGCTGCCCAGAATTCAGGGTTACCTTTACCTTTACCCATCCTTACATCGGCAGGTTTGCGGGTAATGATTTTATCAGGAAATACGCGAATCCACACATTACCTTCTCTTTTCATTGCACGGGTCATTGCCTGACGAGCTGATTCAATCTGACGGTTTGTTAACCAGATTGGTTCAAGCGCTTTCAAAGCAAAAGAACCGAAAGAAATAGTAGTGCCACGCTTTGCTACTTCGCGAATGCGGCCTTTCTGCTGTTTCCTATGTTTACTTCTTTTAGGTTGTAACATTTTGATTTTGTTTTTTGGATGACCCCGCTTTTTACAGCTGAGGTTATTCAACTTTATTTACTATCGATGTCCGTTACCGGCACCAGTACCTTAAATTATCTTCTGTTGTCTCTTCCACCACCAGCATTTCCACCACCACGGTTATCTCCGCCGCCTCTTCCGCCACGATCTCCACCGCCTCTTCTGTCATCTCTTCTATCACCACCTGGTCTTCTTTCTTCACCTGGTCTTCTATCGCTCATATCTTTACCACCAACAAAATTCGGGTTCAATTCGCGCTTACCTAATACTTCACCTTTACAGATCCATACTTTGATACCGATTTTACCATATACTGTTTGAGCAAAAACGTTAGCGTAGTCGATATCCATACGGAAAGTATGCAAAGGAACACGGCCTTGTTTGAATTCTTCAGAACGGGCAATCTCAGCACCACCTAAACGGCCGCTTAATTTTACCTTGATACCTTCGGCTCCCATACGGAGTGTAGAAGCTACCGCCATTTTAGTGGCACGTTTGAAGTTGATACGGTTTTCGATCTGACGAGCGATTGTATCCCCTACGATATTCGCATCCAATTCTGGACGACGGATCTCAAGGATGTTAATCTGCACATCTTCTTTACCGGTCAATTTCTTCAACTCTTCTTTGATACGGTCTACTTCTCCACCACCTTTACCGATAATAATACCTGGCTTAGATGTATGAATCGTTACGATCAATTTGCCGAGGGTACGCTCGATTACAATCTTTGCGATACCACCTTTGTTGATACGGGCATTCAAGTAAGTACGGATCTTATGATCCTCAATCAACTTTGATGCGTAGTCTTTCTTGCTACCATACCAGTTGCTTTCCCATCCGCGGATGATACCTAACCTGTTACCAATTGGATTTGCTTTCTGACCCATATAATGGTTTTACAATTAGTTTTTAGAATCTACTATTAATGTTACATGGTTGCTGCGCTTACGAACTCTGTAGCCACGGCCTTGAGGTGCTGGGCGCATCCGTTTTAAAACACGACCACCATCTACGAATATTGTTTTTACTACTAGGCTGCTGTCAGCTGCGCTTGCGCCGCTATTCTTTTGCTCCCAGTTGTTAATGGCACTCTTCAGCAATTTTGCTAAAGGTGTTGCATTATGTTGTGGGTGATGTTCCAATATGGCCAAAGCTTTTTCCACTTCCATGCCACGGATCACATCGGCCAGCAAACGCATTTTGCGTGGACCTGTAGGATAATTGTTCAGTTTAGCTACTGCTTCCATTTTCTTTTAGTTTCTTATTTGAGATCCTCCTTTCGAAGTGATCAAAAATGATTTATTTCTTAGTTCCTGCGTGACCTCTGAAGTTACGTGTAGGAGCAAATTCACCTAACTTATGGCTTACCATAAACTCTGTTACATAAACAGGGATAAATTTGTTTCCGTTGTGTACTGCAAAAGTGTGTCCAACGAAATCAGGAGTAATTGTACTACGACGGCTCCAGGTTTTGATAACACCCTTCTTTGTTTTACCATCGTTAATCGCAACAACTTTCTCTTCTAAATTTGCGTCTACGTAAGGACCTTTTTTAATCGAACGACCCATAATAGTTATAAGTTTACTGGTCTGTTAGTTATTTATTTTCCGAGCTAATTACTTAGCTAATTTTTTACCGTCTCTGCGTTGAATGATCAGCTTATCGCTTCCTTTTCCTTTAGTTCTGGTTTTTTCTCCTTTAGCATACTTACCATTTCTGCTACGTGGGTGACCACCGGAAGCTCTACCTTCACCACCACCCATCGGGTGATCTACCGGGTTCATGGCTACACCACGAACGCGAGGGCGAATACCTTTCCAACGATTCCTACCAGCTTTACCTGCAGTTTCCAAGTTGTGATCACTATTTGAAACCACACCTACAGTAGCATAACAGTTGATCAATACTTTTCTTAATTCGCCAGAAGGCATTTTTAATACTGCGTATTTCTCTTCTTTGTTGGCTAACTGTGCAGATGAACCAGCACTTCTTGCCATCTTACCACCCTGACCAGGTTGTAATTCGATGTTGTGAACGTTTGTACCTAGTGGCATGAACTTCATAGAAAGTGCATTACCAACTTCAGGTGCTACATTATCACCAGAGATTACTGTTGCACCAACCTGTAAACCAGCTGGAGCTAAAATGTATCTCTTCTCGTCATCTGTATATTGCACCAAAGCAATAAACGCTGTACGGTTTGGATCGTATTGAATAGACAAAACAGTTGCTGGAATGTCTTTCTTGTTTCTTTTGAAATCGATGATACGGTAATGGTGTTTATTTCCACCTCCCATATATCTTGATACCCTACGGCCTTGAACGTTACGTCCGGCAGTATTTTTCTGAGGCTCCAACAAACTCTTTTCAGGAGTCATTGTAGTGATTTCAGCATAGGCATTTCCGACTCTCCAACGAGTTCCTGCTGTAATCGGTTTGTACTTTTTAAGTGCCATTTCTTTTTCTTTTAATCAGCGAATTTTTCAGCTCCGCTTGCTATATATTAAATGTTTGCATAAAGATCAATCGTCTCACCTTCGGCAACTGTTACCAGTGCTTTCTTGTAAGCAGATTTCATACCCTGAATAAAACCAGCTTTTGTATAACGTGTTTTATTTTTACCGGGAACAACAGCAGTGTTTACATCAACTACGGTTACACCATAGAAATCTTCAACTGCCTTTTTGATCTCAAGCTTGTTTGCTTTACGATCTACTTTGAAAGCATACTTGCGCAATTTTTCTTGTTGTGCGTTTGCTTTTTCTGTTAAGATCGGTTTTACTAATATTTCAGAAGGTTTCATTTGTATTATTTGAAACGTTACTAATTCAATTACGCTACTACTTCTGTATCATCTGCAAAAATCTTTGCTGTGTTCTCTGTAAGAACCAACACATCTGCATTCATGATCTCATAAGTATTTATATCTGCCAATAAAGTGCTTGCCACATTTGGTACGTTACGAGTGCTTAGATATAAATTATCATTGTACTCAGGTAACACAATCAATGTTTTCTTATCACTCAAGTTTAAAGCCTGCATTGCTGCAACCAATTCTTTAGTTTTAGGCATTTCCATGTTGATTTCTTCAATCACATAAATAGCACCGTCTTTTGCTTTATGACTTAAAGCAGAGATCTTAGCCAAATCTTTCACTTTACGGTTCAATTTGAAATCGTAAGCGTGAGGTTTTGGTCCGAAGATAGTACCACCACCCTTGTATAAAGGGTTACGGATATTACCTTTACGAGCTCCACCAGTTCCTTTTTGTTTGTGCAGTTTGCGGCTAGCACCCTGTACTTCAGCACGAGTTTTTACTTTGTGTGTACCTTGACGGCCAGCAGCCAAATACTGCTTAACTGCCAAATAGATCACGTGATCGTTCGGCTCGATACCAAATACCTCTTCAGGTAATTCAACCGTTCTACCGGTTTTCTGTCCTTTTATATTTAATACGTCTACTTGCATTTTCTTCAGATTAAGTGGGTGATTATTTCTGGATTAAAACGATTGATCCGTTATGTCCAGGAACTGAACCGCTGATCAGGATATAGTTCTTTTCAGGGAAAATCTTAACCACTTTCAAACCCTTAAGTTTAACGCGGTCATTACCCATACGTCCTGCCATTCTCATTCCTTTAAATACTCTTGCAGGATAAGAAGATCCACCAATAGAACCTGGAGCTCTAGAACGGTCATGCTGACCATGGGATGCTTCACCCACACCAGAGAATCCGTGGCGCTTTACAACACCCTGGAAACCTTTACCCTTGGTTGTTCCAACTACTTCAATCTTATCGCCTTCAGCGAAAATGTCTAAAGTAATAGTCTCACCCAAAGATTTCTCTATTGAATAATTGCGGAATTCTTTAACGAATTTTTTTGCGGAGGTCTGAGCTTTTGCGTAGTGATTAATCTCAGCTTTTGTTGCGTGCTTATCTTTCTTGTCGCCATAGGCTAACTGAACTGCACTGTAACCGTCGGTCTCAATGGTCTTAACCTGAGTAACGGTATTTGGACCAGCTTCAATAATGGTACAAGCGATTTGCTTGCCATCTTCAGCGAAGATACTGGTCATACCAATTTTTTTTCCAATAATTCCTTTCATCGTGTTTTGCGGTTTGTGCCCCGCGGAGGTATCTAGGACATTTCACCGATGAAAGTGAAATTCAATCCCTGTTGACTGCCGACCTTTTCCTTAGTTTCCTCATGTTACTGAGAAGGGGAAGTACCGGAAGTAAACAAACCTCGAAGGGCCTGTTTATATGTTTGTCCACTTTTGCGATTTACAACCGAAGCTGTTTGCTTAGTGGCTTTCTTTTAATCAGAGCTACTTTTCTCCTTTTGATGGAAGTTGGTAGGTGATGTATATTTTATAAAGAACTTCTTTGTTGCCGCATCGCCTGAGTTAAACCCAGATTATGCTTTGATCTCAACTTCCACACCTGATGGAAGGTCTAACTTACTCAAAGCATCTACTGTTCTAGAAGAAGAAGTGTAGATGTCCAGTAAACGCTTATGCGTTGCCAACTGGAACTGCTCACGACTCTTTTTGTTTACGTGTGGTGAACGTAATACAGTAAAGATCTTTTTATGAGTAGGCAAAGGAATTGGACCTGTAACTACTGCACCCGTGCTGCGCACAGTTTTTACGATTTTCTCTGCAGACTTATCTACCAGATTGTGATCGTATGATTGTAATTTGATTCTGATTCTCTGAGACATAGACAAAACCCAATTTTCTGATTGGGGTTGCAAAGGTAAGGGGCTGTAATTGATTGGGCAAGTATTTTTGAATCTTTTTTGTGAATTTCTTTGAAAAAAACCAAAAAATATACCCAAAATGGCCTTTTAGGGAATTTATCAACCAACTTATCCCCAGAGCTTTCTCGATTTTAAGCTGATTTTTATTTTTTTCCAAAAAAAAGCCCCGTCCCGATCCCGAGAACTCGGGACGGAACGGGGCATATAGAGATTTAATCTAGTTGAAAATTAATCTTCAGATTTAACTTTACCCTTCGCCTTCGCTATCACTTCTTCAGCGATATTGTTTGGTGCTGGGTTATAATGACTGAACTCCATTGTTGAAGATGCACGACCAGAAGACAATGAACGTAACTGAGTTACATAACCGAACATTTCGCTCAATGGTACTTTAGCCTTGATCACCTGTGCATTACCACGAGTGTCCATTCCTTCTAACATTCCACGACGACGATTCAAGTCACCTGTTACATCTCCCATGTACTGATCAGGTGTTACCACCTCAACGCGCATGATTGGTTCAAGCAATGTTGGTTTTGCTTTACGGCCAGCTTCACGGAAACCGCCCTTAGCACATAATTCAAAAGACATCGCATCAGAATCCACTTGGTGGAAACTTCCGTCGAATACTCTTACCTTCATTGATACCACAGGATATCCTGCCAAAACACCCACTCCCATTGAATTTTCAAATCCTTTCTGGATAGCCGGTACGAATTCTTTAGGGATTGATCCACCAAATAAATCGTTTTTGAATTGGAATGATTTTCCTGGATTTTCAGTCAGCCATTCTGCATCAGCTGGTCCGATTGAAAATTGGATATCGGCGAACTTACCACGACCACCAGACTGTTTCTTCAACACTTCACGGTGCTCGATAGTTGTACCGAACGCTTCTTTATAAGCTACCTGAGGATTACCCTGGTTAATTTCCACTTTGAACTCGCGACGCATACGGTCAACAATAATTTCAAGGTGTAATTCTCCCATTCCTGAAAGGATGGTTTGACCAGTATCTTCGTCAGTTTTTACTCTTAAGGTTGGATCTTCTTCTACCAATTTAGCAATTGCCATACCCATTTTATCAACGTCAACCTGTGTTTTAGGTTCAACCGCTACAGAGATTACAGGCTCAGGAATGAACATGTTCTCTAATGTGATAGGATGGTTTTCGTCGCATAAAGTATCACCAGTTTTGATTTCTTTGAAACCAACTGCTGCTGCGATATCACCTGCTTCGATAAAATCGATTGGGTTTTGTTTATTCGCAAACATTTTCATGATACGACTGATACGCTCTTTCTTTCCACTTCTTACGTTCAATACGTAAGAACCGGCGTCTAAGTGACCAGAATAGCAACGGAAGAAAGCCAAACGACCAACGAAAGGATCCGTCATGATTTTGAAAGCCAATGCTGCAAAAGGTTCTTTTGCATTTGGTTTACGGTAAATAGTTTCACCAGTATCAGGATGAAGACCAGCTGTATCTTCTACATCAACTGGAGAAGGCAGGTAACGACATACCGCATCTAATGCAGTTTGTACTCCTTTATTTTTGAATGAAGATCCGCACATCATTGGAACGATACTTAAATCGATACAAGCTTTACGGATGGCTTCGTGAACCTCATCTTCAGAAATTGAAGCAGGATCTTCGAAGAATTTCTCCATTAAATTATCATCATATTCTGCAACAGCTTCAATCAGCTGAGCTCTCCAATGATTCGCTTCTTCTACCATATCAGCAGGAACTGGAATTTCTTTGAAAGTCATCCCTTCAGTTTCCATATCCCAGATAACTCCTTTCATGGTGATCAAGTCAACCACTCCAATAAAATCATCTTCAGCACCGATTGGCAACTGCAATGGAACAGCTTTAGCACCTAACATTTCTCTTACTTGGTTTACAACCATTAAGAAGTCAGCACCAGAACGATCCATTTTGTTTACGAATCCAATACGAGGAACCTTATAACGGTTAGCCTGGCGCCATACAGTCTCAGACTGAGGCTCCACACCATCCACCGCAGAGAACAATGCAATCAAACCATCCAATACGCGCATAGAACGCTCCACTTCTACTGTAAAGTCAACGTGACCTGGAGTATCGATGATATTGAAATAATAAGACTTGGTATTAGCATCTGCTGTACCCTTATCGGTTGGGAATTTCCACTCACAGCTAACTGCAGCTGAAGTAATGGTAATACCTCTTTCTTTTTCTTGTTCCATCCAGTCAGTAGTAGCAGCACCATCGTGCACTTCACCAATCTTATGAATCATACCGGTA
Source organism: Bacteroidota bacterium (assembly GCA_037139075.1). Classification (GTDB taxonomy): domain Bacteria; phylum Bacteroidota; class Bacteroidia; order Chitinophagales; family Chitinophagaceae; genus Sediminibacterium. The sequence goes on from JBAXHC010000002.1 coordinate 24,606, forward strand.
TAGCGTAGGATACGCTCGGTAGTGGTGGTTTTACCAGCATCAATGTGTGCTGCAATACCAAAGTTGCGTTGTAATCTCAAGTCCGCCATAAAGAGTTCTTGTTTAAAGTTTATATTTTGAAGTGAGGTCCAAATTTTTCGAGCGGCAAAGGTAGTAATTATCCCGATTGAATAAGTAGTTCACTAAGAATAAATTGTTATGGGGATAATTTGTTCCGTTCCTGCCATAAAAAAACCCCGAACCAGTCGGGGTTTTCCAATATAGTACGGATTCTTATTAAACCTTAAAGTGTGAGAACGCTTTGTTCGCCTCAGCCATACGGTGTGTATCTTCTTTCTTTTTGAAAGCGGCACCTTCACCTTTTGCTGCTGCGATGATCTCATTTGATAATTTGTCGGCCATTGTTCTACCATTTCTTTCGCGGCTGTAACGGATTAACCATTTCATGCTCAAAGAAATTTTACGATCAGCACGAACTTCAGCAGGAATTTGAAAAGTAGCACCACCAATACGACGACTACGTACTTCTACAGCAGGCGTTACATTAGCAATTGCTTTTTTCCAAACTTCATAACCGTCTTCACCAGTTACTTTGGTTACTTTATCAACTGCATCATAAAAAATATTGATTGCAGTAGATTTTTTACCCTGCCACATCAAATTGTTGATGAAACGGGTAACTAATTTATCATTGAAACGTCCGTCTGGAGCGAGAGGTAATTTTTTGGCTTGTGCTTTACGCATGATTGCTAATTTTTAATTTGGGCTGAATTTCTTCAAGTATTAAAACTTTACTCAGCTGAAATAATTTACTATTTTTTTGCTTTTTCTTTCTTAGTACCGTATTTAGAACGGCTCTTTTTACGGTCTTTTACACCGGCAGTATCCAAGCTACCACGTACAATGTGATAACGTACACCTGGCAAATCCTTTACACGACCACCACGTATCAAAACGATACTGTGCTCTTGCAGGTTATGTCCTTCACCCGGGATATAGGCGATAACTTCCACTTTATTCGTCAAACGAACCTTCGCTACTTTACGTAACGCAGAGTTTGGTTTCTTTGGAGTGGTTGTGTAAACCCTGGTACAAACACCACGGCGCTGTGGACATGCATCCAAAGCTCTTGATTTACTTTTAGCCCTGATTATTTCGCGACCTTTTCTAACTAATTGCTGTATTGTAGGCATTCTAATCCGTTTAAAATTTCGGACGGCAAAGGTAATGGCTGGATGTGAAAAACCAAAATGTTTTCAGAAGTTTTCCCCCAGTATTTCAAAAATAAATCAAAATAGACCCAATTCCATCCAAAAATCGGGGATAAATAGTTACTTAACCTAGCTAACCTTCTGAAAAAAACGGCTGTATTTCTAATAAATACCTCATAACCGCTAAAACACCAGGTAGCTATTTGTTGAAACACCCAAATTCGGAAATGTTTTAGCCCAATCACATTTTCGGGCTTGTAAAAGGACAAATCCCCTACTTATTTTGATGCCTTAATCCTACCTATATGAGACACAAAATCCTCTCCTTCCTTGCTACCCTCCTTTTTTTCATGCCCATTCTGGCTCAGGATACACATCTAAAACCCGGAGATATTGCCATCATCGCTTTTCAATCAGATAATAACGATCAGTTTGCATTTCTATGCCTGGTAGACATTGCCCCTACAACACAAATCCAATTTTCAGAGAAGGGATGGAATGCCTCCCTCCCAACGCCGGCATTTGTAAGTACTACTGAGGGGGTTCATACCTGGACAGCTCCCAACGTTACCCTAGCCCGAGGAACTGTTGTTATCATTAGCTTTAATAGCTTAGGAACAGCTCCGCAAGCCAACTATGGTACCGTTAAGTCTAGTGCAGCAGCTAAACTATCAACTTCTGGTGACGAATTAATCGCTTATCAGGGTACTGCGGTGGCACCCGAATTTATTTATGCCTTTGGATCCAGGCCCTGGATTAATTCAGGCTCACCTACCTCCAATCAATCCTGGCTTCCATCAACACTTATTAATGGATTCACAGCAAGAGACTTTGCCACAGAAAATGATAATCAGTATTTTAAATTGATAGAAAATGCAGATACAAAAGATTCTGTTCTTGCATTCATTGGGAATACAAAAAATTGGACCAGAAGTAATACCCGTTTTAGCAGTTTGCCGAATTGGCATTTTCAAATTTTGACACATTATTATTTAAAGGCAGCAACTAATCCTCTCTCATTAGAAAGTTGGGGCACGCAATCGGATGGCAGCGGAATAACTCCTCTATCATTTATAACCCCAGGCTCCGTATTTCATTTAATAAACCAAACTGGTTCCATTGTTTTAAATGATAACTGGACTTTGGATAGACTATTGATTCATGAAAATATTTCTTTGTCGATCAATAATTATCAACTAAGCATCACGAACATGATGGATTCTAGCAAAGGATTTATACAAGGCTCGGATGAATCTACTCTAATTATCAGAGGCAAATCTGGTCCGCTTAGATTTGAAAATAAAAATGCATTTTTAAATAAACTCATCCTTTTACCCGGTGCATCTGCAAGCTTATATAATAAAGTGAATATTGTTAGCCACCAAGAAATAGGGTCTGTAAACTTAGGTGATAGTACCCAATTAAATACGAATGGTTTTTTGATTTTAAGTTCCTCTGAAAAAGGCACCTCCACACTTGGAACAATGGGAAAAGATGCAGTACTAACAGGCCTTGTAGAAGTGCAAAAATATATCCCGAGTGGCAAAAGGAATTTTAGATTTTTAGGTCACCCTTTTGCCAACTCAATACCATTAAATCGATTAACTACAGATATTGATATAACAGGAAAGGATGGTGCATTAAATGGTTTCACAACAACCAGTACCAATAACCCTTCTGCTTTTTGGTATAACCCAATTGCAGGGGATCAAAATAATAATGAAGTAGGATGGACTGCATTTACGAATACCAATGGATTTGATATGAATGCCTGGCAACCAAGGCAAGGAATTCGAATTAACCTAAGAGGCAGCAAGGGAGAGGGTTTGAACGGACAGTCATATCTTCCCTCCCCCATTACTTTACATATAAAAGATAGCCTGAATACAGGTAACCAAATAGCTACATTAATTAAGAATGTACATAATGATGGTTATAATTTAATTGGCAATCCTTTTGCAGCAGAGATTGATATGAGCAAATTGCAACTAGGTGAAAAAATAATCCCCAATTATTATTTGTGGGATCCCTATTTAGGTAATAAAGGTGGATATGTTTGTTACCCATTTTCAAATAGCATATTCCTGCCAAGTTTCGCAGCATTCTTTGCTCAAACCCTTGATTCAATTATGGGCAATCAGATACTGTTTCCAGAAACCTGTAAAGTATCTAACAGCAATCTTATTAAGGTTCTTGGTATCTCGGAAAAAAAAAGTAATCAATTAGAATTATTTGTTGAAGCTGATAGTATTGTTTGGGATAGAGCAATTTTTATTTTCAAAACAAATGCAACAGATAGTGTGGATTTCTTTGATGCGAAAAAATTGATGAATCCCGATTTTAGTTTATTTAGCTGGAGCGCTGAAAAAGTAAAATTGTGTATTGATACAAGATCAAGTTTACATGCCACTAAAATCCCTTTGGGACTGATAACTACCTTACCCAAAACTTATCAACTAAAGGTTAACCAATTCCCAGAAATAGCTGGGTATGATTTTTTTCTAATTGACAAATATGCCGAGCGCAAATTATTGTTGAAGAATGGACTGAGCTATTCATTCGCAGTTGATAGTCTCCCTTTACAAAAAGATAGTATTCGATTCGAAATTCAAATGACAGCCAAAAGCATCCCACAAAATTTAATTGAAATTTCGAAGTTCAGTTGTCAGGTATTTCCCAACCCAACAGGCAACCAGTTTTCACTGCAAATACAATCTCCAAAATTATTACCCCTTTCTATTACGCTATATAATTCTTTAGGACAATCCATTTTAAATAAAGGTTTCGAACCAGCTCATCAGTTACAGTATTCTATATCCATGGATAAATGGAGTGCCGGTATTTATATTTTAAAGATTTCTAATAAAGAGGAAATGATGATTCAAAAAATTATTAAACACTAAAAATAATTTATGAAAAAAACATTCATAATTGTATTCATCTTTTGCAGTTTTCATTTTTTCTGCCCCAAACTACTTTTTGCACAGCCACCCAGTTTCGACAATGACACTTCAGATGTGCCCATAGATGGTGGCTTGAGTATGTTACTTGCACTAGGCATTGGATATGGCATTAAGAAAAATTTTAAACAAGAAGAGGCTAAAAAAAATAAGCCCGCACCAAATGAATAGTGCGGGCTTGAAATTATTTTATAGCATTAAACCTGATACATCCAACCAAATTCATCAGCTACTGCACAAGATTTAATATTATCAAGATCTTGTTTAATGGCTGGAGCAATGGTCCATGTTGTAGTATCAAACTGCATGATATTTTCTTTATACTTCAATTCCTTAATTGGAGCAATTGTAGCTGCAGTTCCAGTTCCAAAAACCTCTTGCACCTGTCCCGCTTTGTAAGCCGCAACTAATTCGTCGATACTGATTCTTCGCTCTTCTACTTTAAATCCTCTTTTCTTTAAAAGAGTTAAAACACTATCTCTAGTAACTCCTTTTAAAATAGTACCCTCTTCAAGTGAAGGAGTAACAGCAACGCCGTTAATAATAAAAACTACATTCATCATGCCAACTTCCTGCAACCATTTGTGCTCGAAAGCATCAGTCCATAATACTTGATCATATCCCATTTTATTAGCCAAACGTGCTGCAATTAAACTACCACCGTAGTTACCCGCATTTTTTGAAAAACCTACTCCACCAGGAGCAGCTCGGGTGTAAGTTTCTTCTACCAGAATTTTCATTGGTGCTGCAAAATATGGACCAGAAGGACTTAATATGATCATGAACTTATAGGTCTCAGATGGGCGAACACCTAAGAAAGCGTCCGTTGAAAACATAAAAGGTCTGATATATAATGAATGATCCTTTCTGTTAGGAATCCAGTCTTTATCAACTTCAATTAATTGGCGCATCCCTTCAATAAACAGTTCTTCAGGAACTGTAGGCATACACATCCTTTCAGCTGAGGTATTAAAACGAATTAAATTATCATAAGGACGAAAAATAAAAGCGTCTCCCTCTTCAGTTTTGTAAGCCTTTATTCCTTCAAAGATGGATTGACCGTAGTGTAATACAGACAATGATGGCTCAAAAGATAAAGCCTGATATGGTTTGATAGTAATATTTGTCCATTCACCATTGATATAATCAGCTTCAAGCATATGATCGGTAAAATATCTTCCAAAAGGAAGGTTTTCGAGGCTCAATTCCAATAACTTACTTACTGCTACTTTCTCAATCTTTATATCCATTGCTGCAACCATAGTTTTATATTTGTTGCAAATAAACGAAAAAAATAAAAGCTAACAATCGTTATCTTTATAAATAGCTCATGTCGTTAGAAAAAATACAGCTTCCCGATTTTGTTATTGCCAATTTGTATACAGATTTATTGGTACTGGGTACTGATGTACAAACTATTCAAACAAATACAGAAGCGATAACTTTAACAGAATTAAAAACCGAAGCACCAGTTGTTAATACTACTTCAGAAAAAGCGGTTCCCAAACCTAAAACAATAGCTATACCACAATCAAAAGAACCAGTCGTTTTAGATTCAGATAAACAGTGGTATTTAGGAAACAATGGAAAACATATTGTTGTTATTATTAAAGAGACAGGTGTTGCATTCATTAACGATAAACACCTTCAATTTCTTTCCAATATTTTAAATGCATGTAAGTTAAACCTAGGTGATATCGCATTGATCAATCATTCAAATAATCCAAATAGCTATACAGAATTAAAACAAAAATTACAACCAAAATTTGTACTGGTGTTTGACTTAGAAACTAAAGAGATAAAATTACCATTTACCATGCCAAACTATCAAGTACAATCGCATGACAACTGTAAATTTTTATTTGCTTCGTCTCTTACAAAAATGGATGGTGATTCACAAGAAGCCAAAATGGAAAAATCAAAACTTTGGATGAGTTTAAAAAATATGTTTCAATTGTAAGATTTAAAAATAACTTTTAATGCAGGTACAGATATTCATTGAAAGCCCTCGCCTCCTGCTTAGAAGTTGGAAAGATTCCGATACAGATGCCTGTATAAAAATGAATCTTGACCCGTTGGTGATGAAATATTTTCCGAAAATAATTTCTATAGAAGAAACCTTAGACCATATTCAAAGGATTAAACAGCATTTTAATGAATTCAATTACGGTTTATTTGCGCTGGAATTAAAAGCAGAAAATCGTTTCATAGGATTCACAGGTTTTTCACATCCTACTTTCGATTCCTTTTTTACGCCTTGCATAGAAATTGGATGGAGAATTGATTCGGCATACTGGAACAAGGGATTAGCCACTGAAGCAGCTATCAGCTGTTTGCAATATGGATTTAAGACTTTAAAATTTGAAAAGATTTACTCTTTTACCTCTACTTATAATACAGCTTCAGAAAGAATAATGCAGAAAATCGGGATGCTTAAAATTTCAGAGTTCAATCATCCAAAGTTAGACAAAGCACATTACTTGTGTAAGCATGTGTTATACCAAATTAATCGAACAACTAATTAAATAATGGAAAAAATAGAACTTGTATTTGCTACAAATAATCAGAATAAAGTAACCGAAATTCGTTCCATATTAAAAGACCCTTTTCATATCATCACATTGAAAGAGGCCGGTATTGAAATTGACATACCAGAACCTCATGAAACATTGGAAGCTAATGCTTCTGAAAAATCAGGCACAATACATCAAATTACCAATAAGAACTGTTTTAGTGAAGACACTGGTTTAGAAGTTAATTCCCTCAATGGAGAACCCGGAGTTAAAAGTGCACGCTATGCAGGTGAGGGCAGAATTTTTGAGGATAATATCAATTTGCTTTTAAAGAATTTAGAAGACAAAACAGATCGTTCGGCTCAATTCAGGACTGTAGTTTCATTAATTTGGGACAAACAGGAATATCTATTCACAGGTATTTGTAAAGGAAATATAATTGAAGTTCAAAAAGGAATTGAGGGATTCGGATATGATCCCATTTTTGTTCCTGAAGGTTCTACCCTAACATTTGCAGAGATGGGTATGGAAGAGAAAAATAAATTCAGTCACCGTAAAAAAGCGGTAGCACAACTCATAGAATTTCTAAAATTGAAAATATCATGAATAGGATTAAATTAACTATGCCAGCATCATATTCATTTTCTACAGAAATTGCGATTCGAATCACGGATTTAAATTATGGTGGCCATGTAGGCAATGATAGTTTTCTTACATTAATTCAGGAAGCCAGACAACAATATTTAAAGACCATGGGATATGGAGAATTGGATTTCGAAGGATATGGTTTGATTATGGCAGATTCAGCAATTGAATATAGGCACGAATTGAATTATGGAGATCTTGTAAGAATATCTATTAAAGCAGTAGATTTTGATAAACTTGGATTCGATTTTTTTTATTTATTAGAGATTGTTAATCGCGTTGATTTAATCGTGGCAGGGAAAGCAAAAACGGGCATGATCTGTTTTGATTACACCACTAAAAAGAAAACTAGTATACCAGCAAATGCTATAAAAAAACTAAATCCAGATCAGTAGTTTGATCCTGATTAAAAAAATCTTTCAAATTATACACCAAACTGTTGTAGATGATGGTCTAAATGTTTATAGAACATATTGTTCCATTCGGTTTTATTTAATGAGCCGAATGATAAAGATTCTTTTCCCTCAAAATAAGACTCCCCTAATTCTTGTGTCTTCTTTATATAGTTGACCAATCTTTCTTTTTCAATGGCAAAATCTTTATTGCTATTGATAATAAAAGCAGGGGCAGTTTGAATACTTTTCTTATAAGGGGTTTCATTAACTACTGATTTTTTTACCAATAGTTTCAAAATGAATTTCACAAATGCATTTGGAGCTGGATGAATATTTTCATAAGCCATTTCATAGGTAACATTGCAATGGGCCAGCATTTGAGCAACCGACATTTTACCCCATAAACCTTTTGTTTCAGGAGTTAATTGACCAATGCGATTAATTATTTCACTAGAATCTGTAAGGCTAAATACATTTTTCATAATTAAATGTTTGAGGTTGTCGGGGGCAATCTTATTTTAGAATTGTTTTTAAATCTACAAAATATATAAACAAATCCTGGGGTGTCATTAATTTCCCTTTCAGGATATGGCTTTTTGAAAAATAGATCCTCCCATTAAAAATAAGGAAAGGTGCTCTAAAATCCCTTTCACGTATATTAAGTTCCTGATGATTTATCTGAATGGTATAATGTGTTTCAGTTAAATGACTGTTTTTGAGAAAGCTTTCTTCAGCTACATAAGAAGAATCCAGCACGGTAAATAATTTCTTAGGATTTTCTTCAACATTGTAATAAAAATCTATTACTTGTTGTGGTAGTTGGTACATTTCGGCCTTGGTAAAATCAACTAATTTAACTTCCACATTATTATTGCAGGCAGGAAGTATCCATAAAGTACTACATAATGCAACTACAAATAATAGTCTTTGAGTTAGCTTCATAAATAGCAGTTTTGTAAATTGGTTAAGTTTTATTCGTTCCAAATTCTCCAGCTTTCTTCTGCCTGAAGTATTAGCATCTCGTAACCGTTTTGAATACTGGCACCCTTTTGTTTTCCAAGCGTTAAAAATCTTGTTTCAATGGGGTTATAAATCAGGTCAAATAAATGATGTTGTTCTGTAATAAACTGAAATGGAATGTCAGGACAAGCATCCAGATTAGGATACATGCCTAATGGGGTTGTATTTATAATTAGTTGGTGGGTTCCTAAAATATCCTGGGTTAAATCATTGTAACTGATTGCTTTTTCAGAACTATTTCTTGATACAAATTGATAATCAATTTTAAGTTGCTGGAAAACATATTCAACGGCAGCGGAGGCACCACCAGTGCCTAATATCAAAGCTTTTTGGTGAAACGGTTTTAAAAAAGGTTGTAATGATTTTTGAAATCCTATTATATCTGTGTTGAAGCCTTTTAATTTACCGCCAATGATTTTTACACAATTACAAGCACCCATTTTTTTAACAGGTTCTGATAATTCATCCAAAAAATCAATCACCGCTTTTTTATAGGGAATGGTAATATTAAAGCCTTCTAATCCTTTCTTCGAGTCAAGAATGTTGTTCAATTCTTGAATATCCGGAATCGAAAAATTTTCATATGAGGCATTTGAAATACCGAGTTCTTTAAATTTTTCTGTGAAATATTTCTGTGAAAAGCTATGCGTTAACGGATAACCCAATAGGCCAAATAAACGCATGACAGAGTTATTTATCTAGGTATAAAGTGAAAGTATCTCCTCTCAATCCAATACGCATCGCTTCCAATGCGATCATTTCGTTTGGTGCAATGTTTCCAAGATTTACATTACAACCTATTAATTCAAGGAAATACAATTGTTGCGCTTTCTGAGGTGCTTCCCAAATAATCTTCTCTGCAGGGATTTGGGTTAAAATCTCTTGAACCAACCCTTCACGAACTTCTCCGCTTCCACGATAGATACCAACGTTTCCAGCTTCGCGGGCTTCTGCAATTACATATGATGAACCTGCTTCCAATTCAGCACGCATTAATTCAATCCATTTATAGGGAGGAATAATATGAGCTGCATCTTTACTTCCCACTTCACTTAACACGGTAACATGCTTCGTCAATTTCTCGATATAGCCACATTTTTCCGGATGAGGTATACTAATTGAACCATCACTCACTTCAACATAATTGATGCCATAGTCTTTACACATCGCTAAATAATCATCAAACTGATTTCTGATTAAAAAAGCTTCAAATAAGGTACCTCCAAAATATACAGGAATATCATAAGATTGATATGCTTCAATTTTTTCTCTCAAATTAGGCGTCACAAATGCAGTTCCAAATCCTAATTTAACCACATCCACATGCGGACCAGCAATACCCATAAAATTGTGCACTTCAGGAATACTAAGTCCTTTATCCATCACCATTGTAATGCCATGCGCCCTTGGTTTCTTTACACGATCAGGTATTTGAGTCAAATTAAAATTCATTTCGCTTGATTTTCGGCTGCAAAAATAGGTTAATCGAGCGACTTTATGAGCCACCACTTGTTTCCTTATGTTTATGTTTTCTTATATTTTTCTTCCTTTCTTATATCTAGCTACGATATCAACTACCTGATTGTTTTGAAGAATAGCTGGATTTAGTTCTATAAACTTTTTGAGAAGTTTAGGTGCTTTTTCCATGGCAATCTCTAATTTCAGTAATGCTTCTTTTGATTTGCCATTTGCAAAGAGGGCCGTACTTTGATAGAAAAGGAAAACGGGTTTACCATCAGTTGCTTTCAATGCAGCGGTTGACTGGTTCAGTGCTTCATCAAAAAATTCAGCTTTTAGTAAACATTTGATTAATGCTTCCCACCCTGCTGCATTCTTTTGTTTCTGTCGAACTACAACACTAAAATATTGAATAGCTTCTTTATACTGCCCCAGGTTAAGACGACACTCGCCCATTGCCAAATTGTATTCTGTAATAGACCGATGAATGCGCATAGCATTTTCAAGATGCTTAATTGCGCTCTGCCATTGCTCTTCCAGCATATAGGTAACCGCAATTTTATAATGCAACTTACTGTCATCTGTATTTAAATGCACAGCTTTCTTGTAATGGAATCTTGCCTGCGCATAATTACCAAGACGATGATAACAATGACCGATTGCTTCATAAATTACATCTTCAGGCCTTGATAATTCTAATACTTTCTCTAAAACATCTATTGCTTCTTTATACTTACGTAGGCGCAGATAAGCATCCCCCATATTCCGGTAAGCATAATCGAATTTTTCATCTATTGCAACGGCATATTGATAAGCATCAATTGATTTTTCATAAAGTTTTAATCCTTGAAAAGCTGCAGCCATATTAAACCAGGCTAATTCGTTGTAGGGAAATTCATCAATAATAGTTTGATGCAAACGAATACTTTCTTCATTTCTGCCTGTAAAATCTGTCCAAAAACAAATCTTATAGAGTGCTTCCTCATTATTGGGTTCTTCTTCCAGGATGATCTTAAGGCAGTCGAAAACTTTATCAAACTCCTCATAGTCATCATAAACGTCGGCAAGTTCAAATAAAAGGTCTATGCGCTCCTCCCCTTCAAAAAGGTTTAAGGCAGCTTCCAATAATTCAACCGCTTTTTGTTGCTGATCCAGTGCCAGATAAGCATCTGTCTTTAAAATATATAGATTTACGTCATTACTATCGAAAAGTTCTGCTCTCTCCAAAATATTCAGGGCCTCCTGATATTTTCTGTTTGCCAATAACAAATCAGCTTTTTTTATCATAAGTAGTGCAGAATAGGGAAACTGCTCTAAAGCAATCTCGGAGGCTTCCAAAGCCTGACTCATGTCGTCTTTTTCGTCGAAATAATCGATAATTCTTTCAAAAGCGTCTTCTTCTATGAAAGAGTGGCTAATCCCCTGCTTGAGATTTTGGTATTGCATCAAGAGTTCTTTGAGTTCCTCTCGGTCTTCGCGGTATGGATTTTCTCTCATTGCACTGTCGGTTTATTGAATGTAAAACCTTTTTTTTACTTTTTTTCAACTAGGAGGCAACTTTTTTCAAATTCATGCGTCTTATTAATATTATGTGAATTGGCATATTATTAAGAAAAAGAATTATCTTTACACAAATGAGAGCAAAGCAAAACATACAAAAAATCGGTTTTTCCATCATCTTGGTGATGGCGATTCAGGTGGCTTATGCTGCATTTTCATTTACAGGAATTACTGATGAGCATACCAAAAACAGTAAATATTCATTAAAAAATCTAAATTCTTTTTCAAGAAAAGGTCTTACCTATTCTGCCATGAAATCGAATTTACAATTTAAAGGAACTCAACTATTGTCGAATAAAGACAATCAGAGTAGTTCAGAAATGAATTATATGCTCCGTTTTGAAAATGGGAATTCCACTTTTGTATACCCGTACAAATTCAAAGTAAGGGTTCCAACCAAATTTAAAACTCCGGTTGCCCCACACCATTAATTCAAAAGTCTATAACCACTAGTTGGGATGTCGAACTTAGAAGCCTGTACCGGGCTTAGGTTTATTTTTGTTGCCTTATATCGAACTATAGAAGCACCCTGCTCCTTTACATCAAATTCTAGAACAAAGCCCGGAACATCTTTGAATTGGTATTCAAACTCACGAACTGAAGGCGCAATAGTTGTGGCATAATAGATATTGAACACACTGCTATCCTTTAAAATCAAAACAGCTTTTTTGCATTCATAACCTAATATAGTTTTTGATTCATTCACAAAATGTATGGTCAAACCATCATATTGCTTATTAGCTAGTCTCCATTCATTACTGGTTAGCTTAGTCATGAATTTATTGCTTCCAAATTCTCTTAGAATAACTGCAGAACCATTGGTCTTATCATAGATAACTGATTGCAATAAAGAAGGGCTGTTTAAATCTACGCGACTATCATTTCCTTTTATGTAAACTATTTTCGAACTGTTCTGAAGTGCCAACTTCACATCTTTATTCAAATTGCTATCTTCTAAACTTATCTGATAAGTTACCGTACATTCAGCTACAACTCTTTGTTGCGCATGCCCATATTGAGTAAAACAAATACATGCAAAAAGCAATCCACTAATTAGTTTCATAAAATTGATTTATAGTTTTCTATGAGATAGAAATTATAAAGAAAGCCCTCTCGAATCAACAGGAGGGCTTTCAAAATTTTATTTATTTTTTTTCTGAGTACGTTCTTTTAAATCCTGTACTTTTTTATTACTATCCATCATCTGATCATATTTTTCCTGCCATTTTGTTTTTGTCTTTGGCGCTTTCCTCTTCAATTCAATTTTAGCAAGGATCTTATCATGATCAATAATATAGTTTTGAATTACAAATTGTAATCCCAGTGTTATAATATTAGAAACAGTATAATACCATGTCAAAGCTGAGGGAAGTCTGTTAAAGATAAACAGCAACATGAATGGGAAGAAATACGGCATGTACTTCAAAGCAGGATTATCCTGTGTTGGAGTCATACTCATATTATATATAGAAATTAAAAAGCTTGTAATTACCGCAGTTATTGTGAATAAGCTGATATGGTCACCGAATCCCATTGGTACATTAAAAGGTAAAGTAGCAATCACATCATAAGACGACAGATCCTTGCTCCATAAAAATGCCTGACCGCGAAGTGCAATGTTCGAGTTAAAGAAACTATACAATGCGAAGAAGATTGGGATCTGCAACAATGCCGGAATACAGCCACCTAAGGGGTTTACACCTGCTTCCCTAAAGAGTTTCATTTGTTCCATAGCGAAACCTTGTTGGTCTTCTCCGAATTTCTTTTTCAAAACATCCAATTCAGGACGCATTACTTTCATTTTAGCTCCACTCAAATAACTGCTATAAGTAAGAGGTGCAGTTACTAAACGAATAAATAAAGTAAGTAGCAATACCACCCAGCCAAAATTCTTTACAAATCCTGCAAAGAAATTAAACACATTCATAATGATGTATTTGTTGATTGGACGAACAAAGGAATACATATCTCTACCGAGGTCAACAATCTTATCCATTTCAGGAGCTTGCTTCTTCAGTATATTAAAATCGCTCGGGCCAAAATATAGTTGCATAGGAACCGCAACGGATGCCGAAACAGGCAACTTCATTTGTAGTGAAGCATTAACAGTGGCTAGCTGAGTGCTAGAATCTGTTTTACGAATAAAACTTACGGAACCAGCACTAAAACTATTCTTAGCAATTAATGTAGTATTAAAGAACTGTTGTGCAACGCTTAACCATTGTACAGGCTTTTCAAAAGTTCTTTCGTTTTTAGTTTTAATGTAATCAAAATTATTTCCTTCTGAAAAGCAAATACTCGACATCTGCCGTTCATATACAGCCGTTTTTTCTAGTTGCTCAGTAGTAGTATTCCACTGCATATTCAACTGACCCTGACTTAATAATTTATCAGCACCTGTTAATGAAAGATTCCAGTCAATCATGTACTCATTAGGACGTACAATATATTCATGTACTATACCCTGACCATTTGCAGATTGAATTGAAAAACGAATGGTTTGACTACCATCCGCATTTTTTACAATACTACCAGGAGTAAAAAATAGTTCTGCTGTTTGGGCTGCCTGATTACTACCAGTATTTACCGCGTAACTGATTTGATCTTTACCACCGGAAAGTGTTACTAGCTGTCCATTTTGAGATTTATAATTCTTTAGAACTACGCTGTATACTTTTCCGCCTTTATTAGAGAAGTTCACTTTCATGAGTTCATTCTCTATTACAACCATTTGCTCAACACCAGTTGCAGCTGTTGTAAAGTTTCCTGCAGCAGAAACTCTTGTAGCAGAATCTCTTCTAACAGAATCTAGTTTTGCAGTTGCAGTATCTACTATTTTTATTCTAGCTGCTTGTATACGTGCAATAGAATCTTCTTGTCTTTTTTTAATTTCAACCAAGGCAGTTTGTTGTTTATTAGTATACCAGAAGTATAAAAAAAACAAAATACCCAGTAGCACAAAACCAATTACCGAATTCTTATCCGTCTTCATATCAATTTTTATTGAGCGGCAAAGGTAGTATTCTCAGTTTAGATTGGGAATCAGGATTAATAAATTATTACAAGCGTTAAAATAGCTTTAAAAAGGGTATTTGGGACTGCAATATGGGTTTAAACTCGTTTCTTTAACTACTTCAACTAAGATATTCCCAACTTCAACCATCACATTTTTAAATTTAATTATATGATGGAGGTTACTAAAAGTACACTTCCAGGCGATAGCTATACGCCGGGAAGATTCACAAAATTCTTATGGTGGTTATCCACTGCTGAAGAGGAATTACTAGAAAAAGCAGTCATTGATCGCAACCGATATGCAATAACAGGTATGACTGTTTTGGGTACATGGTTATTTGCAACATTGGCCTGGGCGTATTTTTTTAGTACCGTTGTATCCAATTTCTGGGCACCGATTGCGTTGGGGATTTTTATGGGTGGTGTTATATTGGGTATTGATCGAGCGCTAATCAAAGGCATCAATCGAAATAATAAACACAAATTTATTCCCATTAGTTTTAGAGTACTTCTTGCAATGACCATTGGACTGTTTATGGCTCAACCGGCATTATTGTATTTGTTTAATAAAGAAATACATACTCAAATTTCACTCGACAATGAGCAACGCAAGCGAATTAAATTGCAACAGCAGGATAGTGTATATATAAGTATTAAACAACCCTTACTAAATGAACGAAACAAACTTCAATCACAATTATTATCAAAAGATAAAGAGGTATCTGCAGCAAGGGAAAGCTTTATAGCGGAAACTGATGGCACTGGGGGCAGTAAAAAAGTGGGATTAAAAGATATAGCTAAAGCCAAACAACAAGCTTATCAAAAGCTGCAATCAGATTACCAGGCATTAGATCAATCGCTATCACCTAGAATACGATCAGCAGATAGCAGTTTAAAAAATATAGATGCTGGTATATTAAAAGAACAAGCTGCATTTGAAACTTTATTAAATGATGGATTCATCACCAGGATTGAAGCATTAAATAATTTAATCAAAAACAATAGTGCTGTTGCATTTCGATATTATTTATTGGTGGCAATTTTGATGTTGATTGAACTGATGCCTGTAATTGCAAAAACTTTACTGCCATCGGGCACTTATGATGAACATGTAAAACTTCGTGAAGCCTATGAAATTAAAAGTCTCCAGCAACTTTATCAAAAAGCTACTGAAGACATTTAATAGATTTAAATAAAGAAACTACTTAGCTCCGCTAGGGCAGTTTCTTTTCAAGTAATTTGTATAAAGTTTTGAAAGATGTGGAAATGTTCCCGGACCTTCTGATATACTATGTGTTCGATTGGGGTAACTCATCATTTGAAATTGCTTGCCATTTTTTACGAGTTCATTCACTAGCATTTCCATATTTGAATAATGAACATTATCATCACCAGTTCCATGTATCAGCAATAAATTTCCTTTTAGGTTTTTCGCATAAGTAATTGGTGAACCTTTTATAAATCCAGTTTTATCTTCTTGCGGTAATCCCATATATCTTTCTTGATAAAGATTGTCGTATGTAAGTTGATTAGCAACACCTGCCACTGCTATTCCAGTCTGATAAATTCCAGGGTATTGGAACATCAGGTTTTGCGTTGCAGACCCTCCTCCACTCCAACCCCAAACAGCTACCCTGCTACTATCGATATATTTCCATTTTAAAATTTCTTTTGCAGCTAAAGCTTGATCGCGAATATTAACCTGACCAATTTTTTTATACACAGATTTACGCCATTCTCTTCCTTTAGGCACAGGTGTTCCACGATTGTCAATGGATATATAAAAATATCCATCGGCAGCCATATCTCCATCATACAAATAGTTATATGCTATGCCATATTCATCTCTAACATTTTGACCCCATGGTTCTGTATACACATAAAATACAACAGGATATTTTTTGGTAGAATCAAAATTATTGGGCTTCACTAACCAAGCATCCATTGTTACATTTTCGGAAGTTGTGACCTTAAAGAATTCAATATTCGATTTTGATTTATCTGCTGTCAAAATGGCTTTGTTAACTTTACCACCGTCTATTGCAGTATGTCCTGGAAGTTTTATCCATTCTGTTACATTAGGTGTATAATAATTTGAAAATTTATGTTGTGCAAAGCTTGCGGTGGGCGACAATTCATAGTTATTGGAACCGGACTGATTACCTGGAGTAACACGAGTCGCAGCTTCTGTGCCATCTAATTTAACTTTGTATAAATATTGTTGTGTGGCATTTTCTGGGGATGCCTCAAAATATAGAAAACCATTTTTCTCATCGATCGCGGAAATACTCATCACATCATATTTCCCATTAGTAATGCACTTGACTTTTTTTCCATCGCGACTTATTCTGTAGATATGTCTCCATCCGTCTTTCTCGCTAGACCAAAGAAATTCTTTTCCATTTTCAATCCAATCCCAACCACCATACGAATACTTTTGATCCCATTCTTGTTGAAGATCGATCCAGGCAGAATCTTCTTCATGATAAATGGAAGAAACTTTTCCTGTAGAAGATTCGCACAATAAAATAGCTGTTTGGTTCTGCCTGCGATTTAAGTGTTGAACAATAAGTTCGGAACTATTTGCGGCCCATTCCATTCTAGGTAAATATGTTTCTAGAATAGTATCATTGGGGATATTCATCCATTTTGTTTTATTGGTTGTTAATGAAACAACACCTATTTTAAATGGAGAAGGCTTTTGTCCGGCTATTGGATATTCTACCGGCACAGCAAAAGGGTAAATTGAATCGGTATTATTTATCATCAAATGATCTCGAGTGATCTTGGCATCCATTTGCCAGAAAGCGATCTGTTTGCTGTCCGGGCTCCATCGAAACCCATCGCGGCAAAAGAACTCTTCTTCATAGGCCCAGTCGAAAGTACCATTGATTTTTTTTCTACTACCTCCCACTGTGAGTGCTTGTATCTTATTAGTAGAAAGATCTTCTACATAAATATTATAGTCGCTTACATAAGCAACTTTTTTATCATCAGGCGAGAATTTAGCAAACATTAAGGAAGAAGTTGGTTTACCCTTTCCTAATTGTTTTAAACTTTTATCATTTAAGTTGAGTACCCAATAATCTCCCCTTGTATCATATCGCCAAACTTTTTTAGAGTTGGTGTAGATCAGTAATTTACTTTCATCATTTGAAAAGAAAAAGTTACGAACTGACAAGGATTTATCAGAGCCTTCTGGAGTTAACTGTTTTTTTGTAATAACTACCAGCTTTGAATTATCGGACAGATTATTATACGAAATTTCTCCTCCCGAATTTGTATAATATCCGTTCCCATTTTTACTCCAATGAATCCCAGAAGGAGGCTGCGCAATAGCTGTAAAACAAGTAACTAACATTGTCATTAAAAGGATGAACATTTTAGTATTTGGCATATCGTTTAATTAGTTAACTGAAATTACTAAACTAGATTTATAAAACCTCTTTTACGTTGTTATTATACATAAAAAATGCCGGCATGAATAAACATGCCGGCATTTAAAAATTTTAAAAGTTTCTATACCTGAGCAACTTTCTTTCCATTACTATGTAATTGTTCATTGTATTTTTTGGCAGCACCTATAAAAGACACAAAGAGAGGGGCGGGATTTTCCACAGAGCTCTTTAATTCTGGGTGATATTGAACTCCAATAAAGAAAGGATGTGAAGGAATTTCAATTATCTCCACTAATCCAGTTTCCGGATTAATACCACTTGCAATCATTCCATTTTGCTGAAACTTATCAAGGTATTCGCTATTAAATTCGTAACGATGACGGTGACGTTCAGTAATTGAAGTCTTTCCATAAATTTTATGCGCTAAAGTACCTTCTGTAATTTCACAAGGATAAGATCCCAAACGCATTGTTCCACCCATCATGGTAATTTTTTTCTGTTCTTCCATGATATCTATCACTGGGTACCGGGTATTTGCATCCATTTCAACTGAGTGTGCCCCATTTAATCCAAGGATATTTCTTGCAAATTCAATGACCGCCATTTGCATACCTAAACAAATTCCAAAGAAAGGCAAACCCTTCTCTCTGGCATATTGTACTGCAATAATTTTTCCATCGATGCCTCGCAATCCAAAACCTGGGGCAACTAATAGTCCATCTAATCCAGAGAGTTTTTCAGAAACGTTTTCAGCAGTTATAAATTCACTATGAACATTCACTACTTCTACTTTCACTTCATTCATAGCACCAGCATGTACAAAGCTTTCTAGTATTGATTTATACGCGTCTTGTAATTCAATATATTTTCCAATTAAACCAACAGTTACTTTACTCTTAGGATATTTTAGTTTGTCGAGAAACCCTTTCCATTTGTCTAAATCAGGTTCTGCATATCCAGTAATGTTCATTTTACGTAAACAAATAAGGTCTAATTTTTCACGAAGCATCAACAATGGAACTTCATAAATCGTAGAAGCATCCATTGCTTCAATAACGGCTTCTGTCTTTACATTACAGAACAAAGCAATTTTACGTTTGATGTCATTGTTCAGGGGCTCTTCTGTTCTACAAACTAAAACATCAGGGTGTACTCCTGTTTCACTTAACATTTTTACACTATGTTGAGTAGGTTTTGTTTTTAATTCTTTTGCTGCTTTTAAATAGGGTATTAGAGTAAGATGTACAACAACAAGATCTTCGTCAGGTAATTCCCATTGCAATTGACGAACGGCTTCAATAAATGGCAAACTTTCAATATCGCCAACAGTTCCGCCTAATTCAGTGATTATAATATCAAATTTACCACTCTGCCCAAGTAATAACATTCTACGTTTTATTTCATCGGTTATATGAGGAACAACCTGAACAGTTTTACCGAGAAAATCTCCCGCTCTTTCTTTATTAATTACGGTTTGATAAATTCTACCTGTTGTTACATTATTCGCCTGAGAGGTATAATTACTCAAGAAACGCTCATAGTGCCCTAAATCCAAATCGGTTTCAGCACCATCTTCAGTTACATAACATTCTCCATGTTCATAAGGGTTCAAAGTGCCTGGATCCACATTGATATATGGATCAAACTTTTGAATCGTTACTTTCAGGCCACGGGCCTGCAAAAGCTTTGCAAGCGATGCTGCAATAATTCCTTTACCTAAACTACTAGTTACCCCACCAGTAACAAAAATGTACTTTGCCATAAGAGCGTTTATTGATCAATATTGAATACTCAATGAATCCGATTAAATTTCTTAGAACTACCAAAGATGAGCAACATGCGCATTTTCGCTTTCCAAATATTCCTACAAAAAGTAAACTATTAGCCTTCGCTGTACTAAGTTTAAAAAAGGAACATTAATTGTGACCAAGGGGAATAAATAACAAAAAATTCTCAGCGGTCATACAAACCTACTTTAAAAAAGCTCAGAAAAAAAATACTAGGGAAAAAACAAACAAACCCTAATCAGAAGTGTTAATTTGAAGTGCAAATCTTTCCCACCAAAAACACAAAAAATGAAAAAACTATTGATTTTAACCTTAGCAGCGCTGTCTACAGCCTTTATTTTTAGCTATCGCTATAAAGCACCGGCCCCTCAGATTCTAACAGCCGATTGTTATATCAGTTGTTACAATGCTGATGTTCGCGACCAATTCAGGCAAGAAGCTAGTACTATGGCTTTTGCAAACCTACACCAAACCCCAATCCCATTTCATTTAGAGGGTGCATTAGGTAAAGCAGTTAGCTTTAAAGCTGCAGACGGTACTGAAGCAATGGGATATGAAATCAAATCCAAGAAAAAATCCAATAAATGGGTTTATGTAATTCAGGAATGGTGGGGATTAAATGATTATATCAAAAGGGAATCCGACAATCTGTCAAAAGAATTAGAAGACGTAAATGTGTTGGCAATTGACTTATATGACGGAAAAGTTGCGGCTACTCCAGACAGTGCTATGAAACTGGTTCAAGCAGCAAAGACTGAAAGATTAGAAAATATCATCAAAGGAGCTTTGGCCTATTCTGGCTCAAAAGCAAAGATTTACACCATCGGTTGGTGTTTTGGAGGCATGTGGAGTTTACAAACAACATTGTTAGCAGGAAAACAAGCTGCAGGTTGTGTGATGTATTATGGACGTCCTGAGACTAATTTGGATAAATTAAAAGGATTGAATTGCGATGTAATTGGATTCTTTGGTAATAAAGATAAAAGCCCATCTCCTGAAATGGTTACCAAGTTTGAACAGGATATGTTAAGTTCTGGAAAAAAGCTAACTGCATTTAAATATGAAGCGGGTCATGGTTTTGCAAACCCAAGTAACCCAAGTTTTAATAAAGAAGCAACTGCAGATGCGCATGAAAAAGCTATTGCATTTTTAAAAGCGCACATGTAATATTTAAAACTAATTACCATAAGAGAGCCCGTTCTGATAATTCAGAATGGGCTTTTTACTTAGATGTTTTTACCCACACCGCCCTTCGGGCACCCCTCCCTAAATAGGGCGGGGAACAAAAATATTTTTTTTTACTTTTTACTTTTTACTTTTTTAAAATACCTCCCCAAGATTTACAAAGAATCCTCTTGAGCCATCTTTTCCAAATCCATAATCAATACAAAGATTAGCCCCAGAATGTTTATTCAGTTTTAATCGGAGTCCGCCCCCATACCCAGGAGATAATACTTGAAATTGTTGCGAAATTTCGGGAGTAAAATATTGTAGATTTCCAAAAAGCACGCCTCCTAAAAATCCATTTCTACTAATATTAAAGCGGTACTCACTTTCCAAATAAAACATATTGTTTCCCCGAAACCGACCTTGAATATACCCTCTTCCCGTATTGTATTGATCATCCCATCCAGTACTCGGCATTAAAAGATAAGGTGGAATTCCTCCTAATGTTAACCAATTAAAACTCCATAATGCAAGTGTATTTTTTGAGTGTGCTGGAAAGGGCAAATATTTACGAACATCAATCAGTAATGATTTCCAATCGTTATCGCTGCCTAAGAAAGTTCTACTATCTCTGTACACTGTATTGATATACCATCCATTTTTTGAATTGATCTGATTGAGACGATTATCGTACAAAGCTTTTAATACAATACTAGACGCTACTTCATTGGTTCCTAATTGTCGGTTTATGATTCTATTTAGCCTACGTGTAACAGAATCCAACACTGTGATATTCCAAAAACGGTCGAAATATATACCTGCACCAACAAAAAGATTTTTGCCTACAGATTTCAAAACTGTCTCGTGAAGCTTTAATCCATAAAATGCAATTTGATGCCCTTTATTGGGATCTGTTCTACCACCTAATCCATATATGTTGGAAGGGTAATCAATATATCTATTATCTGAAATGATATTGTATTTATTGTTTGTTGTCCAGATATTGATAGTTAGCGGAGCTAATATTTGATCATACTCAGTATATGTAACACTTGTAGAAATACTTGATAACTTTTGATTAATTGCGGTATCGTTAAAGTAAGCTAAGTTGGCACTTAATATCCCCGCAAAACCAGTTTGTAAGGAATATCCAGCTGCAGGAATAAAACTAAATTGCTTTTTTACCTTATTCTGTGCTGTGTCTCTAGGATGTAAAATTTTATGATTATCTTTTTTCTCGGTTCCTCTTAATATGTCACTAAAATCTTTTTCAGCAATGATTTTAGAATTTGATTGTTTCTGTGTTTGAGTAGTATCTAATTGTGCAGCCAATTGACCCATTATTAATAAACCTAGAAGAAATAATAATGGATTTTTTATTGGCATTTATTTATATTTATTGTAAATGAAATTAAAAGAAAACTGAATTACATATCACTTAAAATCTTTTTATAACTAGTAACAATTCCTTTAATAAGTGATGAGCTAAATCCTTGATGTTCCATTTCATTGAGTCCTGCTATCGTACAACCTTTTGGAGTTGTTACTTTATCAATTTCTTGTTCAGGGTGTGTATTTTTTTGAAGCAATAATTCAGCAGCGCCTTTTACTGTTTGTGCAGCAATTAAAGAGGCTACTTTAGCACTAAATCCTATTTCAATTCCACCTTGAATATTTGCTCTGATATAACGCATGGCATAAGCTGTTCCACATGCACCTAATACAGTAGCCGCATCCATTAACTTCTCTTCAATTAAAACCGATTTTCCTAAATGCTCAAATAAGTCGGATACAAATGAGGTTTGATCCTGTGACGCGTTTACAGAACAGATACATGTCATACTTTCTTGAATAGCAATGGCCGTATTAGGCATGGCTCTAAAAATTGGAAATCCATTTCCCACAATCTCTTGAATATCTTTAACCCACACACCTGTAACTACGCTTATTAATTGATGGTTGTTTGCATCCAATACTGGTTGGATTTGTGCAAGTACTTCTTTAACTTGAAATGGCTTGATTGCTAAAATAATCCAACTTGAATTCTTTACTGCTTCCAAATTATCATTAGTGATATAAACTCCTCTTTCTGCTAAAGGTTTAAGTGTTTCTATATTTCTTTTGGTTACTATTAATTCCTGAGGCAAAACAAAACCACTATTTATGAGCCCCTCTGCAATTGCAGTCCCTAAATTTCCTCCTCCAATAATTGCGATTTTCTTATTCATGTCTTTAAAGATTATTAAACAAATGCCCTTATAAATGGGGCCATCATGTTTACATGTATTTCAACGTTTTTAAATAATTGCGCACATAATCGTCCACTCCCTCTTCGAGGGTATAAAAAAGATTCGTATACCCAGCCTTTTGCAGCTTAAGCATATTTGCTTCCGTAAAATATTGATAGGTTTCTCTAAGATCTTCGGGCATATCAATAAACTCAATATTGGGTTTTAAATCAAGCCCTTTAAAACTAGCTGCAGCTAAATCATAAAATGATCTTGCCTTACCGGTACCTAAATTATAGAGTCCATTGTTCGCCAGATCCCAATCACTATTTAGCATAGACAGTGCCATCCAATCAATTACTTTAAGTAAGTCTTTTACATAAATAAAATCCCGCAGTTGTTGTCCGTCTTTAAAATCAGGGCGGTGACTCTTAAATAATTTAACAACGCCATTTTTGTTGATCTGATTAAAAGCATGCCAGATCACACTTGCCATTCTTCCTTTATGGTATTCATTGGGACCATACACATTAAAGAATTTCAAGCCAGTCCAATTTTTAGGTTGATTTTTTTGTTTTAAAGCCCATTTGTCGAATTCATTCTTACTTACACCGTAAGGATTCAATGGCTTTAATTTTTCTACTACTTCATGATCATCATTATAACCCAATTCTCCAGCACCATATGTTGCGGCTGATGATGCATAAATCAATGGTATCTGATGAGCCACAGAATAATTCCAAATCGACTTTGAATATTCAAGGTTTAAAGCTTCATGAATACTATAATCAAATTCGGTAGTATCAGTTCGTGCACCAAGGTGTATAATTAAATCAATCTTTGGTTTATGCAATTCCAACCATTCAAAAAAAGAATGACGTTCAAGAATTTCCAGGTAGTTTTTTCCTTCCCAATTTTTTCTTTTTGCTTCAATGCCAAAATCATCCACTAATAAAAGGTTCTCAAATCCTTTATCGTTTAATGATTGTACCATGCATGATCCTATAAATCCTGCTGCACCTGTAACTACAATGGTTGCTGATTGCTGCATTTAGCTCAAGAGTTTTTCAATGGCAGTATCATATTTGTATTTCCATTTGCTAATATTACCCCAATCAGCACCGTTTACTTTAATTTCTCCAGCGCTCACTGTACCAAGTTCTGTAACTGTAATACCAGCAACTTTTGCATGTTGCAAAATTGTTGCGAGTTTATCTTTTGTAACAGACACTACTACTCTACTTTGGGATTCTCCAAACCAGAAAGCATCTTTTCTAATTGTTTCTGTTGCATTAATTTCAAAACCAAGATCATTTGTAAAGCCTGATTCTAACAGTGTAATCGCCAATCCACCTTCACTAATATCGTGTGCACTTTGAATTAACCTATCTTTTATTATAGCTGCAACAAATGATTGCACATTAAACTCTTGATCTAAATCAAAATAAGGAGCAGGAGAATATTCCACAGACTTCAATTTGTGTAAGTATTCTGATGAGTTGATATCATTTTTTTGATCTCCAATTAACAAAATAATATCGCCTTCTTTTTTGAAATTAAGTGTCATTCTGTTTTCAAAATCGTCTAGTATTCCAACCATTCCAATAGTAGGAGTTGGATATACCGGGCCATCTGGATTTTGATTGTAAAAACTAACGTTACCACCAGTAACAGGAGTATTGAACTTTTTACAAGCATCGCCCATACCTGTTACAGCTTTTACAAACTGATAATACACTTCCGGATCATAAGGGTTACCGAAGTTTAAGCAGTTAGTAACTCCAATTGGTTCACCGCCGCTGCAAACAATATTTCTTGCAGCCTCGGCTACTGCGATCATGCTTCCAATGTAAGGATCTGCAAAAACATATTTACTGTTACAATCTACAGTTATAGCAAGTGCTTTACCTGTTCCTTTTGCTAATACAATGGATGCATCACTTGGTGCGTTGGTTGATGTATTGCCAGCACCAACCATGCTATCATACTGAGTATATATCCAGCGCTTAGAAGCGATATTGGGTATTTGAACTAATTGTTCGGCAACAGATTTGATATCGTTGATATCTGCAATACTGTTGGGATCAAATGCCTTTATTTTTTCAAAATATTTAGGTGCTGTATATTCTCTGGTATATTGTGGAGCACCGCCACCAAGCACTAATTCATAGGCAGGAATTTCTGCTTCCAATTCACCATGCATATAGAACTTCAACAATCCATCTCCGGTAACTTCACCAATTTTACTACAGCTCAAATCCCATTTATCAAATACCGCTAATACAGCTGCTTCTTTTCCTTTTTCTACAACAATCAACATCCTTTCCTGGCTCTCACTTAATAAGAGTTCCCATGCTTTCATGTTTTGTTGACGAGTAGGAACTTTATCTAAATCAATACGCATTCCAACACCACCTTTTGCGCTCATTTCTGCAGTAGAACAAATGATACCAGCTGCACCCATATCTTGCATTCCAATAATAGCATTGGTATCAATTACTTCAAGACATGCTTCTAATAATTTCTTTTCCTGGAAAGGATCTCCCACCTGAACAGCAGGTAATTCTTCGGTACTCTCAGCAGTAATTTCTGCAGAGGCAAAACTAGCACCTCCAATTCCATCTTTACCTGTTGCGCTACCTACAAAAAATACAGGATTCCCGATACCTGCTGCAGTAGCACTTATCATTTTATTGGATTGCATGATACCTACACTCATTGCATTCACAAGCGGATTGGTATGATAGCAATCTTCAAAATATACTTCACCACCAACTGTAGGCACCCCAAAACAGTTACCGTAATGTCCAATTCCATGAACAATGCCAGTTAACAAACGTTTGGTTTTAATATCTTCTATATTTCCAAAACGCAAACTATTTAAAGATGCAATTGGCCTTGCACCCATTGTAAAAATATCGCGCTGAATTCCGCCAACTCCTGTAGCAGCACCTTGAAATGGTTCGATTGCACTAGGGTGATTATGACTTTCAATTTTAAATACAACGCCAAATCCATTTCCCATATCCATTAATCCAGCATTCTCTTCACCAGCGGCAACTAACATTCTGCCGCCATCACGGGGAAGGGTTTTCAACCATTTGATACTGTTCTTATAACTGCAGTGCTCACTCCACATACCACTGAAAGCACATAGCTCAGTAAAATTGGGAGTACGACCTAGTTTCTGTTTAATCAGTTCGAATTCTTCTTCGGTAATGCGAAGTTGCTGTGCGGTTTTTGCTGTAATTTCCATAACGAGGCGAAGGTAAGAAAGTAGCTCTAAGGGGCAAGGCTAAGTTTTCTACAAAAAAAAAGCCACTCGAAAGTGGCTTTTTTTGCTTGCTTAACTGGCTCTTCGAACTTTTCCACTACCAGCCGAATGAGATTCTATATCATTTGCAGGGCCTTTATACACTACATTTCCACTACCACTAATACTGGCTTTGACCGACTTATTAGAAAATATATCAACATTTCCGCTTCCACTGATTCTGGCATTTACATCATTTACCTGCAAATTGGCACATGCTGCATTTCCGCTTCCGCTAATACTAATTTCTGCTTTTTCGGCTTTTCCGGATAACTGAATATTACCAGATCCTGCAATACTCATGGAAACTGTTTGCGCATTATTAAATGACATCTTAATATTACCAGATCCAGATATGCTAACCTGCAAAGGCCCATCGGAGCTAAATTTTCCCTCCCCCATTATATTACCACTTCCTGACAAAGCTATTCCAGTTAAACTATTGAGTGTAACGTATATCACGATTTTGTTTTTTGATCTGAGGTTGGTATTTTTCTTACTATGTATTTGAATCCGGTTAGATTCAACCTCAGTTACTATATATGGCAATAGATTTTCGTCTCCTTCTACCTGAACACTACAAGTGCTTCCATAGGCAACCATTACATCCCAAGAACCTGAACTGGAAATGTTAGTAAATTCTCCCGGTGTTCGGGTTTCTTTTTTCAATTGACCATTTCCTTCGATTTTCTCCCAATTCCATTGTGCAAATCCAGAAAAGCTAATCAGCATAGTGCAGAATAATAATGCATTCTTCATAATATGAGTTTTAGTTGTTTTTTGTTGAAACGATTCAGTCATAAATAAGTTACAGTATAAAATTATTGATATCATTAAAGTATAAATGATGCATCTATTTTAAAAAAAAGACCAAAGAAAATTTTGCATACATTAAATATTTATAAAAATTTTAATGTTTACTTTTTTCAACATTTTACTAGATTTTTTGAGTTTTTTTTTGAGAAAGTCAAATTTTTTTAAAGGATTTTTGTATTTTCGTCTTACTAAATCAATAAAACTATGTCACTTAGATTTCAAGCAATTGGTACACTGAAAGCAGAATCCGGTGCGGGAAGTACACTCGGTAGTGCAAAAATCACAAGTATTTTTGGTGAAAATGTATTCACTGTTAAGACAGCAAGAGAATTTTTAAGCGATGACGCTTATAAGAGTCTTGTAACAAGTATCAAGGGTGGCAAAAAAATTGATCGTGCAAATGCAGGTAGCATTGCAAATGGTATGCGTGCTTGGGCTGAAGCAAAAGGTGTTACACACTTTACACACTGGTTTCAACCATTAACTGGAACTACTGCTGAAAAGCATGATAGCTTTTTTACTTTGAAAAGTGATGGAACTGCTATTGAAGAATTTGATGGCGCTGCTTTAATTCAACAAGAGCCAGATGCTTCATCTTTCCCTAACGGTGGTATCCGTGCAACATTTGAGGCGCGTGGTTATACGGCATGGGATCCTTCTTCTCCTGCTTTTATTATTGAAATTGGTCATGGTAAAACTTTATGTATTCCTACCATATTCGTTTCTTATACTGGTGAATCATTAGACTATAAAGCTCCTTTGTTAAAAGCATTGGAAGCATTAAATAAATCAGCTGTTGAAGTTGCAAATTATTTCGACAAGAACGTTACAAAAATTACTGCTACATTAGGTTGGGAACAAGAGTATTTTGTAATTGATGAAGGATTAGCAAATTGCCGTCCTGACTTAGTTCAAGCTGGTCGTACA
Organism: Bacteroidota bacterium; assembly: GCA_037139075.1. Classification (GTDB taxonomy): domain Bacteria; phylum Bacteroidota; class Bacteroidia; order Chitinophagales; family Chitinophagaceae; genus Sediminibacterium. Next base: position 53,019 of record JBAXHC010000002.1, read on the forward strand.
TTATTCGGAGCAGCTCCTGCTAAAGGTCAGCAATTAGAAGATCATTATTTCGGATCTATCCCTGAAAGAGTTTATGCTTTCATGCGCGATTACGAAACTGAAGCATACAAATTAGGTATTCCATTGCGTACTCGTCATAATGAGGTTGCACCTGCTCAGTTTGAGTGTGCTCCTATTTTTGAAGAAGTAAATATCGCGGTTGACCACAACACTTTGTTGATGGACATTATGAGCCGTGTTGCTAAAAGACATGGATTGCGCGTTTTGTTACACGAGAAACCTTTTGCAGGTATCAACGGAAGCGGTAAGCACAATAACTGGAGTATGGCTACAGATACTGGTGTTAACTTGTTAGCTCCTGGTAAAACGCCTAAGACCAACCTGATGTTCTTGACCTTCTTTGTAAATACAATCAAAGCTGTTCATGATTATTCTGATATCTTAAGAGCATCTATTGCTTCTGCAGGAAACGATCATCGTTTAGGTGCAAATGAAGCTCCTCCAGCAATTATTTCTGTATTCGTTGGTCAATACTTAGCTAAAGTTTTATCTGATATTGAATCAAGAGTGGGAGATAAATTTGATGAGCAAGACGAAGCTATCTTGAAATTAGATTTACACCGTAGCATTCCAGAATTATTATTAGATAATACAGATCGTAACAGAACTTCTCCATTTGCATTCACTGGAAACAAATTTGAATTCCGCGCAGTAGGTTCTACCGCTAACTGTGCAAATCCAATGATTACATTGAATACTATTATTGCTGCTACATTGAAGCAATTCAAAAAAGATGTAGACGGTTTAATTGAAAAAGGAGATAAGAAAGAAATCGCTATCATGCACGTTATTCAACGTTATATTGTTGAAAGCAAATCTGTATTGTTCGAAGGCGATGGTTATAGTGCTGAGTGGGCTAAAGAAGCTGAAAGAAGAGGTTTACCAAATATTAAAACAACTCCTTTGGCATTCGATGCTTTAACAACTGATAAAGCCAAACACCTTTTCGAATCAAACGGCATCTACAACCATATTGAATTGGAAGCTCGCCATGAAATCGAATTAGAGAACTACTTGAAAAAAGTACAGATCGAAGGTCGTGTTATGGGTGATTTAGCTTTGAATCACATTATCCCTGCCGCTATTAAATATCAAAATGATTTATTGAAAAATATTAATGGCTTAAAAGAAGCGGGCTTACCAGAAGCTGCTTATGCTAGTCAGTTTTCAATATTGAAACAAGTAAGTGAACATATTCAAGTAATTCACGAGAAAACACACGCAATGGTGGAAGCTCGTAAAATTGCAAACAATATAGAAAATACCCGCACAAAAGCAATCGCTTACGAAAGCCAAGTGAAAGGTGCCTATTTCGATATCATCCGCTACCATGTTGATAAATTGGAAGCATTGGTTGATGATGAAATATGGACTCTACCTAAATATCGTGAGATGTTGTTCTTAAGATAATAATTTTTTGACTTGAGCATTGAGCATTTATGGCCCTGTTCCTTTTGGATCAGGGCTTTTTTTTTAACATCTACATGCCGACAAAAAAAAAGCCTTCACCGATAATCATTTTAAAGAATCAGGCAATTGCTAACTTAACAATAGAAAAATAAAAAATATGAAAAAAGTACTTGCCTTAGTAGCCCTGGTATTGATCGCTTCATTCAATACAATCATGGCTCAACCTCCAGGTGGTGGTCAGCAAATGGACCCCGCACAAATGCTTGAAATGATGAAGCAAAGAGTAAAACCACAGTTAATTGAAAAAACAAAAATAACTGATGCTCAGGCTGACAAAGTATTGGAAATACAAGTAGGCTCTCAAGGCGCCATGCGAGGTATGCGCGAATTGAGTGATGAAGATCGTATGGCAAAAATGAAAAGCATCAGAGAAGAAAACAATAAAAAATTCAAAGCCATCCCTTTAACCGATGACCAAATTAAAGCGGTCAATGATTTCTATGACGAGATGCGTAAGAATCGGGGACAGAGAAACAATTAAAAAGTAAAAATTAAAAAATAAAAAGCTAGATATGAAATAGCCCCTGAAAATTCAGAGGCTATTTCATATGTAGTATTATTTTTACTTTTTACTTTTTACTTTCAATTCTATTTCATCTTAAAAGATTCCAGGAATTTGGTTGTGAAATTACCTTTTCTAAAATCTTCGTTTTGCATGAGTTGTAAATGGAATGGTATCGTGGTCTTTACTCCTTCAATTACATACTCGCTCAAAGCACGGTACATGGTATCAATTGCTTCTTGACGGGTTTGGGCCACAGTAATCAGCTTACCAATCATGGAATCGTAATAAGGTGGAATTACATATCCTGCATAAACGTGACTATCCACACGAACACCATGTCCGCCTGGAGTATGCAAATTTGTAATTTTACCTGGAGAAGGGCGGAAGTCGTTATAAGGATCTTCGGCATTAATTCTACACTCGATGGCATGCATTTGAGGCTCGTAATTTCTTCCAGAAATTTTCTCACCCATCGCAATTTTAATCTGTTCTTTGATCAAATCAAAACTTACCACTTCTTCTGTTACGCAGTGTTCTACCTGAATACGCGTATTCATTTCCATGAAATAAAAATTGCGATGTTTATCTACCAAGAACTCAATGGTACCAACGCTTTCGTAGTTAATGGCAGATGCTGCTTTAATTGCGGCTTCACCCATTTTATGACGTAATTCAGCAGTCATAAAAGGCGAAGGTGATTCTTCAACCAACTTCTGATGACGGCGTTGAATAGAACAATCACGCTCGCTTAAATGACACACATTTCCATATTGGTCACCAGCTATTTGAATTTCAATATGACGAGGTTCTTCTACAAATTTTTCCATGTAGATACCATCGTTTTTGAATGATGCAGCAGCTTCAATTTTTGCGGTGGTATATGCTTTTTCAATTTCTTCTTCATTCCAAACTACACGCATTCCTTTACCACCACCTCCAGCAGTTGCTTTAAGGATTACAGGGTATCCCACAACTTTTGCTAACTCTTTAGCTTCTTCAATACTTTCTAATAAACCTTTTCCACCCGGCACAACAGGAACTCCTGCTTTGATCATCGTTTCCTTAGCTGTGATCTTGTCTCCCATTCTATTAATCATATCCGGAGTAGGTCCAATAAACTTAATGCCATGGTCTGCACAAATCTGAGAGAACTTAGCATTTTCGGCTAAAAATCCGTAGCCAGGATGCACCGCATCTGCGTTCGTGATTTCAGCAGCCGCCATGATATGCGGTATGTTTAGATAAGAATCTGCACTCTGGGGTTTACCAATACATACAGCCTCATCAGCAAACTTCACATGAAGACTGTCTTTATCAGCGGTAGAATAAACCGCAACGGTTTTAATACCCATTTCTCTACAGGTACGAATAACACGTAACGCTATCTCACCCCTATTGGCAATCAATATTTTTTTAAACATGGATTCAATTTAATGAAGAAAAAATTATGCAGGCTCTACCAAGAACAATGGTTGGTCGTACTCAACGGGACTAGCGTCGTCAACCAAAATTTTTACAATTGTTCCGCTGATTTCGCTTTCAATTTCATTGAAAAGCTTCATAGCCTCGATAATACAAACCACTTTACCAGGAGCAACTTCGGTACCAATCTCTGCAAAAATGGGTTTGTCAGGAGAAGGACGACGGTAAAAAGTACCGATCATTGGGCTCTTAATAGTGATATAGTTATCAGCTTTAGCAGGTGCAGCTGCAGGAGCAGCAGGAGCACTAACAACAGGCGCTTGCGCAGCTGCTGGAGCTGAAGAAGTTGTATAGACTTGGTGTTGAGGAGCTGATACATTAATAACAGGCTCTTCTTTTTGTTTAATGGTAACCTTACCATCTTTGTCTTCTATACTAATTTCACCAATATTACTTTTATTGACGATTTTGATTAATTCGTGAATTTGCTTCAAGTCCATAAATGGCAGATTTTTAGTAAAAAACGGTTAATTTAGGTCAAATCGGGTGGCAAAATAGCCCTTTTTTACCAAAAAACGCTATTTTCTTTAAAATGGGTAAAATTAGATTTTTCAAAAAATAAAAGCTTATTAAATGAAAAATGGCAGCTCAGGGCTGCCATTTAAATATTTGCATTGAGATTATTATTCTTTCACACGCTCAACATATTCCCCAGATTTTGTATTCACTCGGATCAGTTCACCGTCTTCTACAAATAGAGGAACCATTACAGTTGCACCACCTTCTACTGTAGCTGCTTTTAAAGCCCTGGTAGCAGTATCACCCCTTAATCCTGGTTCACAATAGGTAATTTTCATAACTATTTTTTCAGGCAATTCAGCACCAATTGGAAGTTCAGTTTCTGTATTAATATATACAAATACTTCAGAACCATCCTTTAAAAACTGAGGGGCATCGATCATTTCTTCGCTTAATGCGATCTGTTCGAAATTTTCGTTATTCATTAAATTATAACCACTTTCATCTTTATACAAGTATTGAAAAGCTTTCTTTTCAACTCGAACAGGGTACACAGTTTCACCACTATTCCAGGTTTTTTCAATAGAACGCTTATTATCTACTCCTTTCAATTTTGCCCAAACTTTCGCAGCTGCGCGGGCTGTTTTGTTTTCTCCGAATTCCACAACTGAATACAAACTTCCGTCCAGTTTCAGAATCATTCCACGGCTGATGTCGGCTGTATTTGCCATAATTTTTAATTTTTATACTGATTTATGCAGGCGCAAAAGTAGTCATTGACAGCCAATTCCACGCTATTTTTTTCAAAGTTTTCATCTCGAATCAAATAAGATTTTGAATCAAAATTTAGAACACACAAAAAATATTTTATCTCAAAAAGCTGCAAAACGAAATAGCAGGGTATCTCTATAAGTACCAAAACAAAGTATATGAACAAGAATTTTCGTCTTCTCTTCGTACTGTTTTTTCTTTCTTTTCAAACAGTGGTATCAGCCAATACAATTATTGTAAAAGGTACCGTAAAAGATAGTAGCAATCATTATTTAGCAAATAGATTAGTAAAAATTTATAGCACAGATAGTATCAATGGTGGGTGCAGCATTTCACATAATGTATTGACCAATCCGAATGGATTTTATATCGATACATTAAAGTGTATTGGCGATATAAAAAAGCTATACATTATTGTAGAAAATTGTGATGGCAAAAACATCACGCATGACCCGGCACCTAACACTACAGGTGTTATTGAATCAAATTTTATCATCTGCTCTAATCTAAATATCCCGCAACCTATACCAGGATGTAAAGCTGTAATTGCATATACACTGAATGATAGTGTTGCACAATTCAATAGTAAAGAATCTTTTGCAGGCATAGTGCCAGGAACCATACCAGACAGCATTATCAGCAGAACCTGGAACTTCGGTGATAGTAGTTCTATTCTTACAGGAAATAGAATTGACCCCATACATATTTATAAAAATCCAGGAGAATATACAGTAACACTTACAATTAAAACAAAGAGTGGTTGCGAAAGTAGTTATCAACTACACATAAAAATTATTAAGCCAGTTCCTCCTACAAATTGTAAAGCTTTCTTCATAAGCACTGTAAAAGATTCTATTGCACAATTCAATAGTGAAGGATCATTGGCAAGTGTAACAAATGGTATAGCAAAAGATAGTATCATTAGTAGAACCTGGTATTTCATGGATAATTATCCTACCCTATCTACACTTACAGGAAATCATATCGACCCAACTTATACTTATTCAAAACCAGGAACATATCAAGTATATCTGGTGATCAAAACAAAACTGGGATGCGAAAGTAAATACACAGAATCTGTAACTATCAAAGCCCCTCCAGTTCCTACAACTTGTAAGGCCCATTTTACAAAAACCATAACCGATGGTTTGGTAAAATTTAATAGTTCAGATGCATTAGCAGCAGGCACCAAGGATACTATAATTAACAGATACTGGATCTTCGGTGAAACAACTGCAAGTTCAGGAGTTTTGCAGGGTAATATCATCGACCCATCACATACTTATACAAAACCGGGAAAATATATTGTACTGCTTTATATCAAAACCAAATCGGGTTGTGAAAGCAAATTTGCAGATACCATTACTATTTCAAATGTGATTTGTAAAGCAAAAGCAGATTTTTCAATAGAAAAAATTGGATTGAAAAAAGTGATACTCAATAGCGAACTAAGTACTGTTCAAACTGGAGATAGTATTGTTCAGCGCACTTGGAAATTTGGTGACAATAGTTATTTACAAGGTAACAGTATTAAAATTGAGAGAGAATATCCTATACAGGGCATTTATACAGCCTGTTTACAAATAAAAACATTAAACGGATGCGTAGCTGATACTTGCAAACAGATAGTAAATCAGGATACAGCTAATATTCGACCAATACCAGTTGACTTTATCAAGATATTAGCCATTAATCCAAATCCAGTGATTACTAATTTCCGTGCAACGATTTATAGTAGCGCCAAGGATATTGAATGTGAAATTGATGTATATGATATTTATGGAGTGTTAAAGAGTACCATGAAAAAAGTACTGGCTAAAGGAAATAATATCGTGGAAGTGCAAACAGCCAACTTATTTCACGGTCCTTACTTCCTGAGAGTAATTTCGAAATCGGGTAAAGACACCAAGATTTTCTATAAGCTCTAATAAAAAATTATAAATATTAGATTTTAACACTAAATGCTACTTGGTTTTAACCTATTTTTGCCGCAAATTTTAAGTAATCCATGGCAGTTTTAGTAAATAAACAGTCTAAAATCATCGTTCAAGGTTTTACCGGCACTGAAGGTACATTCCATGCAACACAGATGATCGAATACGGTACCAATGTGGTAGGTGGTGTAACTCCTGGAAAAGGCGGAACCCTACATTTGGACAAGCCCGTTTTTAATACGGTTTCAGATGCTGTTAAAGCAACAGGAGCCAATGTGAGCATCATATTTGTACCACCTGCATTTGCTGCAGATGCCATCAAAGAAAGTGCTGAAGCTGGTATCGCTTTAGTAGTATGTATCACAGAAGGTATTCCAGTTCAGGATATGATTCATGTGAAAAGCTATTTGCAAACGACCAATACACGCTTGATTGGACCAAACTGTCCAGGTGTGATTACTGCTGACGAAGCTAAAGTGGGCATTATGCCAGGCTTTATTTTCAAAGCAGGTAGAATTGGAATCGTTTCAAAAAGCGGAACACTAACTTATGAAGCAGCTGATCAAGTGGTGAAAGCCGGTCTTGGTATTAGCACTGCAATCGGAATTGGTGGAGACCCTATCATTGGAACCCCTACCAAGGAAGCAGTTGAATTGTTGATGAACGACCCTGAAACTGATGGTATCATCATGATTGGTGAGATCGGTGGTAGCATGGAAGCAGAAGCTGCTCGTTGGATCAGAGACAATAAAACTAAACCTGTTGTAGGTTTCATAGCTGGACAAACTGCACCTCCAGGTCGCAGAATGGGGCACGCTGGAGCGATTGTAGGTGGAGCCGACGATACAGCTGCAGCTAAAATGAAGATCATGGCTGAATGTGGTATCGAAGTAGTTGCAAGTCCTGCAGATATCGGTAAAACGATGGCAGCAGCAATTGCAGCATTAAAAAAATAAAGAAATCACAATACAATATAATCCCGGTCAGTCAACTGACCGGGATTTTTGTTTTTTGGATTTACTTGAAAAGGTTTTGTTAAACGGTACTTTCGTTTATGCATTGGTTGCGAAATTGCATCTAATCAGAAACAGGCTTAATTATTAGCAATATGAATCTAAAAAGATGGGCATTTATAGGGATTCTATTTTGGGCAGGAAATAGTTTGATGGCACAAGAAATTGACAGCAGCTTTTCCAAACAATGGATTGAAATTGACAGCCTCCTGGGTATATCACATTTGCCTGAATCTGCACTTGATAAAGTGAATCAGATTTATAAGTTGGCTGAAAAAAAATATAACAATGTACAAAAGATCAAAGCCCTGCTTTATCGAACAGCCATTGAAATAAATGTAGCCGAGTCTGATATCAATAAAAACATAAGTGCATTTAAATTAGAACTAGGTAAAACGAATGACCCAAGTTGCAAGGCTTTAATACACGTTTTGATTGCTAAACAATATCAAAAGTATTTCAATGATCATCGCTGGCAATTATATGATCGATCTAAAATTAAAGCTCAAAATTCAACCGATATTTTAAGCTGGTCGGCTGATGACTTTTTAAAAAATATCGAAGCTGAATATGATTGCTCTTTAACAGATAAAGATTTTCTTAAAAAAACTAAACTGAATGCCTACAGTGCTATTTTATGGAAAGGAAATGCAGAATACTTAAGACCTACTTTATATGATGTAATTGCACAAGATGCATTAGACTATTTTAAAACCAGCCTGCAATCCAGCACAAAAGCAAAAAACAGTTTTACTATTCAACAACAAGCATCTCTTGGAACTTATGCAGAATTTGCTGCGCTCAAACTTATAAGCAATGACAGTAATGCGCATACATTTAGAGCGCTTCAATTATTTCAAGACCTGACTCTATTTCATATAAATGATTTACAAAAAGATGCTTTCATAGATCTTGATATCGACCGAATCAACTGGGTTTATCAACAGACAATTTTTGAAAACAAAAAACAATTAAAAGAAAAAGCATTAACCGCCATCACTACAGATTTTGAAAGTAATGCTGCAGCTTATGCATGGCTGCAATTGGCTAAGGACAAAAGTGAATTGGCTGCGACTTATCACCCTTTTCAAGACAGTAGTGAAAGATGGCAATATCTTACAGCCATTAAACTGATTGATGCTGCCAATAAAAAATTTACGGATAATAATCCAGTAATGAACGAATTAGGAAATCTAAAACAGCGTATACTTCTTAAAGACGTAAGTATATATTCTGAAAAAATAGAAATCCCTAATAAACCATTTAAAGTATTGGTTGAATACAAAAACGTAGATACCCTATATCTTAGAATTTTAGCAGTACCACTCGAGTTTACAAAATCAAATAATAGTGGTGAGCAACTCATCAATCAACTTTGTAATAAAAGTTCTATTCAATCAAGTGAGCAATGGCTTCCTGTTACAAATGATTATCAAAACCATTTTGTAGAAATAAAATTAGATCCTTTAACTCAAGGTGAATATGTATTGTTGTCTTCTACTGGAAAGAATTTCAATCCTGCTAGGGATATTATCAATTATCAATCATTTCAGGTTTCAAATATCAGCCTTATTCAAAACAAGAGTGATTTTTTTGTTCTGAACAGAGAAACCGGGAAACCTATTTCAAAGGCAAACATCACTATTCTGAGCAGGACTTCAAACGCTCAAAGCAAAGAATGGGATAATGAGGGTGTAAGAATCACTGATGAAAATGGATATGTAAAAATGGATGGTCAAAAAAGCAATAGATATTATTCTTTTATCATTGAAAGCAAAAACGAAAAATTTAGAACTATCAACCCCACATGGTTTGAAAATGAGCAAACCCCAAATAAACTCACGGATTCTATACATTTCGAAAAGAGAAATCAAAGAACTTTCTTTTTTACAGACCGATCTATTTATCGGCCTGGGCAAATCGTATATTTCAAAGCCATCATCTCTACCATTGATTTTAACAACCAAAAAAGTAAACTTCTAGCAAAAACCAATGCAACTGTATTTTTGAGAGACGTAAATTATCGGATCATAGATTCATTAAAATTTATCAGTAATGATTATGGCTCTTATCATGGGAAATTTACGCTGCCGGAGAAAATACTCACTGGTAATTTTTCGCTAACTGTAAAAAACAATGAAGCAGGCAATACTAATTTCTCGGTGGAAGCTTATAAACGCCCAACCTATTCTATACAATTTGAAAAAATTGAAAAGCCATATCAACTCAATGATACCATTGAATTAAAGGGAATTGCAAAAGCATTTGCAGGGAATTTTATCACTGGGGCCAAACTAACATATCATGTTGTTAGAAATGCCAGGTTATTGAATCCTTATTTTAGAAATCGAATGTTTGCCAATAGTCAATCACAAGAAATTGCAGAGGGTACTATTCAAACAAATGATAAAGGTGCATTTACTATTCGATTTAAAGCTGTGCCTGACTTAACAAAAGATGCCAGTTCAAAACCAGTGTTTGATTTTTCAATTGATGCTACCATAACAGATGCCTCAGGAGAAACCAGAACTGCTAATAAACAAATTAGCTGCGCATATCAAGCACTTATTTTAGAAGTCAATCATCCTCAAATTACAAATGGCAGGAAGGATATCAAGATTAAAATGGCTTGCACAAATTTGAACGCAGATAAAGTGTCAGCAATCATTGATTTAAAAATTTCTGAATTAGCTGGTCCAGATAGAATTTTGAAAGATCGTAATTGGTCAAAACCAGACCAATTCGTCTTGAGTAAAGATGCGTTCATGAAAGAATTTCCTTATGACATTTATGATAATGAAAATGAGATCAATAATTACCCATTTGTAAAAACTAGTTTAACAGCTACCATTGATTCAAAGAATCAACATGAATTAATAATTGAAGGCGGAAAACTTAAAGTGGGGTATTATGTAATCGAAGCCACTGCAAAAGATAGCTTAGGAAATCAGGAGATCCACAAAAGTTATTTACAGGTTTTTGATCCTTCAAGCAATGCAGTTGCAAATGGAAACATAAACCTGTTCTATGCCAATGATCAACCAATGGAGCCCGGTGAGAATGATACCATCTATTCCGGAACCATCGCAAAGGACTTATTTGTTATTCGACATATACAAAAAGAAAATGGAGCATTTCAATTCATCAATAGAAAAAAAGGAATTGAACCATACATTTATTCTGCCACAGAAAAAGATAGAGGCGGTATTTTTATTGAAGAACTTTTTGTTTTTCAAAATAGAATATTCATTAACAGTTTTTCAAAAAGAGTGCCTTTCACAAATAAAGAATTACAAATAAAATATCAGAGTTTCCGTGATAAGACCGAACCAGGATCGAAAGAAAAATGGACGGTTTCTATTTCAGGAAAAAAAGGCGAAAAAGTAGCCGCCGAATTATTGACATCCATGTATGATGCTTCTTTAGATGAATTTAAAATGCAACAGTGGAATCAGCCAAACTGGTGGAACGAAAAATACCAAACTGATCATTGGGAATTTAATTTTAGTGTAAATATTTCTGAGCAAAATAATATTACTCAATATATATGGAAGGAAGATACTGCAATTGAGTATGATAGAATTCGTGATAATTTTGGGATATTCCAGGCATATGAAAACGATACAAAAATGGGCCGACCTATGTTGTATATGAATTCCCTTGCCTCACCTACCTCAGGTAAAAAACAAGAAGACCAAAATAAAGAAGTTCATTCAAGTATATCTCCATTAAAACAAAATTTTATAGAACCCATCGAAACCCTCATTCGTAAAGATTTTAATGAAACGGCTTTTTTCTTTCCGCAATTGAATGCCGATAGCTTAGGCAATTATCAATTTAGTTTTAACATGCCCGATGCAGTAACAAAATGGAAGTGGATGAGTTTTGCTCATACCAAAGATTTGTCATCCGGTATGCAAACTGCAGAAATACAAACTCAAAAAACTTTAATGGTACAATCCAATGCACCGAGGTTCATGCGCGAAGGTGATAAAATGGAATTCAGTACACGCATTGCCAATTTGAGTGATAAAGAATTAACGGGTCAGATTACGCTTGAGCTAATTGATGCAACAACGAATACTTCTATCGATGGTTGGTTTCAGAATATATTTCCAACCCAATATTTCACAGTTGGAGCAAATCAAACAGAATCCATTAAGTTTCCTATACAAATTCCTTTCAGTTATAATAAACCATTGATCTGGCGGGTAGTTGCAAAATCCGGCAACTATAGTGATGGAGAAGAAAATATGTTGGCTATATTAAGTAATCGTGCTTTAATAACAGAGAGCCTTCCAATATTAATGCAGGGCGACACTACTCAGCAATTCCATTTCGATAAATTATTGCATCAAAATAGCGGCAGTTTAAGCAATGAATCTTTAACAGTAGAATTTAGCAGTAATCCGATCTGGTATGCAGTTCAAGCACTTCCCTATTTGAAACAGGGAATGGACAATTGTGCTGAAGCAACCTTTAATAAAATATATGCAAACAGTATTGCAGCATACCTCGTAAATAAAAATCCGATTATTAAAACCTGGTTCGAAAAAAGCAAAAAAGATACTGCATCATTATTATCGAATCTTCAAAAGAACCAGCAACTAAAACAAGCTTTGTTAGAAGAAACGCCTTGGGTATTGGCAGCAAATACTGAAGGGGAAAGAAAAAAGAATTTATTAGAATTGTTCAACTTATTAAAATTGGCCGAATCCAATCAATCATCCCTTGAGAAATTACAAGAGTTGCAATTGCCGAATGGAGCATTTAGCTGGTTCAAAGGAGGTTATGAAGATCCATATATCACCACATATATTTTAACTGGAATTGGAAGACTAAAAAGATTGGGGGCTATTACACCTGATATGGCTATCCGCTTCAAACCAATGATCGTTAAAGCAGTTCAGTTCACAGATGATAATATTAATACCGAGTATCAATTTGCATTAAGCCATGGTATAGATCCAAAACTAAAATATATAAATGAAAGCCAAATTCAGTGGCTCTACATGCGAAGTTTTTATGGAGATATTGCAATGAATTCAACATTAGCTTCCAATTTTTATACTAAACAATGCAAATTGTATTGGAATCAATTTTCGGTTTATTATAAATCGCTAATTGGACTGATTCAATTAAGAAATAAAGAAGTAATATTTGTTGGCAAAACTTTACTTCCTTCCATATTTGAAAATGCGGTAGTTGATAAACAAAAGGGTATGTATTGGAAACAACCTTCTAATGACTGGCATAGTTCTACAATAGAAACTGCATCGATGGTAATTGAATTAGTATCCGAATACAATCAACAGAACAATTCAACGGAGAGGATAAAAGCAATTGATGCAATTAAAACCTGGTTGATTTTAAATAAGCAAACCAATAACTGGAAAACCAGTATTAAAACTGCGAATGCTTGTTATGCATTATTACTCAATGGCTCAGATTGGCTAGAACAAGAAAAAACTGTTCAAATAGCTTTAGGAAATACTGTAATTAAAAGCAGTAATGAAAAAATAGAACTTGGAACAGGTTATTTCGAAAAAAGAATTGAGGGATCAAAAGTTGAATCTGAAATGGGTGAAATTAAAGTAAGTACAAAAACAGTAAATAGTGGTAACAAAAAAAACAATCAACCCGCCTGGGGTGCTGTTTACTGGCAGTACTTTGAAGATCTTGATAAAATCACGGAAGCTGCATCTCCCTTGAATATTCAAAAACAATTAATGATCGAAAAAATAACAGATAAGGGAAAAGAATTGGTAGAAGTTGATTTGAATAACCCATTAAAAGTGGGCGACAAAGTGGTTGTTCGTTTGGTTATTAAAACAAATCGTGAAATGGAATATCTTCATTTAAAAGATCTGCGTGCAGCTGGGATGGAACCAGTAAATGTATTGAGTGGTTACAAATGGCAGGATGGAATGGGTTATTATGAAAACACCACAGATATAAGTAGTAACTTTTTTATTAATCATTTGAATAAGGGAACATATGTTTTTGAATATCCTGTTTACATCACTCATACAGGAAATTTTTCTGTGGGTCTGGCCAGCATTCAGTGTATGTACGCAGCTGAATTTAGTAGTCATTCAGAAGGAATAAGAATCAATGTGGCCGAATAAAGTTTATATTCATAATTCAATTCCCACAAATTGATTCGAAAATCAACCATTCAGCTATTACGAATTCCGTTTAGCTTTTTTTTAATGCCAGTTTACTGGTTTGCTTTAAGTATAACCCCCCAAATCAATTTGCCGAGGGCCATTTTGGTTTTCATTTTATTGCATGCTATACTTTACCCATCTAGCAATGGATATAACAGTTATAATGATAGGGATTCAGAAAGCATTGGCGGTGTTGCAAATCCGATGCAGCCTACAAAACAATTGTATTACATAACATTAGTACTGGATATCATTGGGTTTGTTCTATCATTTTATATTAGTCCTGTCTTTGCAGGTTGCTTTCTATTTTTTATTATTTGTTCGAGGTTGTATAGTTGGCGAGGCTTACGTTTAAAGAAATACCCTATTCTTGGTTATCTATTGGTAATTAGCAATCAAGGCTCATTAGTTTTTTTTGCCATTGCACATGGAGTTAGTAGTAATCTTAATATGGAAGTCCCTTTATTACTAATTGTTGCAGCAGGATTATTAATTGGGGGATTTTACCCCATTACGCAAATCTACCAACACATTCAAGATCGAAAAGATGGCGTTAAAACCATTTCTATATTATTGGGGAAAAGAGGCACTTTTATTTTCTGTGCAATCCTTTATTTACTTGCATTTCTTTGCCTCTTCAAGCATTTTCAAACACAAAATGAGCTGACTAATTTTTGGATTATTCAACTTTTTTTCATTCCAGTGGTTCTATATTTTGCGAGTTGGGCCCTGAAAGTCTGGAAGGATCCAGATCAGGCTAATTTCAAAAATACGATGCGTATGATTTGGTTAGCAAGCACTTGCACTAATCTGGCATTTATCACTTTATTAATATTGAATCATTTTGGCTGATATCGTATCTATAGCAACAGCATCTCCTCCATTTGCACACAAACAAGCGGATATATTGCAATACATGCAAAAAGCCTATCAGTTAGATGCTGATGAAAAAAGAAAACTGGCTTTTCTATACCATCATAGTGGCATTGAAACAAGACATTCTGCCATACCAGATTATGGAGATACAAATGCTAACTGGAATTTTTTACCTAAGAATGATCAAGATGCATTCCCATCCATTGAGCATCGAATGGAATTGTATAAAAAAAATGCTTCCGTATTATCTATTGAGGCTATTAAGAAGTGTATATCATCACATATCAATAGCGATCAAATTACTCATTTGATAACGATCAGTTGTACAGGAATGAGCGCACCCGGATTAGATTTAGAGATCATGGAAGCAATGCAACTGTCTCCATCTATTTTTAGAACCTCCATTAATTTTATGGGGTGTTATGCTGCCATACATGGATTAAAAATGGCAAAATTTATTTGTGACAGTGAACCAGATGCACAAGTGGTTATAGTTGCCACAGAATTATGTACCATTCATTTTCAAAAAGAGTATACCCTTGAAAATGCATCAAGTAGTCTTTTATTTGCAGACGGATCTGCAGCAGTTTTGGTAAGTAATAATAGTACATGCACAAAAGCGCTACAGATCGAAAGTTTTCACTCGCAGGTTGCATTTCAAGGAAAAACTGATATGGCATGGGAAATCAGTAGTAAAGGTTTTTTAATGACATTAAGTAGCTATATCCCACAAATCATCAAAGAAGATATTGACTTACTCATTACAACAGCACTTGCGAAAAAAGATTTGACTGTTGATGATATACTTTATTGGTGCATCCATCCTGGAGGTAAAAAAATAGTTGATGTGATAGAACAAAAACTATCATTAACAGCATCACAAACAAAATTTGCAAGAAAAATATTAGCAGAAAATGGAAACATGTCCTCTCCTACGATTCTTTTTGTTTTAAAAGAAATCATGGATTCAGAAATTCACTCTGGCGAGAATGTATTTGGTATTGCATTTGGGCCAGGTTTAACTATGGAAACCTTCCTTTGCAAAAAGAAATAATTTAACTTAAAATGAATTTTAAAACCAGATCATATCAAAAGGAATTGCTCGATGGAGAAGGAATTCCTTTTGCGGATATAGCTCAAACCATGCGCGAGCTGAATACCATTAATACGTTATTGGGTGGCCATGCCATTACTTTAGAAGGTTTTAAACAGTTGGCCAAAGACAAAAAAGAAATTACGGTCTGTGAAATTGGTTGTGGTGGTGGTGATAATTTGGTGGCCATTGTTAAATATTGTGATGCTCACAAAATTAAGATTCATTGCATTGGAATTGATTATAATAATGAATGCATCGTTTTTGCTAAACAAAATGAATACTTGAAAACAAATACCGATTTTATCTGTAGCGATTATTCTAAAGTTTATTTTGAAAACAAACCAGATATTATTTTCTCTAGTTTATTTTGTCACCATTTTACAGATGAAGCATTAGTTTTTCAACTAAAATGGATGACAGAAAATACTGAGCAAGGCTTTTTCATCAATGACTTACAGAGACATTGGCTGGCATATTATTTAATAAAAATATTGACAAATCTATTTTCAAATTCCTATTTAGTTAAAAACGATGCCTGTTTAAGTGTTGCCCGTGGTTTTATTAAATCTGATTGGAAAAATCTTTTCTCGAAATCGGGTATTGAAAATTATAAAATTACTTGGAAATGGGCTTTTCGTTATTTGATAGTAAAAGAACATGGACTTTATAATGACTGAAGAATTTGATATCGCAATTATCGGAGGAGGCCTTGCAGGATTGAGCCTTTCAATTCAATGCGCAGACGCCGGATATAAAACAATATTATTCGAAAAAGAAACCTACCCATTTCATAAAGTTTGTGGCGAATATATTAGTAATGAATCTCTTCCTTTCTTAGAAAAATTAGGCATACCAATTTCAACCTGGGGGCTTCCCAGTATTAATGAATTAAAAATATCCGCCCCAAATGGAAAGTCTTATCAATTTTCACTTCCTCTTGGTGGTTTCGGAATTAGCAGGTTTAAACTAGATGAATATTTATATCGAATTGCATTAGATAAAGGAGTCACATTTTTTACAGGAACCAAAGTACAGGACCTTGCATTCAAAACAAATGGATTCGAAATTAAAACAGATAGTGGCATTTATTACAGCAGGATAGCTGCGGGTAGTTTTGGCAAAAAGAGTAATCTGGATATTCATTTTTCGCGTCCTTTTACAAAAGCGAAACCCAATGCTTTAAACAACTTTATTGGCGTTAAATACCATATTCGATACCCGCATCCTAGAAATCAAATTGCTTTACACAACTTTGATAATGGCTATTGCGGTATTGAAGAAATAGAAAATGGAGATTGTTGTTTGTGTTATTTAACAACGGCTGAAAATTTGAGAAAATCAGGGAATAGCATTCCTGAAATGGAAGAACGCATTTTATGGAAAAACCCCTTTTTAAAAGACATTTTTAAGAACGCAGAATTTATTTATAAAAAACCGCTGACAATTTCACAGATAAGTTTTCAAAAGAAATCACAAATAGAGGAACATATGTTATGTGTTGGAGATGCAGCTGGCATGATCACACCTTTATGTGGTAACGGAATGAGCATGGCGTTACATGGAAGTAAAATTGCTTTTCAAAATATTGATTACTATTTCAAGAACGGACAAAATCGCTCCGTCTTAGAATCGAATTATGAGCGGCAATGGAAAAAACAATTTGCAAAAAGGGTTTTTGCTGGCAGAACAATTCAACGCCTTTTTGGAAAGGATTATGCCACGAATCTATTTTTACAAATCATGCAATATTTTCCTAGTCTATCCAGAAAATTAATCCACTCTACACACGGCAAGCCATTCTAATTCTTCAGATTCAGAATTATTGTCGAATTTCGCAAGCATGCAGTTTGATTATATTATTGTAGGACAAGGACTCTGCGGCACATTCCTGAGCTGGAATTTAATGAAAGCTGGAAAGACTGTATTGGTAATTGATGATGACCAACCTTCCACCTCTACAAAAGTGGCAAGTGGAGTGATTAATCCTGTAACTGGAAGAAGAATTGTACGTACCTGGGAGATCGAAAAATTATTGCCTTTTGCCTGGAATACTTATACTGAATTAGGAAACGAATTGGGTGTTTCGTTAGTTAGAAAATGTAATATTCTTAATTTTCATCCTACTCCTCAAATGGAGTTGGCATTTCGGGATAGAATGCCAGAAGAAAAAGAATACTTGCGCTTACCTGAAGATCAGGAAGCATGGCGAGCCTATTTTAATTTTCCTTTCAGCATTGGTGAAATTGATCCTTGTTTATTGATTGAATTGCATGGCATGCTGAAAGGATGGAGAAAAAAATTAGTTGATGCAAATGCTTTATTGAATGAACGTTTTGATTGGACAGTTTGCGAAATAGAAACAGATCTGGTTCGATATCAAAATCATATAGCTCAAAAAATAATTTTCTGCGATGGTGCAGAAGGAATCGACAATCGGTATTTTAATTTATTACCCTATTCTAGAAATAAAGGAGAAGCCATTATTGCAGATATTCCAGCGCTTCCTAGAAATCATATATATAAACAGGGCATTAGTTTGGTTCCCTGGCATAATAATTTATGGTGGATCGGCTCAACTCATGAATGGAATTTTACTGATCTATTGCCAACTTCTGAATTTAAAAGAACTACACAAACCCAATTATACCATTGGTTAAAACTTCCTTTCGAAATAGTAGATCATATTGCATCAGAGCGTCCCACAAATATGGAAAGAAGACCATTTGCAGGTCTTCACCCCATACATCAATCAGTGGGCTTATTCAATGGCATGGGCACTAAGGGCTGTTCGCTTGCCCCTTATTTTGGCAAACAATTTGCCGATTTTCTAACAAATCAAACTCCAATGGACTCCTTAGTAGACATTGACCGCTTCAAGAAAATTTTAAGTCGCTAATTCATAACAAAAAATTAATTTAGCGCCAACTTCCAATCATAAAGCAAGCAGGGATAAAATGGCAACCGAAACTTTGAACGAGAATATAGTAGATGGACATACTGTTTTGAATGTCATTCCTTCTAAACCAAATGATGCTTTATATAATATTCCACTGCACTATCGCAAGATGGAAAACCTACATATTGTCTTCTGGCTTTTTAAAGATGTAGCATGGTGCATGGTTTGGAAACCTTTGGGAATTGTAATGATTTTTCCTACCCTGATTGTTTCTATTATTATCGCTTGGAGAACCCGTCAATTTGTATCTGAACTCTGCCATAATCTGGCCATTACAGTTTGGATCACCGCAAACTCCTACTGGATGCTAAGCGAATTTTTTGGTTTCGATACACATATTCTATTTGGAAGTTATACCATGAAGCATCTCGCTATTATTCCTTTTACGATAGGTTTAATGATTTTGGGCTATTACTACCTTTATTGGAAGCCTCGTCACAAAGGCGAACTTGAAACAATGTAGCAAATTTTGGTGCTTTTTTTACTGTTTTACCACTCTTCATACATACTCTACCATTGGTATGAATGCCAGTCCCGCTAGACCTCTATCCCCTTTGAAGCAGGCCATGCATCACTATATCTTTACTGTATCAAAGTAAATGGAGCCAGTCTCCCAACCACATGAACCACTTATTGGAATTTCTATTTGCCCGTTGCAGACAGCGTGTAAAAGCCCCAGAAATTCACCGACTATAAATTCAGGGCAAAATCCATCAAAAATTAAATTAACAGAAAGCAATATCCAGCTCGAAGCTGGTTAACTTTAGCGTCAACCTAAATTTTGATGGTGGTCGATCTACGACCAGAGTATCAACCAAATTGAAAATTTACACTTATGTATACCATGAAACCGATCGTATTAGCGATATTGGGAGGCGCTGCCTTATTATATTTAATTTCTTGCCAAGACCCTCAACCCAATGAGGATGTAACTAACCTAGTAAACAAATCTGGCGCTATTGAAAGCTCTGTGAAAATAGAACACTTAGATAGCCTTCACGATATTCTTGTAACCACTCATGCAGTATGGGCACACGATAGTATCATAAAAAATATTGTATATCGTGATACCTTACCAGGTTTGGGAATTCATAACACTTACGCAGAAAATCAGGATGGCGACACAAAAGCTGTTTCTGTAAAAAAGGATTATGAAATTTATATCACTGTTAAGTAAACTAAAATGAAGAAATCAAAATACATCCAACTCGTGTTGATTACTGCGGCTTTGGCAAGTTGTAATCAGGCAAAAAAACCAGATTGGGGTGATAATACAAATATGCATATCCGAAGTGATTCAACAGCACCTTATACCAATGTGCATCATCATGGAGGTATTGGTACTGCTTTGCTTTGGTATTATGCATTTAGACCTTATGGAAATTATAATAATGGTTACTATCAGCGTGCCGGGTATTATTCCAGTGCCATCCACCCCAGTTCAAATATTGGAACTAATGGATTTAAAGCAGCTGTAAGCAGAGGTGGATTTGGAAGAAGTGGATTTAGCGTTTCTTCATAAAATATTATCAGAAAATTATCATGCAAAGAAATAAGATCACTGCCCGAAATAACTGGCAGAACGAAGTTGAAAAATTAGGTTTTGGTTTTCATAGTACCAATGTTCCTTATTGGGATGAATCTGTTTATTATAGTTTTTCGATGCCCGAAATTTTGGCCATCGAAAAAGCTACTAATGAATTATGGAATTTATGTTTGGGTGCAGTTCAACATGTGATGGATAATAATTTGTACCACAAATTCAATATTCCTGATTGGGCGATTCCAATGATCGAAAAAAGTTGGACCGAAGACCATCCTGCTATTTATGGACGCTTTGATCTATGTTACAAAGATGAACAAATTAAATTATTAGAATTCAATGCTGATACGCCTACCAGCTTATATGAAGCAGGTATTGTGCAATGGTTTTGGTTACAGGATTTTGATAAAAACAAAGATCAGTTCAATAGTGTACACGAGAAGTTGATCAACTATTGGAAGTATTTAAAAAACTATTTGAATCCTGGCATTTTACATTTTACATGTTTGAAAGAAACATTGGAAGATTTAACGAATACTGAATACTTACGCGATTGTGCTATTCAGGCTGGCATTGAAACCAAATTGGTTTTTATTGATGATATCGGTTGGGATGAACAGGTAAATCAATTTTTAGATTTGGAAGATCAGCCGATCAAAAATATTTTCAAACTATATCCCTGGGAATGGTTATTGACAGAGTCATTTGGAAAAAACATTTCGAATGATACCAACAGAGCATTATGGATTGAACCCGCATGGAAAATGATCTTATCAAATAAAGCCATACTCCCTATATTATGGGAACTTTATCCTGACTGCCCTTATTTATTACCTGCGTATTTTGAAGAAGGTAAACTTACAAATTATGTGAAGAAACCAATCTTATCAAGAGAAGGTGCAAATATCGATCTGGTGATGAAAAATATGTCTTTGGCAAAAACAGATGGGCAGTACGGCAATGAAGGATATATCTATCAAGAATTATTTACACTGCCAAATTATGCAGATCATTATCCAGTGATTGGTGCATGGATTATCGGCCAGGAAGCAGCAGGCATGGGCATTAGAGAGGCAGAAAGTTTAATTACAGATAATAAAAGCAGATTTGTTCCACACTTAATTCAATAAAAAATTAAGCCCATTTTACTCTACTAGCAAGAATAGTAATACTGAAACCCAGTAGGGCAATTATTGTAAATGACCAACGCAAACTAGAGTATTCTGCAATGGTGCCGATTAAAGGCGGCCCCATTAAAAATCCTATAAAACCAATGGACGAAATTGCAGCAAGTGCAGTTCCGGGCGACATGGTCTTAGATTTTCCAGCGGCACTATACACTAAAGGCACCACTGATGAAACACCTAATCCAACAAACATAAAACCAATACCTGCAGTAATGATATAGGGAAAAATAACTGCAATCAATAATCCACTTGTGATACTAATTCCACTTGCAATTAATACTTTTTGAATCCCAATTCTTTGTGTAATTCTATCGCTCACAAATCTGCCGCTGGCCATCATTCCCATGAATAATAAATATCCAAGAGTTACCAAATGCACAGGAGCATGTACTATTTTTTGAAAGTAAACACCACTCCAATCAAACATGGTTCCTTCGCAGACCATGCAACCAAAAGCTATCAATCCATAAATCAAAATAAAACGATCTGGTTTGGTAAAGAAAGAAGTCTGGGCCGCTCCTTTTTTATCTCTGATAGTGTATTGTGAAAAATAAATCGCTACACTAGCAGCTAAAAAAAAGATGATTAAAAAATGAAAAAAAGGACTCAATCCTAATGCTATAAATAGTGTTCCAAAAGCTGCGCCGCTAAAACCAGCTAAACTCCAAATACCATGGAAAGAAGCCATAATTGTTTTACCATACATCTCTTCTACAGCTATGGCTTGAGTATTCACTGATATATTCGAATAATTTCCAAAAGTTCCAAAGCAGAATAGTGCCAGTGCTAATTGCCAGGGCGCTTGCACAAGACCAATCATTAATAAAGTAGTAGGATAAAAAAGGGCAGATGCAATTAAAACACGTCTGCTTCCCAGCTTGTTGATCACCCATCCTGTAAAGGGCAGACTCAACATGGTGCCAATCGGCATAGCGAACAAAATGAGGCCTAATTTCCCATCGCTCAAAGCTAAATGACGTTTAATATCTGGGATGCGACTAGCCCAGCTTGCAAAGCTGAGGCCTGCTATAAAAAAGAAAACCGCAATGGCTATCCGGTAGGTTTTGGGGCTGATTGTACTCGAATTCATTCAATTAAAGGTAGTACAAGGAAGGGAAGTCGCCCAATTCGGTTATATTTGCGACCCGAAACTTTAGTAGTGTTTCGTAAAATTAAACATTTCAAATTCAAATTAGTTTATATGTATCGTTCGCACACTTGTGGTGAATTAAGAATCAGTGATGTTGGCAAGAAAGTAACTTTAGCAGGTTGGGTTCAAACCGTTCGAAAATTTGGTGCCATCACTTTTGTGGATCTACGCGATCGTTATGGCATTACCCAATTGTTGATGGGCGAAGATTTGAATGCAGTGTTAGATGCGAATCCATTAGGAAGAGAATTTGTATTGCAGGCTGAAGGTATTGTTGCAGAAAGAAGTAATAAGAATAGCCATATTGCTACTGGTGAAGTAGAAATTACCATCAGTAGTTTTAAGATTTTAAATAAATCTGCAGTACCTCCTTTTACCATTCAAGATGATACTGATGGTGGTGAAGATTTAAGAATGAAATATCGTTATCTGGATTTGCGCAGAAATGCTGTGAAAAAAAATATGGAACTCCGATATGCCGTGAGCAGATCAGCCAGAAACTATTTACATGAAAATAATTTCATGGATATTGAAACTCCATTCTTAATTAAATCTACTCCAGAAGGTGCAAGAGATTTTGTAGTGCCATCAAGAATGAATGCGGGTCAGTTTTATGCATTACCACAATCTCCACAAACATTCAAGCAATTATTGATGGTGAGCGGTTACGATCGTTACTATCAAATTGTAAAGTGTTTCAGAGATGAGGATCTGAGAGCTGATCGTCAGCCTGAGTTTACGCAAATCGATTGTGAAATGTGTTTCGTGGAGCAAGAAGATATCCTGAACATGTTTGAAGGTTTGGTAAAACGCATTTTCAAAGACGTTAAGAATATCGATTATACAGAATTAGTGGAACGCATAAGTTGGGAAGATGCGATGTGGCAATTCGGAAACGATAAACCAGATATTCGTTTCGGAATGAAGATTGCGAATTTGAAATCGGCTTTCTTAAAAGCTGGCAACATTGCTGCAACGGGCGAACTCATTAATGGTGCAGGATTTGGTGTATTTGATAATGCAGAAACTGTATTGGCAATTGCTGCTCCGGGTTGCAGTGAATATACGCGTAAGCAAACAGATGAACTTACAGACTGGGTGAAGCGTCCACAGATCGGCATGAATGGTCTGATCTATATCAAATGCAATGCTGATGGAACTTATAAGAGTAGCGTTGATAAATTTTATGCAGAAGATAAATTAAAAGCCATTGCTGATGCTGCAGGTGCAGTGGCAGGTGACTTGGTGTTGATTTTAGCAGGACGTGAAGAAAGAACCCGTAAAGCAACCAGTGAATTAAGATTAGAAATGGGTAAGCGCCTGGGCTTTAGAAAAGAGGATGAATTTAAAATGCTTTGGGTATTAGATTTCCCATTGTTCGAATATGCTGAGGAAGATAATCGCTGGGTGGCACGTCACCATCCATTCACTTCTCCTAAACCAGAAGAGATCGAGATCATGATCAACAACAATCCATTGATCGAAAACGCAGAGAAATATTTAGAGCATCCCTATTCCAATATCAAGGCCAATGCTTATGATATGGTATTGAACGGAAACGAAATTGGTGGTGGATCGATTCGTATTTACCAACGTGCCTTGCAAGAAAAAATGTTTGCAGCATTGGGTATGAGCGAAGAAGAATCGAATCACAAATTTGGATTCTTATTAGGTGCGTTTGAATATGGTGCCCCACCACATGGCGGATTAGCTTTCGGATTTGATCGCCTTTGTGCTATCTTGGGTGGAAGTGAAAGCATCCGCGATTTTATCGCATTCCCTAAAAACAATAGTGGACGCGATGTAATGCTCGATGCACCAGGTCCGATTGACGAAAAACAGTTCAGAGAATTGCAGATTAAATTAGATATTAAATAAAATAAACATATTGACTTTTTTAAAGGGAAATCTGAAAATTTTCGGGTTTCCCTTTATTTTTTTACAATATTTTACTATTTATTATAGATATTTTCTAAAATGAAGGGAAATTAATGGAAAATTCTCTTAAATTACGTAAGTTGAATTTGACTAACCAGGTCACTGAATAACTTTTTTGTAACCGACCATACAATTTGATGCTTATGACGGGTGAGACCCTTTTTAACCAATACCCTATTGCCTCCCATATTTGGGATGAGATGATGAGTGCCGAGGGTATCAGACAACAATATCATTCTATTTACGAGACGGGGAGACAACTTCACTTAGACGATTTTCTTCAAAAGCACAAATTAGCAGCCGAGCTTTTCATGAGTCAGGGTATAACTTTTACTGTCTATAACGAAAATGAAGGCATTGAAAGAATCTTTCCTTTCGACATAATTCCCCGTATAATTACTGGTGCTGAATGGGACCATATCGAAAAAGGAATCAAGCAGCGTTTAACTGCTTTGAATATGTTTTTGAAGGATATCTATAATGAGCAACAAATTGTAAAGGATGGTATTATACCAGCCGATTTGATAGCTTCTTGTCCGCATTTCACCCGCGAAGTATTCGGCATACAAGTTCCGTTTGATATCTATGTACATATAGCAGGTATCGATTTGATCAGGGGCGACGATGGTACTTTTTATATTTTAGAAGATAACTTAAGAACGCCATCAGGAGTATCTTATATGTTGGAAAATAGAGAAGTTACCAAACGTATATTTCCAAATTTATTAGGTGATAGTAATGTGCGCATGGTGAATAATTATCCATTGCTTTTGCACGACAATTTAATTGCTTATGCACCCAGACAAATTGCAAATCCAACGGTAGTTCTTTTAACTCCCGGCATGTATAATTCTGCTTATTTTGAACATACTTTTTTAGCCCGTCAAATGGGCGTTCAATTAGTGGAAGGTCGCGATCTATTAGTGAACGATCATAAGGTATACATGAAAACTACTGCCGGTCTTCGTCAGGTAGATGTGATCTATCGAAGAATTGATGACGAGTATTTAGACCCATTAGTATTTAGACCTGATAGTGCATTAGGAGTACCCGGATTAATTAGTGCCTATAGAAAAGGAAATGTGGCCATCGTAAATGCACTGGGAAATGGAGTAGCAGACGATAAAGCAGTCTACGCTTACGTTCCAGCTATGATCAAATATTATCTTAATGAAGATATCATTCTTCCCAATATCCCTACTTATCATATGAATAATGTAGAGGAAAGGAATTATGTATTTGAGAATATGAACAAGATGGTAGTGAAAGAAACCAATCAATCCGGAGGATATGGAATGGTGATGGGAAATAGTGCCACTGAAGAAGCTTTGAAAAAAGCGAAAGAAAATATATTGGCGAACCCTAGAAATTTTATTGCACAACCCATTATTCAATTATCAACTGTTCCCTGTTTAATTGATGGAAAACTTCAACCAAGACATGTGGATTTAAGGCCTTATGCTTTATGTGGACCCAATGGTATAAATATTGTTCCGGGTGGATTAACACGTGTAGCATTAAGAGAGGGCTCATTAGTGGTTAACTCTTCACAGGGTGGCGGAAGTAAAGACACCTGGGTAGTAGATTAACAAAAGTATTGTGTAAACAAATTGATCATCAAGAACAATTCAAAACATGTTAAGTAGAATCGCAGACTCCCTATATTGGTTACATCGCTACATGGAAAGAGCAGATGGAATGTTACGCTTAATGAAGACCAGCTATATACTTTCATTTGATAAGGTGCAGGCTAGTAGCATGACATGGGAACCATCATTAAAAATATTCACTTCTCTTCCAAAAGATGAAATAGATCGTTTAAAAAAAGATAATGCTGCTGCTTTACATTATTTGTTCTTAGATAGTAAAAACCAAAACAGCTTCAAAGTAATTATCACAAGGGCACGTGAAAATGCAAGGGGTGTGCAGGATCAAATCACAAAAGAAGTTTGGGAACAGGTAAATCAAATGTATCATCAGATTAATCAACCAGGTTTAAAAGCAAAACTAGCTGGCCCGGATGCCATTATCACCATTGATGCATTCATTAATAGTAGTGATCAATTCTGTGGAATTTCTGATTCTACCATGCCACGCGGTCAAGGATGGAACTATATGAACCTTGGTAAGTATACCGAACGTTGTTTATTAACTGCAGAGTTTACACACTCGTTTTTCAAAAAAATCGACTTTAATTTAAAAGATGAACAGGATATCATTTTTTGGCGCAGCTTATTGCTAGCATTGTCTGGATACGAATTACACTTGAAGAATTATAGTAATTTAAACCACAATTACAATGTTTTACAACAATTAGCTTTCGATAAAAATTTTCCCCGATCGCTTTATTATGCTTTAGATAGAGCAAACAAATATTTAACCGATATTGCAGCCTCTAATCCGGTGGAGGGAAGTATTCAATTACTCCGAACCTATGGCAGGCTATATAGTTCTGTGAAGTTTGCAGATATTGAATTAGTGGAAAGGGAAGGGTTGGAAAAATATTTGATTTATGTCCGAAAAGAGCTCAATGAGTTCAGCCGAGATTTAGGCAGAATTTATTTCTCTTATTCTTAAACAAAACCAAGAATGTCTGTTTTTACAATACATCACATTACAAAATACGAATACGATAGGCCAGTAAAAGAGAGCGTGAACGAAATAAAAATATTTCCTTATGCTTCAGAGGATCAAGAGATTTTACAGCATGATGTGATTATTACCGATCAGCCCGATATTTTATTGTACGATGATTATTGGGGCAATAAAACGGGAAGCTTCAATTTGCTTTCACCGCATAAAGTAATGGTGATTGAAAGTAAATTAAAAGTGCGTACTTCTAAAGATCCAAACCCACAATTTCCAATCCCATCATTTGCAAAGGACCTTGAAGCTGTTATAGGTAAAGACCTGCATTTATTAGAGCTGGCTAGAACTGCAGAATCGAAATCAATCGATACCATGCGTGGTTATATTGACCTCTTTTATAGTTCAAACAAATCAATTGCTGATACTGTAAAAGACTGTTGCCAATTTATATTTACAGAATTCACCTATATCAAAGGCATTACCAATATTGAAACAACTGTAGATGAAATTGTAGAACACAAATCAGGTGTTTGTCAGGATTTTGCTCACGTTATGTTGGAGCTACTTAGAATGATTGGAATTCCTTCCAGATATGTAAGCGGATATATTTGTCCGAATAAAAATGGTATGCGTGGCGAAGGTGCTACACACGCCTGGGTGGAGGCTTTTATTCCGCATTATGGTTGGATTGGAATTGACCCTACCAATAATGTTTGGGCTACTAACAACCATGTTAAATTAGCTGTTGGACGCGACTTTAAAGACTGTACCCCTGCAAAAGGAACTTTTAAAGGCCCTGCTCGACAATCTTTATCTGTTTATGTGTCTGTTGGCTATGAAGACGGACAAGTATTTGAAGAAATAACAGATGTTCAACTTCAAAAACAAGCCGGTTCTGAGGGTGCTGAATTAATTATTGATAACTTAGCCGGACAACAACAACAGTAGTCCTTTTTTTATATGAAACAATTATCCGTCTTCCGCCTGCTAACTTATATTCTTTTGCCATTTGCATCCTTTTTTGCAGTCATGGATTTAATCATGCTCTTAAGTGCATTAGGCAACCCTTCCTTATTATTTGCAGTGTTTTTAATAGCTGGATTTTGCATCTATGTTTTTGCAAGTATGATTTTCTTAATCCGACATATTGACCGTAATAAATATGCAAAACCATCTCTTAAGGATTGGATAAAAGTAAATGCATACGTTAGTCTTTTTTTAGGCTTTCAATTCTTAATATCTGCAGTAGGTATTTTTTATATGGGTGAACACGATTTGAAAAATGTAGTGGATAAATTTTTGGAGACGCAACCCAATATGCCAAGCGGAATCAATGTTGCATTATTTGTTAAGATTATGAGAGGCGCGGCCTACTTTTTATTCTTCTTTTCATTTGTTTTATTAGTGCATATCACCATGGGATTTAGAATACTAAAACAATATGCGCATCTTTTTGCAGAAGAGATTGAAAACCTCGATTAATATACATATCTGTTTGATCCATCCTTTTTTTGTACTTTAGAAATGTGAATACTTCTACTCCTTTAGCAGAAAGAATAAGGCCTAACTTGTTAGACGATTTAGTGGGTCAGGAACACTTGACTGGCAAAGGATCCATTCTTAGAACAGCCATTGAAAATGGCCGTATCCCATCTATGATTTTATGGGGACCGCCAGGCGTTGGCAAAACTACCATTGCAAATATTATTGCTCATACTTTACAGGTTCCTTATTATCAATTGAGCGCCATTAGTTCTGGTGTGAAAGAAGTAAGAGAAATCATTGATGCTGCTAAAGAACATGCCGGAGCAGTATTATTTATTGATGAGATTCATCGTTTTAATAAAGGTCAACAAGATGCTTTACTAGGTGCCGTTGAGAAAGGGATCATTACACTAATTGGCGCCACTACAGAAAACCCTTCTTTTGAAGTGAACAGCGCCTTATTGAGCAGGTGCCAGGTATATGTTTTAAAAGCCTTGACAGAAGAGGGTTTGGTGAGATTATTACATCATGCTTTAGAACAAGATGAATTCCTTATTAGTACTAAACCCGAGTTAAAAGAAACTGAAGCACTCATTCGACTTTCAGGTGGTGATGCCAGAAAATTATTGAATCTTTTAGAACTAGTGGTTAGCTCATTCCCCTCTAAAGAAACATCAAGAATTATCACAGATGCATTTGTAATGAATGTGGCTCAGAATAAAATTGCTTTGTATGATAAACAAGGGGAGCAACATTATGATATCATATCTGCATTCATTAAAAGTATGAGAGGCAGTGATCCGAATGGGGCAGTATATTGGCTAGCCAGAATGATTGAAGGAGGTGAAGATGTAAAATTCATTGCCCGGAGAATGGTTATTTTTTCGAGTGAAGATATTGGCAATGCAAATCCAAATGCCTTGTTGATGGCTACTACAACTTTTGATGCCGTTACTAAAATTGGTTATCCCGAAAGCAGGATCATACTTACACAATGTGCTACCTACCTGGCTTCTTCACCAAAGAGTAATGCAGCAGTGGTTGCCATTATGGAAGCACAAAAAGCAGTGCAACAATTTGGTGATCAGCCAGTGCCCTTGCATATTCGAAACGCTCCTACAAAATTGATGAAGGATTTAGACTATGGAAAAAATTATCAGTATTCGCATTTGGGAGAAGGCAATTTTATTGATCAGGAATATTTGCCTGCACCACTTGTTGGAACTAAGTTTTATAATCCGGGAAATAATTTACGCGAAAATGAGATTCGGAAATTTTTGAGAGATAAGTGGAAGGGGAAGTATCACTATTAATAAGAAAAATTATCTAAACGAGATTAACCACCCCGTCTGTTCGCTCAGTCGCTCCAGCCACCCCTCCATCGCATGCGA
>JBAXHC010000003.1:0-82006 GCA_037139075.1 Bacteroidota bacterium
TGAGCGGAGAATTCTCTAAGACCATGATGGAAGATTGGGCTAATAATGATAAAAATTTATTGACCTGGAGAGCTGCAACCGGAGAAACTGCTTTTGAAAAAACACCTGCTGGTGATGTAAAAATTGCAGAGCAAGAATTTTTCGATAATGGTTTGTTGATGGTTGCATTTGTTCGTGCAGGTGTAGAATTGGCATTTGAAACAATGGTTGAATCTGGTATCAAAGAAGAATCTGCATACTATGAATCGTTACATGAAACACCATTGATTGCCAATACCATCGCTCGTAAGAAATTATTTGAAATGAACCGTGTGATCTCTGATACTGCAGAATATGGTTGTTATTTATTTGATCATGCATGTAAACCATTATTGGCCGATTTCATGAAAAAAGTTGAAACCAATGTAATTGGCAAGAACTTTAATGCAGGAAGCGACGCAGGTGTAGATAATAAAGTAATCATCGCTGTGAATGAAGTAATTCGTTTCCATCCAGTTGAAATAGTTGGTTCAGAATTGCGTAGAGCAATGACTGATATGAAGACTATCAGTACTGTTGCTTAATATCGTTCTATTAAAAATAAGACCAGGAACTGCTAAAATTAATTATCTTAGCAGTTCCTTAATATATGTATTTACAGCAAAACCATATTTATTCTCCTACATCAACAGCCATGCTGTTGTTTGCTGCTGTAACATTTACAACAACATCTACGACCCTGTAAGGGGTTGTAATTTCCATATCATCCATGGGCTGTTGTTTACAGCTGTTATCAAAAGAAAAGATCGTTTTAAAAATTTTCCTTTCAGGAATAAGAAATAATAAATATGCAAGTTTTAAAATTCGGCGGCAGTTCTGTAGCAAACGCTACCAACATGAACAAAGTGGTAGAAATTGTTTTGAAAGCCGCTTTGAAAGAACCGACCATTTTAGTGGTTTCAGCAATGGGTGGTGTAACTGATAGTTTAATCAATACTGGGAAATTGGCTGAATCAGGTGATGAGTCTTACAAAACAATCCTGAAAGAGTTAGAACAGAAACACCTTGATGCTGTAAGAGACCTATTACCCATTCAACAACAAAGCGCAACTCTTAGTCAGGTAAAACAAAAATTTAACGAACTAGAAGCTATCAGTGACGGTGTTTTTTTATTAGGAGAATTATCAGACAGAACGAATGATAAAATGGTAAGTTATGGAGAAATACTTTCTTCATTAATGATAGCTGCTAAAATTAAATCAGTAGAAACATCCACTGTTTGGGTAGACTCCCGTTTACTGATTCGTACGAACTCTGAACATGGGAAAGCTTCTGTTGACTTTGCATTTACAACAGAAAATATTACAGGATTTTTTAACACCAGTGCTGCAAAGATCTATGTGGCACCAGGATTTATTTCCAGCGACCAACATAATCATACCACTACTTTAGGTAGAGGTGGTTCTGATTATACAGGAGCTATATATGCAGCAGCTTTACAGGCATCTGTCTTAGAAATTTGGACAGATGTAAGTGGTATGATGACAGCCGATCCTAGACTGGTTAATAATGCAAGGCCTATTCATCGTATCTCTTATCAGGAAGCCATGGAGCTTTCACATTTTGGAGCGAAGATCATTTATCCTCCTACCATTCAACCAGTGATGAAACAGAATATTCCTGTTTGGATCAAGAATACTTTTGCGCCAGAAGAATATGGAACACTTATTGAAAACAGTTCCGCTCACACAGATAATATTATTCGTGGAATATCATCAATTAATAAAATAAGCCTTCTGAGTTTAGAAGGTAGTGGCATGGTGGGAATACCTGGATTTTCAAAACGATTGTTCGAAGCATTGGCTAATGAATCTGTGAATGTGATTTTAATTACCCAAAGTTCCTCTGAACATTCTATCTGTGTTGGAATTAACGAAGCAGAAACTGCAAAAGCTAAACGAGCAATTGATCATGCTTTTAGTTTTGAAATACAGAGTGGAAAGGTTGAACCTTTAAAAGTTGAGAAAGGATTATCCATTGTAGCATTGGTAGGTGAACAAATGAAGAGTCATCCCGGTATCAGCGGAAAAATGTTTGGTGTTCTTGGACGAAATGGTATTAATGTTAGAGCCATTGCACAGGGCTCTTCAGAAAAAAACATATCAGCCGTTTTATCTGCCTTTGATGTTCAAAAAGCAATCAACGTGCTACACGAAGAATTTTTTGAAACTACCTATAAGCAGCTGAACTTATTTATTGCAGGAACCGGAAATGTGGGTGGTAAACTATTAGCACAAATACAAAAACAATATCAGTATTTACAAGATAATCTTCGATTACAAATAAGAGTTGTTGGCTTAGCAAATAGCAAAAACAATTTGATCAATGAGGAAGGAATTGATTTAAATTCTTGGAAAGAAAAGTTAACAGATTCTTCGAAGGGTACTATTCACAATTTTGTGGATACTATTATAAATCTCAATTTAAGAAACAGCGTATTTGTTGATGTAACAGCAAATGCAGATGTAGCATCCGTTTATAGTAAATTATTAGGTAAAAGTATTTCGGTGGTAGCCTGCAATAAAATTGCTTGCTCATCCTCTTATGAATCCTATCATCATTTAAAATCTTTGGCGAGAGAATTCAATGCGCTTTATCTCTATGAAACCAATGTTGGAGCAGGTTTACCGGTGATAGGTACTTTGAACGATCTTCTGCGCAGTGGTGATCAGGTTACAAAGATTCAAGCAGTTCTTTCAGGAACACTCAATTTTGTATTTAACCATTACGATGGAAAAAAGCCTTTTGCTCAAGTGGTGCGTCAGGCACAAGACGAAGGATATACTGAACCAGATCCACGTTTAGATTTGGGCGGAACTGATGTGATGCGCAAAATCATGATATTAGCTCGTGAAGCTGGACAGAAATTAGAAATGGAAGATATCAGTAATGAATATTTTCTACCAGCATCTTGCTTCGAAGGATCTGTTGCAGATTTTTATGCAGAGATGGAAAAACAAGAAACGCATTTCAAAGCCATTTATGAAGCAGCAGCAGCAAAAAATTGCAAATTGAAATTTGTAGCGTCCTATGAAAATGGAAAGGCTTCAGTTGGATTACAACATATTCCTGCCAATTCCGATTTCTATCATTTATACGGAAAGGATAATTTAGTATTGTTCTTCACTGAAAGATATCCAGAGCAACCATTGGTGATAAAGGGTGCAGGTGCAGGCGCTGAGGTTACTGCGTCTGGTATATTTGCAGACATTATTCGTGTTGCAAGAGTTTAATTTTTATCAACTTAATGAACCGAGTATTATGAGTGATTTATATAAAGGGCTTGATAGAAATCATGTAGTTAAAATTCATTCCCCTGCAACCGTAGCTAATATGGTTTGCGGATTCGACGTATTGGGTTTTGCTGTGAACGAACCATATGATGAAATGCAGATTCGTTTTTCTGATACACCTGGCATTACAATCATTAATGATGACGAATATAATTTACCAACAGAACCAGAAAAAAATGTAGCTGGTGCAGCACTTCTTGCCATGATGGAGGAAATTGAAGCGGGTTATGGATTTGAACTCACAATCAAAAAAAATATTAAACCAGGAAGTGGTGTAGGATCCAGTGCTGCAAGTGCTGCTGGCGCTGTTGTTGCAGCCAATCGATTACTGAATGACCGCTTTGATAAAGAAACCCTTGTTCGATTTGCTATGAATGGCGAAAAACTAGCATCTGGTGTAAAGCACGCTGATAATATTGCTCCCTGTATTTATGGAGGTGTAACACTAATCCGTTCCATTTTCCCTTTAGATATTATTGCACTTTCTGCACCAAAATTATTCGTTACAATTGTGCATCCTCAAATTGAAGTGAAAACTTCTGACGCCAGAAGTATCTTAAAACATAAGGTTCTATTAAAAGACGCGATCAAACAATGGGGCAATATTGCCGGCTTAGTTGCAGGATTATTAAAATCTGATTATGAATTAATTGGACGCTCTTTAGAAGATGTAATTATTGAACCTGTTAGAAGTATTCTGATTCCGGGCTTTGATTTAGTAAAACAAAAAAGTAAAGAAGCTGGTGCACTGGGTGGTGGAATATCTGGAAGTGGACCTTCGATCTTTATGCTGAGTAAAGATGAAATAACAGCTATCGCTGTTGAAAAAGAAATGAAATCGATTTACAAAAAATTAGGATTGGATCATCATACTTATGTAACTACAATGAATCATTCTGGTGTTCAATTTATATAAACTATATTCTGTTTATGAACTATTATAGTCTTAATAAAAATGCTTCCAACGTAAATTTTCGTGAAGCTACCATTAAAGGTCAGGCACCTGATAAAGGTTTGTATTTTCCTGAATATATACCCTCTGTGGCATCAGATATTATCAAAAATATAGGCGCTTATTCAAAAGAAGAATTGGCTTTTGAAATTATGTTACCCTATGTTGGAAACACCATCACAAAATCTGATTTACTTAAAATAGTTACTGAAACTATTAATTTTCCTTTCCCACTTGTTTCAGTAAATAAAGATATCTACTCACTTGAATTATTTCATGGGCCAACACTTGCATTCAAAGATGTGGGGGCGCGTTTTATGAGTAGATGTCTGGGATATTTTTCAACGCAACAAAAAAACAAAATTACTGTACTAGTTGCTACTTCTGGCGATACAGGTGGGGCAGTAGCCAATGGGTTTTTAGGTGTGGAAGGTGTAGAAGTGGTGATATTATATCCTTCTGGAAAAGTAAGTCCTGTTCAGGAACTACAATTAACAACCTGCGGACAAAATATCAAAGCCCTGGAAGTAACAGGTAGTTTTGATGATTGTCAGGCCATGGTGAAGGATGCATTTATGGATGTAGATCTAAACAATCATCTTACACTTACCTCTGCCAATAGTATCAATGTAGCAAGATGGTTGCCACAACAATTATATTATTTCTTTGCCTATCAACAGTGGATCAAAGAGAATGAATCAGCTCCTATTATTTCAGTACCCAGTGGCAACTTTGGAAATATTTGTGCAGGTTTATTAGCACATATTAGTGGCTTGCCAGTTGAACATTTTATTGCTGCATGTAATGTAAATGATGCGGTGCCTGAATATTTAAGAACGGGTAATTATCAATCAAAAAAAGCAGTTTCCACCATATCAAATGCGATGGATGTAGGCAGTCCGAGTAATTTTGTAAGAGTATTGGAATTATTTCAAAGCTCTTATCAAATCATCAGTGAAAAAATTTCCGGTTACACAGTAAGCGATGAAATTACGAAACAAACGATAGCTGAGGTTTATAAAAAAGACCACTACATTTTAGACCCACATGGAGCAGTTGCATATTATGCGTTAGCTGATTACTTACAATCGCATCCAGGAAAAAAAGGAATGATCTTAGAAACAGCGCATCCTGTAAAGTTTCCTGAAACAGTAGAAGAGGTAATAGGGAAAAATATAGAAATCCCCGAAGCTGTAAAACCATTATTTCAATTAGAAAAGAAATCGGTTTTAATGGAGCCTACTTTTTCGGAATTGAAGAGCTGGTTGCTTACACAATAATAATTATACTCTTAGATCTAACACAGCATACGGGCTAAAGCCCAACAATCCCTAGGCGGAAGCCTAGGGTTAACTTCAAATTTTTTTGTGTTTCTCTTCCTTGGCTGGAGCCTAGGGTTAATAGATTCCTCTTTTTACTTTTTACTTTTTAAACTCCATGACCCTCGAATCTTCGCCTTCACTAATTGATTCGCATCAGCATCATTTTTGAATTGCTCCTTTATTGGATCCCACTCTAAATTTCTTCTGGTTTGATATGCAATATTTGCTAAACAACATACCGAACTTGTTCTATGGCCTGTCTCTACATCACAGATTGGTTGAACACCCGTTTTAATTCCATCTAACCAATTCTGATAATGATTCGCACTATTATATAATCTGATTTCATTTGGCTGAATCGTAGCTGTTGCAATATTCTTAGGATTACTATCGAGGTATTCTCGAGAAATATCGATAGTTCCTTTTTCACCAATAAAACGAACACCTAACCCTCTTCCAAAATCAACATGTTTCATTACAATACCATTTGCATAAATCATTTCTAATCCCTTCAACGCATTATCCTTTGGAGGATTAAATGAAACTGGACCAGACTGATCCATACCCAAGGCCCACTGTGCAATATCAAACATATGTGCACCCCAATCGCTCACACCACCTCCACCATAGTCTTTATAAGAACGCCAATGCGGATAGATATCCTGCTCAACAGGTGGAGATAATTCTGAATGATAAGGATTGTAAACTGCAGGTCCTACCCAACCTTCCCAGTCAAGATTAGCAGGTGTTGACATCGGTGTTAGATTGTATGCAATGCTGGGATCACCAACATTAACTAATACTTCCTTAATATTTCCGATATAGCCATTACGCACTAATTCAGATGCTTGTCTGAAATTTTTCCATGAACGTTGCATGCTACCAACTTGTAAAATCACTTTATTTTTATTCACTGCATTAACCATGGCTCTGCCTTCTTCAATAGAATGCGCCATTGGTTTTTCAACATAAATATGTTTACCTGCATTAGCTGCCATCACAGTCATAACACCATGCCAATGATCAGGAGTTGCAATAACAACTGCGTCAATATCTTTTCTTTCTAACAATTCTCTAAAATCACTATACCCTTTAAAGCCTTTGTATTCCCCTTTCTGAGCTGCTACTGCATGAATTTTCTCAGCAATTTTTTGAAATGCAGCCAGCTTTTGTGAATCCACATCTGAACCTGCTACTGCTTGTGTGATGGTACTAAAACTATTAATCAAACTCTTTGATTGTTTGCCTGTTCCAATATATCCAAGATTGATTCGATCACTAGGAGCAGTATACCCTCTACCCATTACAAAACGGGGTATAATTGTAAACCCGATTGCAGCTTTAACTGTAGTCTGCACAAATGAACGGCGACTAACCGTATTGTTTTTAATTGTCATATGGCAAGTATTTGAATAGAAATTTACTGCATTATCTTGTCAAAAGAAAATTTATTGGATAATCCTTATCTTCCAAAACGAATTTATCTAATTGCCTTATGAGAACTTGTTTCAGACTTCTTGCTCTTTCTTTTTTAAGTTGCTTTTCTTTATTCGGAATTGCACAAACAAAAAAACTTCTTACCGTTAAAGGTCTATACGCTTCTGTTGAAGTGCTCAGAGATCAATGGGGAGTAAATCATATTTATGCTGAGAATCAGCACGACCTGTTTTTTTCGCAAGGATATTGTGCAGCAAAAGATCGTTTATTTCAATTTGAGATTTGGCGCAGACAAGCTACTGGAACAGTTGCTGAAATTTTAGGAGAAAGAGAACTAAAAAGAGATATCGGTACCCGACTTTTCAAATACAGAGGGGATTTGAAAACAGAACTCAATCATTACCATCCCCAGGGTGAAGCTATTATTAATGCTTATACTGACGGTGTAAACAGTTATATCGACGAAGTATTATCTCATCAGGAATTACTTCCCATAGAATTTCAGTTATTGAAAATACTTCCTGGCAAATGGACACCAGATGTGGTTATTTCAAGACATCAGGGATTGCTAGGAAATATCACAGAAGAATTAAGCATTGGAAAAGCAGTGTCAAAAGCCGGCGCTGAAAAAGTAAAAGAACTGATGTGGTTTCATCCTAAAGATCCTGATCTACGAATCGATTCAGCAATCAATCAAAAATTACTAAACGATAATATTTTAGAATTGTATAATGCCTACAGAAAAGAGATTGTATTTGAGGCTAGTGACATCAGCAAAGCCGACGAAGACCCGGATGCAGTGATGAACTTATTGAAACAGCCTATTTCAAATGTTTATCAACCAGCTTTTGAACATGGCATAGATGGATCAAATAATTGGATAGTCAGTGGCAATAGAACAGCGAGTGGTCATGCTATGCTTGCAAATGATCCGCACCGAAAAATCGCAGTGCCTTCTTTACGATATATGGTTCACTTAGTGGCTCCGGGATGGAATGTGATTGGTGGTGGTGAACCTGAAATTCCGGGTGTATCTATTGGACACAATGAAGTGGGGGCATGGGGTTTAACGATTTACGAAACAGATGGAGAAGATTTATATGTCTATGATTTGAATCCTAAAAATCTATCACAATATTTTTATAAAGGACATTGGGAAAACATGAAATTGATTCAAGAAAGAATTGAGATCAAAGAAAGCAGGACCGAACTTATTAATTTAAGATACACGGTACACGGACCAGTTACCTATATTGATTCCATTCACCACAAAGCATATGCTGTGAAATGTGCTTGGCTTGAACCAGGAGGCGCTCCTTATATGGCATCTTTAAGAATTGATCAATCGAAAAACTGGGAAAGTTTTAGGGAAGCATGTAGCTATAGTCATATCCCCGGTGAGAATATGATCTGGGCAGATACAGCTGGAAATATTGGATGGCAAACAGTGGGTATTATTCCAATTCGAAAAAATTTCAGCGGACTCGTGCCAGTTCCTGGCGATGGCAGATATGAATGGCAGGGTTTTTTACCTATCAAAGAAAGACCACATCAACTGAATCCTTCCAAAGGATTTTTAGCAACCGCCAATCAGAATGTAACTTCAGAAGATTACACCCATTGGGATGCTGTTGGTTATACTTGGGCAGATCCATTCAGGGGAAATAGAATCAATGAAGTGTTAGCAAAAGATGATAAAATCAATATTGCAAAAATGCAATCGCTTCAAACTGATTATTATTCATTACCAGCGCGTAGTCTTGTACCTATGTTATTGCCTTTGGTGTTTGAAAAAACACAAACACAGCAGTCTATTCTTCAATTAAAAAATTGGAATTATATCTTAGATAAAACAAGCATCGCTGCATCTATATATGCCATGTGGGAAAGACAATTGATGAAGCAGGCATCAAAACAATTCATACCAGAAAACATAAAAGACTTAGTAAGTATTCAACTGTCGAAATTAATTAGTTGGCTTGAAAAACCAGATAGCAAATTTGGAATAGATCCTATAAAAGGAAGAGATGCATTTCTTAAAATTTGTTTTGAAAATGCCATAGATGAGCTAGAAAAAAAGCTAGGCAGTAATATACTTAATTGGCAATACGGGCAGGAGAAATTTAAACATATAACCTTAACACATCCACTAAATAGTATTGTTAATATCCCATTGAAAAATCAACTAAATCTTGGGCCTCTTCCAAGAGGTGGCAACAGTTATACGCCTGGTTCTACTGGTGGTGCTGATAATCAAATGAGTGGCGCAAGCTTCCGTTTTATTACGGAGGCTGGCAACTGGGATGATGCTGTAATGATCAATACACCTGGACAATCAGGCGATTCTAAAAGCGAATTTTATAGAAACCTTTTTCCACTATGGGCCAATGATCAATATTTTCCTGCTTACTATTCGAAGGACAAAATAATTAAATCTACCAAAGAGGGCTTTGAATTAGTTCCTAAAAAAAATAAGTAAATTTATTCAACGATCAACTTAAATAATTAATGTATGCGAATATTGACTTGCCTATTGATTGCATTCCTATTACATCTTTCAAGTTATGCACAACCAAAAACTTATTGTAATCCTATCAATATCGATTATGGATATTGTCCGATACCAAACTTTGTGGAACAAGGCAAACATCGTGCTACTGCAGATCCTGTAATAACCGTATTTAAAGGGAATTATTATTTATTTTCTACTAATCAATGGGGTTATTGGTGGAGTGCTGATATGGTAAAATGGAATTTCGTACCCCGTAAATTTTTAAAGCCATGGAATAAAGTGTATGATGAATTATGCGCTCCGGCAACTTTAGTATTGGGCGATACCTTATTAGTAATTGGTTCTACTTATGAAAAGAATTTTCCCCTTTGGATGAGTACCAATCCACAAAAAGATGAATGGAAAGAAGCAGTAGATTCTTTTCAGGTAGGTGCATGGGATCCTGGATTTTTTCTGGATGATGATAATCGTTTGTATATCTATTTTGGATCCAGTAATTTTTATCCCACATACGGACAAGAAATTGATCGCAAAACATTTCAACCCATTGGTGATCGCAAAGAACTATTAAGGCTCCATGATAATATTCATGGATGGGAAAGGTTTGGCGAATTCCATGATAATACTTTTTTGAATCCATTTATCGAAGGTTCCTGGATGAACAAATACAATGGAAAATATTATTTACAATACGGAGCACCTGGTACAGAATTTAGCGGTTATGGCGACGGAGTGTATACTGCAGAGCATCCGCTTGGTCCGTTTACTTATCAATCACATAATCCATTTTCTTATAAACCTGGAGGCTTTGCTAACGGAGCAGGACATGGTGCTACTTATCAGGATTTATTTAAACAGTGGTGGCATGTTTCAACTATTGTAATATCCACTAAAAATAATTTTGAGCGACGCATTGGTATTTGGCCTGCTCAGATCGACAAAGACGGAATACTTTCTACCAATACCGCTTATGGCGATTATCCACACTATATTCCTAATACAAATGCAAATCATGGAGAAAGTCAGTTTACTGGTTGGATGCTATTAAATTATAATAAACCTATTCGGGTTTCTTCAACACTGGGAGGATTCCATGCCAACTTAGCGAATGATGAAAATATAAAGACCTACTGGAGTGCTGCCACTGGAAATATGGGCGAATGGATAGAATCTGATTTAGGTACTATGAGTGTTGTAAATGCTATTCAAATAAATTATGCTGACCAGGATGCCGAATCTATGGGTAAGGTGTATGGATTATATCATCAATACAAATTATATAGTTCGACGGATGGAAAAAATTGGACCATCATAAAAGATAAGAGCATTAACAAAACGGATGTGCCACATGATTATATCACATTTGATAAACCAATCGAAACCAGATTTATCAAATTAGTGAACATACATATGCCATCAGGCAAATTTGCAATCAGTGGTTTACGTGCTTTTGGGAAAACAAAAGGAGCAGTTCCAGATGCTGTGAAAAATTTTGTGGTGTTAAGAGGTGATACTGAAAGAAGAAATTCCTGGCTAAAGTGGCAGGTAAATGAAAAAGCTACTGGATATATGATTTATACAGGAACAGCGCCCGACAAATTATATACGAGTATGATGGTATTGGGATCCAATGAATACTATTTTTCAGCTATGGAAAAAGATCAACCTTACTATTTTCAAATAGAACCTTTCAACGAATCTGGCATTGGTAAAAGAACCGCTGTGATTAAAGTAGATTAATCGTCAATTGTATGATTAATTGTTCAAAATTAATGATGCTCGAAACTTAGATCTGATTTTCAATGATGAATTTCATCAATGCACCCGGTGAATTCAATTTAAGTTTTTGCATGATATTTTTACGATGCGTTTCAACGGTATAAACGCTTAAATGCAAATTCTGAGCAATTTCCTGATTGGTCATTCCATTTTTTATCAACTGGATTAATTCCCGCTCTCTTTTGGTG
The DNA here is from genome assembly GCA_037139075.1 of Bacteroidota bacterium. Classification (GTDB taxonomy): domain Bacteria; phylum Bacteroidota; class Bacteroidia; order Chitinophagales; family Chitinophagaceae; genus Sediminibacterium. The sequence continues at coordinate 11,523 of JBAXHC010000003.1, forward strand.
AGGTTAAACTGTGCTAAGAATTTATCATTTGCCAAAAATTCACCTGTAACTTGATTCTCTTGTTGAGGAGTTGCAAATAAAGCACCTGAATACACCATTTTGATGGTATGAATCAATTCATCTCTTTGGCTACTTTTTAAGAGATAACCATTTGCACCCTTGATCTTTGCTTCTTTGATAATTGCTTCATCAAAATACCCAGATAACATTACAATCTTCACATTAGGATAAGATTGTCTGATGTATTTAATAGTTTCAAGACCGTTCATCTTCGGCATATTAATGTCTAAAAGAATAAGATCCGGTTTTGTGGTTGGCAACATCTCTAAAACCTCTCTGCCATTGTTGGCAATACCACAAAGTTCAAAATCAGGCTCTCTTCTAAGCATCATCGATAAACCTTCAATGAATAATGGATGGTCATCCGCCAGCATTATTCTAATTTTTTCGTTTTCTGTGATAGACATTTTTAACCTTATTACCTGTTTCCTAAAATTACAAACTACTTGCTAATAAAGATAAGTACTTGATTAGACAATCAGTTTTATATAATTGATACATAAGAGAATCTTAGTTATAACGATTTAAAATATATTATATTATATAAAACCATGATTATATAACGAAAGATATCCCCCCTAAAGCTGCTTCACATTTCGGTGATTTCAACGTCAAAATAGGGTGTTTTAACTGAGGTTTTTGATGAATAGCCTTATTACTTTTATTAAAAGATAAAACGTTGAGATTCAGGGATTAATTAGCAATTATTCGTCAGAAAAGAAAGTAAAATCGGCATAATTGTAGTAGCAAAACTACAGTTTCTTTCAAGGCTACTTTACACTGACGGCAAATATTTGAAAATAGCTTTGTTTAAGATTAGAGGCTATTCCCGAAAGAGTAACTGCAATTTTCTTGAATTACACCCCACAAGATGAAAAAAACTTTACTTTATTATACTTTATGGTTGGTTTTGATGTTAAACTGCTCCTCAGTTTTAGCGCAATATCAGTATGTTGGTACTTATAACTGGGAGGGTAAACCTAATAACCTAGTTACTCCTTCTGATATTATTACATCTTGCTTTAAAGTAGATCTTGCCACTTCCCTTCCCGAAAATCACTCCGTAGCTATTTATAACCCAAGCCTTATAGCTGATAGTCGCCTCGAAACTATTTCATTAGTAGAAAGTTCTGATGTTTGGATTAGCTTTTTGGATGCTGGCATTTCAAATCATCATGCGTTGGGTTATTACACTTATCCAACTGATGCCCCTCTTACAGTAGCACCTGCAAATGCTGATATTAAAATCATTTTCGCAAATACCTCTAAAACAGGTTCAGGTGGCAGCTTAAGTGCTGGCGACAAAGTATGGATCGGTAATTTTCCAGCTAATACTTCAATTGCCTTTGTAATTATTGTAAATGGTTGGGATAATGCAAATAATAAAGTTGGACTGGGAAATTGGAGAATTTTTTCGAATAGCACTTTCAATCCTGAGGCAAGTTCGGATTTAAGAAAGCATTTTGTGAGTCTTTATGATACTTTGACCCGTAGAATTATTTTTGGTTTTGAAGAAACCAGAAGAGATGCTGGTTATAATAGCGATAATGATTTTAATGATGCAGTTTTCTATGCAACTGTTTCAGCTACAAACCATATTGCCCATTTAGAAAGTTTGCCCATTCTTGCAAAAGATGGAATTATCAGTTTTTCAGGAAACTCTGGTGGATTAGAAAGTAAAAGTTTAGGAGATGCCATTTCAAAAAGAGTATACACAAATGCCATTAATAGCACACAAGGTCCTATCGATTATAAAAAATTAAATCAGGTTCAGAATCCTACCATCCAAAAAGCTGGAATGGGGATTGGAAATGCACTTATGCTTAAAGATCTTTTACCCTCTAAAATTTTAGATTCAGCATATACTGCATATATAAGCACTGCTTCAGATATTACCAGTATTACAAATGCAGTTGATGTAATATCAGTAGACTTCACAATAAACAATGAATGTAGGGCTGTAGTTTTTGCTACTAAAACACTGAATCAAATGTACGATCACAGCAAAGCTGTTTGTGATAGACTGAAAGGTGCAGAACTATTAGGCATGGAGAACTTTAATTTGAAAGGATTAAACCTGGTTCGCTATACTTTGTTACAACCTAACGGACATATTGAATACGCTACTAGTTTTTCTATAGGTATGAAACCTGGAAGAAACAGTTTTAGTTTTCAATCAAACTGGCTGAACAAAGATTATATTCCAGAAGAAATTTTATACAATGTTCAAGTATGGTCTGCAACACCATATTTATCAGTCGATATCACACTTGAGATCTTGAACAAATTAAATATGATTATGCCTGTTAAGGCTTTGTATCAATTAACAGAATTGCCTAAGTCATATATTATTTCAGGAAAAAGAGAAGGAAAGAATATTAACTTCAACATTAATAATTCAAGCACTTCTACTATTGGATATTTTCAAATTGAAGAAAAGCAATCTGAGAAGTCACTCATTGCTACAACAAGGAAAGTTCCTGTAATAATAACAGCAAATGGAAAATCAACCACTTCAGTTCCTGTTAGCGATAGCTACGAATCAACAATTAGTTTGTTTTTAAATAATAAATTACAAGATGTTGTTTTTATGGCTGATGGTAGTTGGAATATTGATTATAATAAAAATACTACCGTAGTAAATTCATTTTCGATTACAAATGATTCTACAATAAATAATGTTGCAATAAATGATGCATTACCTGTATTTCGTAACGTTAGTTTAGATGCAACAACTAGTGATTATGTTACTGCTTATAAGCTTTTGAAAGGAGGTGGGGCAGAACAAGATTTAAGAGCCTACAAATCATTAAAATTTACAGCAAACGCTACAGGAGCAAATGTTCGTATCACGCTGGTTAAAAATAGTATCACTAATTGGAACGAACAGTATAGTTATTATCTTCCTATTTCAACTACGAGAAAAGAATATAGTATTAATCTAAGCGATTTTACTTCCGCCCAAAATGGCAAAGCATTTAATCCAAACGATATTACTACCATTATTTTTTCTTTCGAAGTTGGCACTGGAAAATCAACTCAAGTAAATGCCGCTATCAGTAAAGTATCATTCACCAAACAAAGTGAGGTAGCTACGAATACCATTCTAACAAAAAATGTACAACTATATCCAAATCCTTCAAAAGGAAGATTTGTGGCAAGCTTTACAGCAGAAATTCCAAGCAGAGTTACTTTGAAATTATTGGATGCAAATACCGGTAGACAAATTTTGAGTAAAGAAATAATTACAGTAAAGGGCGAAAATAATGTGAATGTTGAATTGAATCAATCAATCAATACAAATATGTACATCCTTTCAATTGAAGGAAACACAGATAAATATTTACCAAAGAAATTAATAGTACAGCAATAAGTAAGTTTTTTTATGTTGGCCGGGCTATAGCAGAAAGAAATTTCTGCTATTTTTTTATTGTTTATTCGAGAAGATCGTTCTTCTAACAAGTAAGCAGGCACCCATAACTCCAGCTGCGAGACCAAGCTTTGAAGTCTTAAGCTGGGTATCGTTATTTACAAGACTGGAAGAAAATTTATTAAGCGAACTTTTAATGGGCAATCTGATATATTCATTTGTAGTAGATAAAAGTCCACCAAGTATTACTAATTCTGGATTAAAAATATTTATAAGAGAAGCAACTGCCTTGCCTAATTTCTCTCCAACAGCCGATACACATTCGATTGCAAGTGTATCATCCTGGTTACATGCCATCACAATTTCTTCTAAAGTAATTTCATCAATTTTTTTACTGTCTCTTTGCAGAATAGAACCTACCCCGGCTCTTAACTTTTCTTGTATGTTCCTCACAACTGCAAACCCTGATGCTTCTGTTTCTAAGCATCCCTTTTTACCACACTGACAAATCATTTCATTATCATAAATTGGATTATGACCAAACTCGCCAGAAAATCCTGACTTTCCATAATAGATTTCACCATTAATAATGATCCCTAATCCAATTCCATAATCAAGATTAACGAAGAGAATATTTTTCTCTTTTTCAACAACCCCAGAGCAGTATTCTGCAAAAGCCATTGCCCTCGAATCATTATCGATATACGTTTTTATTCCAGTTGCTTCTCCGATGATTGCTCTAATGGGAAGATCTGTGAATTGAAAAAAATTATAGTTATGTCCAGTAACCTGATTAATTCGACCGGTAAGATTAATCCCAATCCTAAGAATTTTCGATTTTGCTAATCCAGATTCGATAATAAAATCATTAATAATATATATTAATTTCTCTAACGAATCTTGAGAATTTTTTAGTTTAAAAGGAATATTGCTGGGCTCTTTAAACATGTTTTTATTCAAATCCATTAAGCCCAAACTAATATGGTTTTTTGAAACTTCTACACCCATAAAAAAAACCGAGCCCGATGCCAGCTTAAATTGATTCGCCCTTCTCCCTCCGGTCGATTCAATTTTTCCATTATCATGTAATAAGTTCTCATCAATCAATTCATTGATCGTACTGATAATTTTAGGAGTACTAACATTCAATTCCTTTCCTATTTCAGAAATAGTTGCAAGCTCCTGTTTATCCAAAAACCGAATGATACTTTTTTTCAAATTCAGGTTCTTAAACAATACCCCAGATAGCTCAGCCTCATTGATAGTTTTCAGAAATTCCATAAACATTGCTTATTACAGTACAATTTAATACATGCTTTGGAAAGTAGTTGCATTACTACATAATATTTCAAGTTTCTGCGATTGTACAGGCTAACACAAAATAGTTGCTTTGTATAACAAAAGGGTTAACAAAGTTAACCAGGATAAAACCCCTAAAACGCACTGTATGCAAGTTTATAATAGCAATCAAAGACTTCCAAAAAACGACTTGTTCCTCTTTTTGAAAAGTTTGATTAGAAATTCATTCAGTATTGCTGGTTTGGCTATGGACACAATGAATACACAATTTACTTTAAGTCACTCTAGCTCGCCCTATATTAAAAAATTAAATGGTTATCATAATCACCTTAATACAGAACCTATTATTATTTACATCTAAAAACTAAATCGTTTGGCAAGTATGGTATAGCGTTGTTGTTTGTTTTCAAAAAGAGGCCGGGTTTTCCCGGCCTCTTTTAATTGTTTTATATCCTTAGCTGCTACTTAAAAGTGAAGTCGAAAGTAACAATATTCGAATTCAAATCGGTAGACTGCGTATAATGTCCATATCGAATATCCAAGCTGCTAAAATGCTCGTTATTCATTACCCCTTTCGGTGGGGCAGTATGGATGCCTAGGCCCACAAAATGACTGGTCAGTTCCGATAAACTATAATTACTACTATAAAATTCATCGGCCGCTGTATGAGCTTTGTAAGCACCAAAATACTTGCTTGCGGTCTGCGTATAATATCTATAAAATGGAGATACTGAAAAGAATTGAGATACTTTGATTGGGATTTCAATATCAGCAGTTTTGGAATTAATTCCCCAATCATCCTGATAATACCTGAAATAAGATCGAATCACTACGTGGTCGCTAACAAAAGCATTTAAGCGAAATCCAATTGGTAACTTAAATCTACTAGAAGGCAGGTTTTCAACATGTCCAGTACCATCATTGAAATAAACTCTATGAAAAGGAAGACCTAAATAACCCGATTGCGTTACCACATCTAGCATTAAACTTGCTTGAAGGCTTGTATTAATTACCTGCGCATAAGAAAGGGATGCAGTAAATGTATTACGAGGGCTACTTGGGATAACATTATCTTCTCCTCCATATCCACCACCACCAGATAAATAAGTTCTTCCACTTGCTGTTGTGTAATAAGTAGGAGTAGTAGATACAACAGCAGCTTTGGGAATTAATTCAGATGGATAAATCAACTTTACTTTATCAAAATAGCCACTCACTTTTGCATTGAATTCAGAATTGCTACTGAATTTTTTTGAAAAGTGAAAATCCAATCCAATAGATTGATAGTTATACTCGGTAGAGAAATAAGCTCCAAATCCAAAAGTGTTTCCCTTATCATTTTCTACCGTCCAATCTAAAGAAGGATAAACCCTGGTACCACCTGTTTTTGATGCCCCAGTGCTTGATACATATGCAGAAGAAGCAGAAGTATGGTGGTCGAAACCTAGTCCGGCAGTTATACTATGTTTATTATGACTTTGATCCCATGCAACAAATTTCAAATCCAAACCATTTGCAAAATCAACCACATGTTCATCCCCTATTCCACCTGTAATAGCTGAATGATTCCCGTTTTGAGAATAATAACTCGAAACGAGGTTTACTTCTTCCAAAGCCAGTGGCTTTGTTTTATAAATGACCGTATCCTGTGCATTGAACTGTGAAAATGCATGTAGAAAAAGCGCGTAAAGGCCTATAACGGTTAAGCTTAATTTTTTCATTCTTGATTCTTAAACAATTGAATTGATTTAGTTACATCCACATCCACCACCAGTTTTGCCACCATTGGCTCCTGCAGAACCTTCTCGGTAGGTCTGGAAATTCAATTCATTTTTTTGTGATCTCCTACTTGATAAAACCATGTCTGCATCGTTCAGTTTATTTTTTTGGTACTCTTTTACTTGAACACAAGAAGGGAATACCAGCATAAAACCGATTGCAGCAATGGCTAGGAATAAAGGGGGTCGATTTTTCATAATTGCTCTTTTATTTGAAATGTAAATTGCTTGAAGTGTATAAATGATTGTTGTCATCAATAATGATGGCTTCAATTTGTTTGATTTGATTAATCATTGCTAACCCAGCTTCTATTCCCATAATTGTAACTGGTGTAGCCATAGCATCAGCTATTTCTGCATTCGGTGAAATTATAGTAACACTTTTAATTCCTGTTACAGGCAAGCCTGTTCTAGGGTTAATTGTATGCGAAAATTTTTTCCCTCCAATCATAATAAATTTCTCATAATTACCTGAAGTAGCTACTGCCATATCTGTAACATTCAAATAGGAGAATATACTGCTTGCAAAATTCGGGTGCACAATCCCAATTGTCCAGGCAGTTCCATCGGGTTGATAACCCCATGTCGTTAAATCCCCTGAAGCATTTACAATACCGGCTTCAAGACCTTCTTTTTTTAAAATATATTTTGCACGCTCAGCAGCATAACCTTTTCCAATTCCTCCAAATCCAATTCGCATTCCCTTTTCTCGCAAATAAACTGTACCATCTTCGGAATTGATAACGATATTCCTATAATTTATCAACCGGACCATTTTTTTGGCAGTTGTAGCATCTGGCAATGATTGCATCTTAGTATCAAAATTCCATAAGCTCTTATCAACTGAACCATAACTTATATCAAAAGCCCCCTGTGTAATTTCAGAAATGCGTATAGATCGCTGAATTAATTGAATTGTTTCCGCAGACACTTTAACAGGCTTTATACCCGCATTTCTATTAATCAGATTTGTCTCACTTTGATCATTATAGGTTGTCAAAAGTTTTTCAATTCGTTGAATTTCCAGAACAGCTAAATCAATTTTTTCTAAGGCCCATATTTCATTATGAGCAACTACACTTATTTCAAAGTTGTTACCCATTAAAAGAAGGCCCTTCTTAAATACTTGCTTCGCTGCCATAACAAACTCAACTTTTCAAAACCATTCAATTAAAAGTTTGAATAGGTTTTACAGCAAATAGAGTTAGATAAAATGAATATAGTTGCCTCTAAAAAGTTATAAGAATGATAAATGAAGTCGATTCATTAAAAATTAATTAAATGATTGTAGGAATTTGTCAAATAATACTAACGCTTGTTCTTTTCTGGTAGTAAAATAGCAGTATTCACGGTATTATACTTACCCTGTAAAAGAATTTTTACATTCCCCGTTAACAAAGTATGTAGAGGAATTCCAATAGAATTGTTTTTAATTGATGTATTTATTAAAGGAATATAATCATCCTTTTCCCCAATTTTAAATTGATCTCCATATGCTATTGATATTTTAAGCTGACCTTCTTTAGTAATCGAATTCCAGTTGATCCATAATGAATCGTTCTGAATAGAAGCTTTAGGATTTGCTAAAGAAACTTTCCCAATCAATGAAACACCATCTAATTCATTCTTGTTGATTTCAGGAATTTCAATTCCCATAAAAGATGCAATAGAAGGAAGAAAATCTACAACAGCTGGTTGAAAAGTTTTGGAATATTCATTGAGCGATGAATAATTTGTAACTAACCATGTTGTTCTTTCCCTATAGGATTGCCCACCATGATTTTTTCCTGTCAATGAATCTCTACCATGATCAGTAGTAATCAACAACAACCAATCTTCGTTGAATTTCTTTTTCCTATACTCTATTGCTTTATAAATCCTTCCCATTTGTTGATCTAAATAACCAACGGCTTGATCCATGATTACAGAATTTCCAAATAAATGGCCTACTTCATCTGTATATTCTAGATAAATCCACGACAAATCCGGGGCAGAGGCTCTAATAACACTATCGGCCTTATTAACTACATACTCATCTACATGATTCACCCACTCTCCCTTTTTGTCATGCGGAAATTGGAGGGTGTCTAACTCATACCCATCATAAACAAAATCAACAAAGTAACCACCTGTTTCTTTTAATCCTTCTCCAATAAGTTTTGTCCGATTGTCTTGCCAACTTGAAAATATTGCTGTCTTTTTGGATGCATCCTGATTTTTTAAATACCTAAAAATGCTCCAATACTGATAATTTGGAGCTTTGATGCTATTATTAACAACATGATGCTTATTAGACCAGGTTCCGGTAAGTAAATTGTTATACCCAGGTGCTGAAATGGTTGGAGTTTGATTGTAGGTTCCCTTTAATCCACCAACAAATGCTCTTTGATAAGCCCCTTTCTGAATAATTAAATCCATGTTGGGCTTCGCAACACGTTCCATAATATCAGCGGGAATTCCATCTGCTATAATAAATACAACTTTCTTCTTGCCAGACTGACTAAATCCAGTATTTAGAATAAATAGAATTTGAATTACTAGCAATAAAAAAAATACTGTTCGTCGATAAATCATTGACATCATTTGAGATTTTGACTGAAAAATTACTAAATATAAAAGTCAAGTATTGCTTAATTGTGTTACTTATCAATTTCTTAAAGTGGAAACCAATGTTTTTTTCAGATTTTCTACAGATTTATTGTGGTATTTTGTAAAAAAATAGGCTTGAAACTGCTAATAGTTGAAGACGAATATTCCTTAAAGCAAAGCATGATAGAATATCTGTCGGCTAGTTCCTATTTATGTGAATCTTCTTCTAACTATCAAGATGCACTTGAAAAAATTGAATTGTACGATTACGATTGCATCATATTAGACATCATGCTCCCAGATGGATCAGGCCTGGATTTGCTTAAAAATCTTAAAGAAAACAACAAAACAGATGGCATCATTATAATTTCAGCAAAAGGCGAATTAGACGACAAAATAAATGGAATAGAAATGGGCGCTGACGATTATTTAGCTAAACCCTTTCACTTATCAGAATTGGCTGTACGCGTAGCAGCCATCATCAGAAGAAAAAGTTTTCAAGGGAAGTCAAACATTATTCTAGGCAATATTTTAATAGATATAAAAGGAAAAAGAGTAACAGTAGACGATAAAGAATTGGATCTAACCCAAAAAGAATACCAATTACTAATTTATCTGGCCATCAACAAAAACAGGGTCTTATCAAAAAATGCCATTGCGCAACATTTATGGGGCGACGATATGGATTTTCCAGATAATTTCGATTTCATTTACGCCCATATAAAGAATTTGAGAAAAAAATTAGTGGCTGCAGGAAGCGAAGATTGTATTCGTTCTATTTATGGTGAAGGATATAAAATGCAAATTGCATGAAACTATTCACGAAATATAACCGCATTAATATCACTGCTACGATTTTAATTTTTTTGGCTGGAAGTGTTGCTTTTTATTTTGTGCTCGACTATGTATTAATCCGACAACTTGATGCTACCCTTAGATCGGAAAAACAAGAAATTTCTGAATATGTACAACTGCATCAACAGTTACCAGAAATTCAAAATACCAAAGAACAGTGGATACATATCAGTAAAACAAAGCAAGCCGATACTAAAATAATTTCAAAATCAATTCCAGTTTATAATAAATCGGAGGATGAAGTAGAAAATATCCGACAACTTATTTTTATTTTACCTGTTAAAAATGAAAATTATTTGGTAACAGTTAATAAATCTGAAACTGAAACTGAAGAATTACTAAAACTTATCATTCTAGTTACGCTAAGCATGGTAGCAATGATACTGCTATTTAATTATCTCATCAACCGAAGACTTATAACTTCTATTTGGCAACCATTTTACAATACCATCAACAACATAAAAGATTACGCCGCAAATCAACAGGCGTTATCACTTAGTAAAGAACCAATCGATGAAATAAACCTATTAAATGAAAGTCTGAATAGTATGACCGAACAAATACATAAAGACTTTTTTGCTCTTCGATCTTTTACAGAAAATGCATCTCATGAGATGCAAACTCCACTAGCAATTATTCGTACAAAAGTTGATTCACTTTATCAATTTGCTGAAGGAAAAGAAATCATGATGCAACAATTACTGGCAATTGAAGATGCATGTCTTAAATTATCAAAATTGCATCAGTCATTATTATTACTTACAAAACTTGAAAATAAACAGTTCATTTTAAACGAATCTATTCAACTAAAATCAATACTTCAACAAAAATGTGATGAAAGAATAGAACTCTTTCAATCCAAACAAATTGAACTAAATATTGAAGCAACACATTTCAATATGAATTTTCATCAACATTTAGCTGAAATTTTAATAAGCAATCTTTTAAATAATGCGATTAGGTATACTTCTGTTGGAGGCACCATTTCTATTTTGCTAAATCAAAAAATGCTAAAGATATCAAATACAGCAAGTGCTGGTAGTTTAGATATAGAAAAAGTGTTTACCAGATTTTATAAGGCTTCTGAAACAGGAACTGGATTAGGCCTTTCCATCATTAAAGAGATTTGTATAAGTGCTGGTTTCAGTGTTACTTATTCTTACGAAAAAGAAATGCATCATTTTATCATAAATTTTCAAGCATAAAAATTGCCTTGATGAAAAAGATTCGATTACTATTTTTTATTCTTCTGTTACATTTAATTGCTTTTACACAAGAACGAACACTTGATTTTTATATTCAAGCAGGTATTGAAAACAGTCCTTTTCTGAAAGACCTAAAGAATCAACAAAGATCCAATACAATTGATAGTATGCGGATTCTAGCCGGATACCTTCCACAAGTAAATGCTGTGAGTACGAATAGTTATGCTCCAACTATTGGTGGCTGGGGATATGATGGAGCAATTACAAATGGCTCGAATTTTAGTCAGTTAGTTACCGTTTCTAAACAATTAGTTAGTAAAGAGAATCTCAAAAACCAACATGAGGCAATTCAATTATTAAATGAATCATTAAAAACTTCAGGAAAAATTTCAGAACAAGATTTGCGCAAAACCATTACTGCGCAATATATTTCTGCTTATGGTAATTATCAACAATACCATTTTAATAAAGAAGTGCTGCAGCTTTTTAAAAAAGAGCAAACCATTTTAAAAAATCTTACTGAAAAAGGTGTTTACAGACAAACCGACTATCTCAGTTTCTTAGTTACTATGCAACAACAAGAAATTCAAATTAGTCAGTATAAAAATATATTTCAAAACGATTTTTCAACCCTCAATTATTTATGCGGCATCAGAGACACTTCGGCTATACCCCTAAAAAAGCCAGAAATATTTTTGTCATTACTTCCCGAAGCTGAAAATTCAATTTTTTATCAGCAGTTCTTGAACGATAGTCTAAAGCTTCGTAACAGTGATGCCCTGATTGATTATCGTTATAAGCCAAAAGTTAATGTATATGGTGATGGCGGATATTTAACTTCTTTCTCAGGTCAAGCCTATAAAAATTTTGGAGTAAGTGTAGGTCTTAATCTCGTAGTTCCAATTTATGATGGAAAGCAGAAAAAAATGCAACACGATAAAATTGAAATTGCAGAACAAAGCAGACAACAATACAGAGATTATTTTAAAACACAATACGGCCAACAGATTGCACAATTGTTTCAACAACTTCATGCAGCAGAAGACTTGGTTCGTCAATCTGAGAGTCAAATAAAATATGCAGAAACCTTAATTGAAGCTAACCAAAAATTATTGGAAACTGGTGATGCACATATGGCAGATTATATCATTGCAATTGGGAATTATATGAATGCAAAGAATACAATTACGTTAAATAGCATTAGTCAATTACAAATCATCAACCAGATTAATTACTGGAATAGAAAATAATATTATGAAAGTATTTACATTAAAGAACTTCTTATTGGCCAGTCTCTGTTTTTTTACATCCTGTAAGCCTTCACCAGAGAAAGTCGAAAAATCAACAGAAGAAAAAACAGAAACTGTAAGCACGCCTGTTTCAATTACTTCTCCCATGAATGGGAATCTTAGTGAAACTGTAGAGTTAAATGCAGTGTCAGCGTTTTTATTAAAAAGCTATGTAAAATCATCTTTTAATGGATATTTAGAAGAAGTAAATGCCAGTTTAGGCAAGTTTGTAAATAAAGGCGATTTATTATTCTTAATTAAAACAAAAGAGTCACAAAGTCTTGGGAATACGATTAGCAAATTGGATACAGCACTTCATTTTTCTGGCGTGATTGCTATAAAATCACCAGGCACAGGATATATCACTCAAATAAATTATCGTGCTGGAGATTATGTTCAGGATGGAGAACAAATGGCAGTAATTACTGATACAAGAAGTTTTGTTTTCTTGCTTGATCTTCCTTATGAGCTTAGGCCTTATCTATCCATCAATCAGAGTCTACAATTGAAATTACCTGACGCAACTATTCTTGATGGGATCGTTAGCAATGCAATGCCTACAGTTGATGCTGTTTCTCAAACTCAGAGTTTTGTTATAAAAATCAATAGCTCTAAACAAATACCTGAAAATTTGATTGCTAAAGTGAGTTTGGTTAAATCGGCAAAATCAAATACTATTTCTCTGTTAAAATCGGCTGTATTAACGGATGAAACGCAATCAGAATTTTGGATCATGCAATTGATTGATAGCGTAACAGCAGTAAAAGTACCTATCAAGAAAGGATTAGAAAATGCAACAAGCGTAGAAATTTTATCTCCTGTTTTAAAAACAACTGATAAAATTTTATTGACAGGAAATTATGGCCTTCCCGATACTGCAAAAGTAACCATCATTCAAAAATGATCCCAATGCGAAATTTTTTCAACTCATATAAAAATCCGGTAACAGTTTTAATTGTTATCATTTTACTTGGAGGTTTTTTTGCTTATAGTAAACTTCAAACTGCTTTATTTCCAGAAATAACTTTCCCGAAAATTAAAATCATTGCAGATGCTGGTCAACAACCAGTAAAGAAAATGATGATCACTGTAACACGTCAGTTGGAAAATGCCATCAAACAAGTTCCCGATTTACAAAGAATCAGAAGTACCACCAGTAGAGGTTCTTGTGAGATATCAGCATATATGGATTGGAATGCTAATATCGATATCAGCAAACAACGGATCGAATCCAAGATCAACGAAATAAAAAACACGCTTCCCCCTGATATTCAAATAACGGTTGAAAGAATGAATCCATCCATTCTACCAATTACTGGATTCTCTTTGGAAAGTAAAAGCAGATCGCCAATAGAAATGAAGCTTCTGGCGATGTATACCATCAAACCTTTTCTGTCGCAGGTAGAAGGCGTTTCAGAAATACGGATCATTGGGGGTAAACAGAAAGAATATTGGATGGTATTGAATATTCAAAAAATGAGCAGTCTTGGGGTAACTCCAGAAATGGTAAATACTGCTTTAGCACAAACTAACTTTATTAAATCAAATGGATATTTATCAGACTATCGGTTGCTCTATTTAACTGTTACTGATGCAGCTGTAAGTTCAAAGGAACAATTGAGCAATATTGTTTTAAGCAATAATGGAAAGCGCATCATTTTACTAAAAGATATTGCAGATGTTCAAATTCAAGAAGCTAAAGAATACATCAAAGTAAATGCTAACGGACAGGAAGGTATCTTATTAGCTGTTATAAAACAGCCTAATTCAAACTTGGTTGATCTAAGTGAAAGGATGAACCAAAAACTAAAAGAGCTTAAAAAAATAATTCCAAAAGATGTTTCTATTCAGCCGTTTTATGTGCAAGCCGATTTTGTAAAAGAGAGTATCAAAAGTGTAACGGATAGTTTATTTGTGGGATTAGCATTGGCAATCATTGTAGCAATAATATTCCTTCGCTCTTTAAAAGCTAGCTCAGTTATTCTTATTACAATTCCTGTTATTTTATGTTTGTCGATTATTTGCTTATATGCAATTGGGCAAACTTTAAATATTATGACATTAGGAGCTTTAGCGGCTGCCATTGGATTAATTATTGATGATGCCATTGTGGTGGTAGAACAAATTCATCGAACGCATGAAGAACACCCCGAGCAACCTACGAATCAACTTGTAAAAAAAGCTGTTGACTATTTACTTCCAGCAATGGTGGGTTCTTCACTTAGTACTATCGTAATTTTTCTACCTTTTGTTTTAATGAGCGGTGTAGCTGGTGCTTATTTTAAAGTAATGACGGATACCATGATCATTACTTTAGTTTGTAGCTTTTTTGTTACATGGATTGCCTTACCAGTTGTTTATTTACGATTATCACGTAAGATTAATACTGTTAAGAAAAATAAGATTCAACATCATGTACACAATCAGAAATGGGTAGGATTCTTTATAAAAAAACCTTATTTAAGCTTAATAATTATTGCAGCACTTGCATTTTCGGTTTATTATATCTATCCGAAGCTAGAAACAGGCTTCCTTCCTGAGATGGATGAGGGAAGTATTGTACTCGATTATAATTCGCCACCCGGAACTTCTTTAGAAGAAACAGATAGGATATTACGTGAAGTTGAAAAAATCTTAGTAAAAGTTCCCGAGGTTGAAGCCTATAGTAGAAGAACGGGAACTCAAATGGGTTTCTTTATTACAGAACCTAACCGCGGTGATTATTTGATTCAATTAAAAAAATCAAGAACTAAAACAACAGAAGAAGTTATTAGCGATATCAGAAAACAAGTTGAATCAACCCAACCAGCTTTGAGAATCGATTTTGGTCAGGTAATCGGAGATATGCTTGGCGATTTGATGACTTCGGTTCAACCCATTGAAGTAAAGGTTTTTGGGAATGATCAAGCTACGCTTCAATCACTTTCAAAAAAAATTGCAACAATTATTGGAAAAGTGGAAGGTACTGCTGATGTATTTGATGGAATTGTTATTGCCGGACCATCAATTAATATTGAACCTAATTATAGTGCAATGGCACAGTACGGAATTACAGCTTCGAATTTGCAATTTCAAATGCAATCATCTTTAGAAGGTAATTTGGTAGGCACTGTTTATGATAAGGATCAGTTGAGTAATCTCCGTTTAATTTATCCAGGTAGTAAAACTCTGAGCGTTTCGGATATAGAAAAAACACCCATCTTCTTACCAAATGGAAAACTGCATCCTATTAATCAACTAGCGAGTATACATATCAATAATGGTGATGCTGAAATTCAAAGAGAGGACCTTCAATCAATGGGTGTTGTTACAGCAAGATTAGAAAATCGAGATTTAGGTAGTACAATTAAAGACATCCAAAAATCTATTGATGCAAACATTATTTTACCCCAGGGTTATGCAATTGTATATGGTGGCTCTTATGCAGATCAACAACAGTCATTCAAAGAATTACTCATCATTCTAATTAGTTCAAGTTTATTGGTATTTGGTGTGATCTTATTCCTTTTCAAAGATTTCAGCATTGCCTTGATTATTTTATTAATTGCCGTTCTAGGTATTAGCGGAAGTTATATGGGCTTGTACTTTACAGGAACAGCCTTGAACGTTGGTAGTTATACTGGCTTGATTATGATTGTAGGAATTATTGGAGAAAACGCCATATTTACATTCCTGCAATTCCGAGAATCTTTGAAACTTTCGAATAATGTAGATGAAGCAATTATATATAGTATTTCTACAAGACTGAGGCCAAAATTAATGACAGCATTGGGGGCTATCATTGCATTACTTCCTATTGCAATGGGAATTGGCACCGGAGCTCAATTACACCAACCATTGGCAATTGCAGTAATTGGGGGGTTCATAATAGCTCTTCCCCTATTATTGATTGTTTTACCTAGTTTGATTCGTTTACTTTATAGAAATAAAAAATCTAGTCCTCCGGATTCAGAATTGCTACAAAATGTATAAATAAGTTTGATTTTAAAAACCAAAAAAATAGTATGAAAAATTTGTTTGTTAAATTAACAGTGATTGTTTCATTAACGATTTCACTGAATCAAATTTCTGCTCAAAAAACAAGTGGCTATAAATTAACTCAAACCTTCCATATAGCGAGCGCAGGAGGTTGGGACTATATAGCGGTTGATGAAAATTCAAACAGACTATATGTTTCGCATGGTACACAAGTCAATATTCTAGATAAGTCAACCGGCGATTCATTAGGCGTTATTGCCAATACAACAGGCGTGCATGGTATTGCTTTTAATGCAGCACTGGGAAAAGGTTATACAAGTAATGGCCGCCTAAATACAGTTTCCGTATTTGATTTGAAAACTGCAAAAGTATTATCATCAATTAGTACAGGCGAAAATCCAGATGCCATTATGTATGATGAATTTTCAAAAAAGATCATCACTTGCAATGGTCGTAGTAAAGACTTAACAATCATTGACCCTGTTACTGAAAAAGTGATTGCAACCATACCAGTTGGCGGAAAACCAGAAACTGCAGTTAGTGATAATATGGGAAAATTGTATGTGAACAGCGAAGACAAAAATGAAATTGTTGTGGTTGATATGATAAAAAATACTGTAATAAATCATTGGTCATTACTACCAGGAGAAGAACCTACTGGTTTAGTGATTGATTTAAAAACGAAAAGACTTTTTGCAACTTGCGACAAATTATTAGTAGCTATGGATGCAACTAATGGGAAAATTGTTGGACAACTTCCAATTGGTGAGGGTTGCGATGGTGCGGCATTTGATCCAAGTAGCAATTTGATATTTACATCCAATGGTTCAGGCACAGTAACAGTTGTAAAAGAATTAAGTGCAAATAATTTTGTAGTGTTAGAAACAATAACAACCAAAAAGTCTGCACGTACTATTACAATTGATACCAAAACACATAAACTGTATTTGCCAGCAGCAGATATGGAAGCAGTACCAGCTGATGCACCAAAAGGAACCAGACCCAAAATGATTGCTGGAAGTTTTCAGGTTTTAGTATTATCAAAATAATTCAATTTTAATATTGAAAATCCTCTATCCTGAATGCATGGGATAGAGGATTTTTTTTGGAAGAAAAATAGCACAAGGTCTGAGGGAGTTACGTTACCCCAGCTTTTAAGCTGCGGACTGGATGGAGTTTCGTTAACCCAGTTTTTAAGCTGCAGACTGTATGAAGTTACGTTAACCCCGGCCTTTAGGCTGGGGATTGGATATAGGTATTCAGAACGGGGCTTTAGCCCCTGCGCTGTGAATACTTCTAAGTTAATGTACTCTCACTAAGGAGTAATCTCCTTTAAATCTCCTACATTTAAACAAACAAGATTCATGTCAGGTTTATATATCGACCCAAATATTGCCAGGGCTAAAACGATTGCAAAGGATTTTTATATCGATCCAAAATATTTTGAACTTGCAAAAGAAAAAATATTTGCCAATAGTTGGCAGTATATAGGCCATTCAGATCAGGTAAAGGATACAGGATCGGCTCAGCCAGTAAACTTATTAGAGAATTACATCAATGAACCTTTAGTTATTACTAGAAATAAGGAAAACGAAATCCATTGTCTGTCGAACGTGTGTAATCACCGGGGTAATTTATTGGTCTACGAACCCTGTAAAATAAATCAACTTCGTTGTAAGTATCACGGTCGTTTATTTCATTTAAATGGTCGTTTCATTTCAATGCCTGAATTTAATGAAGTTGAAAATTTTATACCCGAGAATAATCATTTAAAACAATTGCCTCTTTTTGAATGGGGTAAACTTTTGTTCACTAGTTTGAACCCTATATTTCCAGTAACAGATTTTTTTGCAGAAATGCAGGAAATTGTTGGTTGGCTTCCGCTCGATAAAATGGAATTCCGACAAGATCTTTGTAATGAGTTTATGGTAAATGCTAACTGGGCGCTTTATTGTGAAAATTATCTGGAAGGATTTCATATCCCATTTGTGCATCCTACTTTAAATGCAGTAATTGAATTTAAAAATTATACTACAGAAATATTTAAGTATTCTAATTTACAATTAGGTATTGCAAAGGAAGGTGTAAGTTCATTTGATCTTCCAAAAGAAAGTAAATACTATGGCAAACAAGTTGCTGCTTTTTATTTTTGGGTTTACCCCAATATGATGTTCAATTTTTACCCCTGGGGTTTATCATTAAATATTATTGAACCACAAACTGAATCTACAACTAAAGTTCGCTTTCTGACCTTTGTATACGATGCATCAAAAATGAATCAGGGTGCTGGTAGTGGACTAACCACAGTTGAAGCAGAAGATGAAGAAGTTGTTGAAAATGTACAACGCGGAATTCGTTCTAGATTTTATAAACATGGACGGTACGCAGTTCATCGCGAACAAGGAACCCACCATTTTCATTCATTACTTGCTGAATCAATAAACAGATGAGTGGATTCAAGAGAACTTTATCACTCAATACTACTATTGCATTAGTAATAGGTGGAGTTATTGGTTCAGGAATATTTATGAAGCCTGCACTAATGGCATCGCAATTAGGATCGCCCCTCTTATTAATAAGTGTATGGATAGTTGCTGGTATCATTACTTTATTTGGTGCATTAAGTAATGCTGAAGTTGCAGCCATGTTTCCCGAAACAGGTGGCCAATATGTTTTCTTTAAAAAAATGTATGGAGATGCTTTTGCTTTTTTATATGGATGGGCAGCTTTCTCTGTTTTTAATACTGCAGGTAATGCATCTATTGCCTATGTTTTTTCTCAGTATGCTAATTATTTTGTGGAGTTACCACATTTTAGTGTTGCGATTGAGAAGTCGTATACATTTCATATACCATTAGTAGGTAATATTTTTCCACTTGAAAATTTTGGGGTAAAAATCCTCACAGTCTTTTTGATTTTAATTTTGACTGCTGTGAATTATTTAAGTGTTGCTTATGGAGGTGCCCTACAAAGGGTTCTTACAGCCTTAAAAGCAATTGCAATTGTACTTTTAATTTTTGGCATTTTATTTTCAGGAAAAGGAAGCGTCCATAATATTGTTACTTCAATGCCATCAATGCCTCATGGCTGGGATTTAATCGGTGCTTATATGGCAGCTATTGCTGGAGCATTCTGGGCATATGATGGCTGGAACAATATCACTTTTGTTGCTGGTGAGATCAAAGACCCACAAAGAAATATTCCCAAAAGCCTTTTTTTTGGATTAAGCTTTTGTATTATCATTTATGTATTAGTAAACCTGGCTTATATATATGTATTACCCATTGATAAAATGGCACTTTCCACTTTTGTGGCTTCTGATTCAGCTACTGTAACCTGGGGTCTTATAGGCGGAGGCATCATAGCTGCAATGGTAATGCTCTCCACATTGGGATCCGCTAATTCAAATGTGCTTGCAACAGCTCGAGTTACTTATGCGATGAGTGAAGAAAATCGTTTGTTTGCATGGGCTGGAAAACCTCAAAAAAGATTTAATACCCCTGGAAATGCATTGATATTAAATGCCGCCTGGACCATTATTCTCATCTTGAGTGGTTCATTTGATATGCTTACTGATATGCTCATTTTTGTAAGCTGGTTTTTTTATGGAATGAGTGGGCTTGGTGTATTTCTGCTTCGAAAAAAAATGCACGACACACCAAGATTTTATAAGGTTTGGGGATACCCAATCGTTCCTTTATTCTTTGTAGCCTTTGTAGGATTTTTCCTATGCTCAACGCTTTATACAGACATCAACAATTATAGAAACGGAACTGCACCAATTATCAATTCTGTGCTTGGAGCAATTATTACTTGTATTGGTATTCCTATCTATTATTTATCAAAGAAGAAGAAATCCTAATTATTTTTTTGTAACTGTATTCACACTAATACTCCAGTCACTTCCGCTTGCCACATGATAAATATCTGCAAAGCTTCCCATATTTAGAGCTATAGATAATTGCATCAAACTATTTAAATATACCAATGGTTTGCCCTTTGCTACTGCTCCAAATGTTTCACAGTATGGAGCAACTCCTTCCCACACTTTTGTTCCTTTATGATAGATGCGGATACTCAGGTTTTGTCCATATTTTAAATTGATCTGCTGTACCATTTCAGCAGGAATATTGGTCCAAACGTTTCCATATTGTATATCTAAAATGGAAATATTTCCCTTTAATAAATTCCCTTCTTTTAATGCTTTCTGATATGGTATACTTACAACTTCATTAGAAAGCAAATTGCCTATTTGTTCAAAACTAATGGTACCAGATGCTAGTCTCGCCGCAGTAAAGGCATAGACATCTCTTCCATGAAAAGTATAGGATTTCTGTGAACCGTTTCTTCTGTTCACAGCTTCATTAATTTCTCTTCTTTCTGCAATTCCTAATGATGATGCTATTAATGTGAGCGTGCCATTATCTGGTGTTACGATATAGTGTCCTGTCTTGGTTTTTACAACAACAGATTTGCGGTTGGTTCCTACTCCCGGATCAACTACAGAAACAAAAACAGTTCCTGCTGGCCAATAGCTAACAGTTTGTTCTAAACGATAAGCCGCTTCCCAAATATTGTAGGCAGGTATTTCATGGGTTAGATCATATAATTTTAAATCAGGTGATACGCCCATTGCAACTCCTTTCATAGCAGATACGGCCCCATCTTTTAAACCAAAATCTGATTGAAAAACTACCGTTTTATTTTGGGCACTTGCTTGAATTGCAAGAGTTACAGCTACTATTAGAAGAATTCTTTTGAATGACATATGATCTATTTTATAAATAAAAAATCTGCGATAAGCTGCTAAATTAAACAGCATATCGCAGATCAATGAAATAAACTACTAGAAGTTTAAAACCAACTTGGTAAATATGCGTAGTCCGTTGAATCCCATTTGTACAGACTCCCATGGTCCGCCAGTTTCATTATCCAATGCCTCATATCTTGCATTTTTAACAGCAGCAAAATCTGGATGTACATTAAATAAATTATCAGCTCCCATAAATAAACTTGCAGCCTTACAAAACTTATAAGAAGCAAAAATATCAGTGGTAATCTTAGGACTATATTTAAATACTTCTGGAGTTACATGCACTTGGTCGCTATATCCATCAATATCTACATAAGGATCGATTCCGGCAAAGCTTCCAGAAATTGCTGGATCGCCAGGGCCATTAGTTCCAGCCTGACTAGCTAAACCAGTCCATCCAAAACCTTTAGATGATTGTTCTCCGAAATAAGTAAAGTGTGCGCCTAAACCAACTTTGCCAACTGAATATTCAAGGTTCAATGTAACTTTTGCTTTCGGTGCAGAAGCTAGCAAAAATGTTTCTTCACGGTCACTGAAAAATGTTTTTTGGTGCGCATAACTATCATTCAATGCTGTAGGAACATGTACTGCATCAATTCTCATTTTCTGAATATTTCCAGCTAATAAAATTTTGAAAGATTTATTGCTCCATTTTTTTGTGTAGTCTGCAACGATATCAACCCCAGTGTTTGTCGTGTTTACTGAATTCGCAAAGAACTGTGCAGTAGAAACACCCAATGCATCTAACTGATCGGTGAAAGATTTTGGTAATGAAGCATCACTTGCACTAAATAAACCAGATAATACAACTCGATCCTTTACAGCAACAGAATATCCATCAACTGTAAGTGTAAAACCTTTTGCAGGCTTCCATGCAAAACCAATACTTGCATTAACTGATGTTTCTTGTTTCAAATTAGGGATACCAGCAGCTTTAGTTACTGCATCGTTATTACGTGCAATACGAGATTGTACTAACTGACCACCACTGAAAGAAGTAAGTGTATTACTGAAGTTAATTTGTTGTAGAGAAGGAGCACGGAAACCGGTACTTACAGAGCCACGCAAATTAAAGTTATTTGTTACTTTATAACGTGTAGCTAATTTGTAGGTATTTACAAATCCAAAATCCGAATAATTTTCAAAACGAACAGCTCCATCCAATAACCACTCTTTTGTAACATTTAATTCTGCATCAACATAAGCACCAAGGTTGGAACGATTAGCTTTTACAACATCTGAAGGACTAAAGCCAGGAAAACCTTGAGCTCCTGGTGCCTGTCCTAAAGTATTAGCATATCCTTTATAAGATGCTTCTTCTCCTTTATAAATACCATATTGTTCAAAACGGAATTCAGCACCCCAGGCAATGTTCAACCCCTGCGCAATTGATTTGAATGATTTATTGAAATCTAAATTGGTAGTATTCTGTAAAAAATTAAAACCTCCATCATCAAAATGTGTTTGAGCGATATTACCAATGTTTGAAGCATTGAAAGTTTTATCACCATAATAATGGAAATCGTTTCTTCCGATTGTATTACTCAAATCCCAGGTCCAATCATTCTTAGTTACTCCTTTAATCCCTGCAGATAATGAGATATCCTGAATCACAGTTTGAATATGAGGATTATACCAGGTTTCACCATCTTTATCTGTTGTCATAATACTAGGAACATCAATTCTGTCGCCAGTAGCAGTTACAGGAAAACGATCAGGTCTTGCGCTCCAGTTTCTACTATAAGCATAAGCATCCGATTTTTTATAATTATATCCACCGAATGCATAAAACGTAGTAGTTGCATTAGTAGGTATTTCCATATTAAACATGGTACCAACAGTGGAAACTGAACCATCACCAAAAGCTCTTCTGCCTGAATTCATAATTTGAGCATTTGGATTAGTCCAAACATTCGTATCGGCAACTTGTCTAAAAGTCTTAGCCTGATTTAAGTAATCAAATGATACATTAATAAATCCACCTTTCTTACCAATCTTCACACCATTATTTGCAGAAAAAGAGAAAGTACCACCATCGATTGGATTACTATATAAATATCTCTTTGTGTCTCTTGTGCTATATGAATTGTATTTATTATCATAATATCCAGACCATCCAGTATTGATGCTCCAATGATTCACATCTTTTTTCAAAGACAAGTTTATTACACCTGCAATTGCATCAGAACCATACTGCGCAGAAGCTCCGTCACGTAAAATTTCGATCTTATCTACTGCTGATTGTGGAAACGCATTTAAATCCACTCCTGAATTACCACGACCCTTTGTTCCAAACAAAGCAACAAATGCAGTTTGATGTCTTCTTTTACCATTGACCAAAACTAAAGTTTGATCAGGTCCTAATCCGCGAAGCGTACCAAGATCAACGTGGTCAGCACCATCAGCTCCAGATTGTTTATTATAATTAAAAGAAGGAGCTACATAATTCAATACCGAAGTAAGATCCATTTTTGCAGTGGGTACTCCAGCCTGATTAATATTAATAATATCTACAGGAACAGCCGATTCAGTTTTTACCCTTCCTCCTTTTCTACTACCCAATAACACCACTTCCTGTAACTCGATAGATGCTTCTTGAAGAACTATATTAAATGAACTGCTATTTGCTTTTACATTGATAGATTCAAAACCTATAGAACTAATAGTTAAAATATCAGTCTCATTAGCTTGAATACTAAAACTACCATCTTTAGCAGTAGGTGTAGTAATTCCATTAGTCTTGTTTCTAATAGCCGCACCTTCTATTGGTTGGCCTTTTTTATCCTTGATAACACCACTAATAGTTTTTACTTGTGCAAATAAGACCTGTGAAAATAGTATGACTACCAAAACCAGGAATATGGATTTTAAATGCTTCATAATGAATGATTTGATGACAAATTAATCAAAAAATAATGAAATAATAATAATATCAGCGATAACTGATTGATTATTAGTCGTATTTAAATTAATTGAATATGTAGTAGTTTAATAGATCGGATTATTTCAATAAGCCAGCAGCCCATTCGGTAGCGTATAAAGCTTTGAAATATTTAACCCTTAGGTTCACAAGTTTTTCAGCAGTTTCAATCAATTTTGATTCTCTACTATTAACTAAAAAAAGGCTGCTCTCGCCATTATAAAATTTCAAATTCTCAGCTTTAAATAAAGCTTGGTATCCATTATAAGCAGATTGAACGGATTTGATTTGAACTTGCAAAAGGTTCGCCTCACTATAATAGTTTCTGATCTTATTTTCAGTTTCCCATTTTTTGGCGTTGAATTCAAGATTTGTTTCTTGAATTTTTAATTTCGACTTATTGTAATCGCCTCTTCCTTCTCTTAAAAACAAAGGAAGTTTTACATCAATACCCCATTTATAATTGTTCTGTAAAAAATTGCCATCGATTCCTTTTACCACATTGTAACCTGAATTAAGCAAATTAGCTTTCACATTCACCATTGGCAACATACTTTGAAATTTCAACTTCCTCTCTACATCAAGTGCATCTAATTTAAAAGTATAGGCTTTTAATGTAGGATTCTCAGTAGTTGATCGATTAAGTAAAACATCCAAACTTTGATCATTGACAGACATTACAAACTGTATCGTATCTGGAAAAAATTGCGAAGGCAATTGATAAGCACTATCATTTTCTAACCATAAATAATTACTCAGTTCTAAGCCAGCCGTATTTATTTTCTGACGGGCATCCGTCATCTGGGCTTCATAATTCAATACTTGTGTCATTGCTTCAACCGTATCCATCACTGCACGATCTCCATTATCAAATGCAATCCTCACTAAGCGTAACCTATCAGTTGAAATTTGATGGTATTTATTATAGATACTAAAGAGCTGATAAGCACCAGCCCATTGCCAATAAGCATTATATGCATTATACAAAAGATCATTCAGCATTTTCATTTGATCCTGCTGACTTTGAGATTGAAAAATTTTTGCTTGTTGTAAAGTCGCTCTTCGCTTATCCATCAACAATCCCTTACCCAATGGCATTTCCACTCCGAGATAACTAGTTTGTCCAGCACTTACTTCTGGATTCAAATATTTACCACCATTACTTTCCAAACCTGTTTTAATATCTAATCCACCCAAACCAGTTGGAATTTTTAACTCTGGATTATTATAGTAGTAATAGTTTTTACCATCAAAAGTTTTGTTACTGGCATCAAAATTAAAACTAGGATCAAATCCTCCACGGGCAGATTGCAAATCAGCTTTTGCTTTTTCAACTTGAATTGCAGCTTGCTTGGCAACCGGATGAAACTGTTTCACTTGTTGAATAAATGATTCAGGAGTAAATAACTGGGCATGCAATTGAAATACCGTTGCCATCCCTAATATCAATAATGCCTGCTTCATGCTTTATTTTTTCTTGTCTTTATATACACCTGCATCTTTTGATTGATAATATTCAGGAGGGAACCCATTAATATTTCGCCAAAGTTCATACCAGATAGAAACATCTTTTAATAATCCAATACCTTGAGCAGCTCCTCCCATTCTCAATTGGATTGGCCATTTTTTTTCATCAGAATCTTCCATAACTAATATTCGAAATTTACCATTAGAACTCACAGAATTTTCTATCGCAGCTACCTTACCTCCAAATGTGCCATAACTTGATTCAGGCCAGCCACTAAATACAATTGCTGGAAAACCATCGAAAACAAAGCGCATTTTTTGACCCTTAGATACCAATGGAAGATCCATTGGATCGATAAATAATTCAACAGCCAATTGTATTTGATCAGGCACAATCTCAACTAACATTTCACCCTCTTTTACCATCTCACCTAAACCTGCCTTTTTTGCTTTTGTTATCTGACCACTTTGTGGCGCTGTAACATAATACAACTGATTTCGAATATCGTAATTACTATAGGTATTCTGCAATTTTGAAACTTCAGCTTCACCGCTGGCACTGTTCGAAAGCGAACTAAACTTATCGCCTTCCGCTTTTGAAATTTTATCTGTATAGTCTTGAACAATTCCATTTTTATCTAAATACAAATTGATTAATTCCTGTTTACTTTGTAAAAATTTGTTTTCGTAACCAATTCTTTTTGCAACAGAATTTTGTAAACTAATTCTTCTTCTTTCATAATCCGATAATGAAATCACACCACTATCATACATAATTTTAGCAGCTTCGAATTGTCTTTTGCTGATTCCATATTCATTATTTCCCGAAATAGCATCGATACTATCACTTTGAATTTTTAAAAACTGTTGTTTTATTTTATTGTCAAGTTGCAACAACTTTAAAACCTTTGCCTGTGCAAGTGCTTCAATTTGAGTCTCTGAACTTGTTACTTTATTTTCGTATCCCTTTACTGCTAACAGCTTTGATTCAATTTGCTGTTTAGTTCTAGCTAATAATTGGGGATCAAAATATTCAACTTTTACTTCTCCTAATTGAAGAATTGTATCTCCAGCTTTAACATGGTCGCCTTCCTTCACCCGCCAGTTCAATACTTTACCTGCAATTAATGTATTCACTTCCTGTGGGCGTTGTTCCTGTAAAAGAGTTGTTACCGATCCTTTAGCCTTTATTGTTTGTGTCCATGGCAAAAAAGCAATTACAATTAGCAGAATCAAAATTCCATACATCCATTTTTTTATAGCTGACTTCTTTTTTACCAAATAAAGGGATTGATAAGACTTCAATGAAGTAATTGCAGAACTGGTTTCAATATCGTCTGTGATAAAACTTTTCATGTTATTTTATTAAGCTTGCAGCTACTATTTTTGCTGACCCTTGATTAATAATTATACCATTTTCAATATGAATAATCTGATCACAATTTTTTGCAATGTTGATATCCGTTGTAGTGAAAATAGTTGTGGCTGTTTCATCTTTAAGAATAAATTCCATTATTCTTTCTCTAACCGTTTCATCCAAATTCAGAAATGGTTCTTCCAATAATAATAATCTTCGTTTACCCAATAAAGCCCTTATTAATAATATACTTTGTTTAATTTTTGCTGGCAATCTATTTCCAGCAGTTTCAAGTAAAGAATCATAGCCCCCTGGTAATGACTGTACGAATTTTGTTAACTCACATAAATCAACTAAATTTTTCAGCTCTTCTTTATCATATTCCATATTCCCCAGGGTGAAATTTTCAAGAAGGGTTCCTTTAAAAATATCTTGCTGACTTAATAAAATACCTGTAACAGATCTTAATGATTCTAACTGATAATTTTCGATTGAAACTTCATCAATTAAAAGAACTCCCTTATAGTTTTTATAAGCACCAGTAAGCAATCGAAGAATTGTTGTTTTTCCTGATCCGGAATTTCCGTATATGCAAATTTTCTTACCAGAGTCAATTGAAAGGTTTATTTGATTAAGAACAGGATTTCCTAAATCGTAACTGTATTCCAGTTTTCTAAACTCGATAGAAATTCCTTTGTGAACATCTGTAATTAATTGAGTTCCTTCTTGCTCAATTTCACACTCTGTAATTTTTGCGAGTTTTTCAACAGCTGTTAAAACATCATAGATCTTATCTAGATTAGTAATTAGTTTTTCAACAGAACCAATTACCATAATAATTACGATGTCTGCCGCAATAAACTGCCCAATGTTTATTTGTTGATCAACCAATAAAATTGATCCAACTATTAACATACTTGCAGTAATAATTACCTTAAATCCTATAAGACTCCAAAATTGTGTGACTAATATTTTAAAATACCTAGTATGCGATTCTAAGTAACTTGATATGTAACCATCTGCTTTTTCAATATTCAAAGAAGTGCCTTTTGAATATTTAAAAGTTTTTACTACCCTTGCCATTTCTTCTAGCCATGCAGCAGTTTTATATTTATAGTCGCTCGACTCCACATTAGCTGCAAACCCTGTTGGCAAGGTATTTCGAAGGATCAAATACAATAATAATAATAGTACAATACCAAAACCAATAAAAACGGGATGGTAGAGAGAAAGTAAGATCACTCCAAATAATATTTGAATAATAGCAGATGGAACATCTAATAATAATTTTTCAATCCCCTTTTGCAAAGAAGGAATATCAAAAAAACGATTTACCAATTCTGGTAAATAATAACTACTCATTTTTTCGATATTCAACTTGGGCAAACGATTAGCAAATTCTAAAGAAAAACGGATAAATATTTTTTGCTGGATTTTTTCAATCACTTGCATTTGCCTCACTTGTAACAAGCCTCCAATAAAAACTGCAACAACTACCATTACAATTAAAACGACGATGCTTGTAGAAAATGAACCGGCCATTACAAAACTTATTATTGTTTGAATGCCCAGTGGAGTGGCGAAGTTTACTAACCCTGCAAGGATAGCATAAACATAAATTGTACTAATATCTTCTTTCTCTAATCGAAGTAGTGTGAAAAATTTTTTTGCTGCTCCTGCTGGAGTTGGTTGTTGTTGTTCGGCCATAATCATTTATAAATTGTCGTATTCATATAATGGGTCAATATGATCCCCGGCGAGTATTTCGAAAACGGGGTTTATAATTCCATCATGTAAGTCATATACCCATCCATGCAAATCTGGTCTATTCTCTTTTTTCCAGGCAGATTGAACAATTGATGTTTTAGCTAAGTTCATCACTTGTTCTCTTACATTCAATTCGACCAATCTATTAGATCTTTTTGTTTCATCTTCTATTGCATCCACTTCATCTCGATGGATACGATACACATCTTTGATATTTCGTAACCATTTATTAATTAAGCCAAGACTTGTTTGCGTCATCGCTGCTCTTACTCCACCACAACCATAGTGTCCACAAACTATTATATGTTTCACTTTTAATACTTCTACTGCATATTGCAAAACACTCAGCATATTTAAATCTGTATGAACCACCATATTTGCCACATTCCTATGAACAAATATTTCTCCTGGCTGAGAACCTGTTAGTTCATTTGCCGGAACCCTGCTATCACTGCAACCTATCCACATAAATTCTGGTTGTTGTATGTCTACCAACCTGGAAAAATATTCAGGATCTCTTACAACTTGTTCAGCAGCCCAGTTCTTATTCTCCTCTAGTAATTTTTGATAAGAATACATGGTTAGCTTTTAAAAGTAAAATTACGCATTCGTGCAAATAAAAAGCGCTATCCATCAAATGAGTAGCGCTTTCCGGAATTTTTATTTGAAAATTAAATATTTAACCCGCCACATGCACTTATCACCTGTCCGGTTATATAATTACTCCAGTCAGATGCTAAAAACAGGGTAGTATTTGCTATTTCTTCTGCTTTCCCAAACCTGCCTAAAGGAATTTTTTTCAAAAATTCAGATGCTCCATCCCCGTCTTTTAAATAATTGGTCATATCTGTTTCTACAAATCCTGGTGCAATTGCGTTGCATCGGATATTTCTACTGCCCAATTCAAGTGCGATAGATTTTGTAAAACCTATTATTCCTGCTTTTGATGCTGCATAACTACTCTGACCTGCATTTCCTCTAATACCAATAATTGAACTCATATTGATAATGGAACCCGATTTTGCCTTCATCATAGGGCGAATAACCTGTTTGGTCATGTTGAAAACACTTTTCAAATTAATTTCCATAACATCATCCCATTGTTCCTCTGTCATACGTAATAACAAATTATCCTTTGAAATACCTGCATTGTTTACACAGATATCAATTGCTCCAAACTCTTTAAGAACGTCAGCAACGAATGATTCACACTCTGCAAATACAGCTGCATTGCTTTTATAAGCTTTAGCCCTTACTCCTAAAGCCTGAATCTCAGCTTCCAGGGCATCTGCCTTATCCGAACTACTATCACTTACATAGGTAAATGCAACATGTGCACCATGTTCTGCCAATTTCAAGGCAATTGCAGCTCCAATTCCTCGGGCTGCACCAGTTACTATCGCTACTTTATTCTGTAATAATTGCATGATTATAAATTTGATCGTTAACAAATGTAAAATAATTGCGCATGGCAACAAGCCATTAAGAGAAGTTTTTAGTTTTTTGGGCTATTCACCAAGTTAGATTTTTCGAATTCATAGTAATGAAAATAGAAAAATATTAATGCTAATAATACCACGAACACAAAAAGAAGAATACCCAAGTCGTATAATATTAAAAAGAATAGTGCAGTTAATATTGCAAATACTATTTTCATATATTCATCGCCATTCATAATACTAGTATAAAGTATCGCATGAAAAAATGCAGGTAAGGATATTACCATAAAAACTATCTGTGAATAATCCAGTACATTAAAGTGAAGTGGATATCCCTTCCAGACAAATAGTAATTCGGGTAGTAATAAGACAAAATAGAATCCAATAATTTGAAAAAATCTTTTCCAAATGCTTATAGGTAGGTTTCTACTAAACAAAAGGAATTCCGTTTCAAAAGAACGGATTTGAAAAATAATGGTGGTATGCGCGGCAATAACAAGTATTATACTTAACAACATAGGACGAATATCATATCGATATGGTTCATAGAATTGTATAAATCCATAGAGATAAATAAGCGTAAATAGTTTGGTTAATAATAACATCCACTTTCTTTCTTGCCAGATAAAAAACAATGGAAAAAGAAAGTATGGTTTAACGATTTGTATTGTCGGGAATCTGAATCTTAACAAAATAAATTCAATACTATGAAGCTGTAAACATTTAAAATATATCCGAACAGCAGCTATATAAAATACAAGATTCGCAGTGAAGATGATCAGGGCTTGTTGATATTGATGCGCTTTGATAGCTACAGCAATGATAATGATAACATAAGAAATAACCGGAAAATATACCTCAAAATGCACAAAACACATCCATCCCCATACTTGTTTCCTGGGTAGTCGATTCATACAAGTCAAGAAACTCAAACCCGGTTCCATTAAGCGTTTCGTGATATAATTAATACACTTGAGGGTATACAAACCCCATAAAATAATAATGATCAATAAAAATAGTGGGCCCCCTAATATTGCTTGGATAAGACCTAAATGAAATTCAATCAATTGACCACCTCTAACAACACCAAATAATAAAAAAAATAAAAAGATAAAGAATCCTGCATTCAGTTTATAGAAATGATTAATTAAAACCGACTGCAATATTTTAGCTATGATCCTCATTTGTCTTGAATGGTTGCAGTATGATTTTGCACTTCGATTACAGCAGTAAATGGGAGAATATTTTGAAAAGATTGATGAGAGGAAATAATAAAAGATATTCCTAATTCCTGATGCATTTTATTGATCCAATCACAAACCAATGCAACAGCTGCAACATCAATTGTTATAAGCGGTTCATCTAATAATATCCATTGTGGATTACCCACTAGTGCCAGCGCAATACTTAATTTTTTTAGCATCCCACTCGAATAGGATCCAACTGAATTCTGATAAGCATCAAATATGTGCAAGTCCTTTAACATTTGAATCGATTCTTTAATGCTTGCTTTTTTTGTAGAACAATACAATTCAACTAAATCTTTCGCAGTTAAAAAAGATGGGTAGATAGGTTCCGCTTCTGCAAAGTTTACCAACTTTAAAAAATCGTTCCGGCTATTTTTGATTGAAATGCCATCCAATAAAATATCGCCTTTGAAAGGATGCAAGCCCGCCACCATTTTCATCATTGTTGTTTTACCCGATCCATTTTCTCCTTTCAACCAGAAAAGTCCTTTTTCCAGTTGCAGGCTTGAAATTTGAAGGGCCAAATGATTGCCATAATATTTTTCGATTTGCTCAAATTGCAGCATACGCTAAGTAAGCTTAAATATCTTTGATCCGAAACAGATAACCATTTTTTATAATTTTATTAACCGCAATTCTTAATGACAAAGAAATAAAGTCGTGCTTTTTCATTTAATTAGATATTTTAGACAAGATGAATAGCATTCTAACCAGGAGAAAAATATTACTAATTGCCTTTCTAGTAGAGACTATTTGTGTTACTTATGCACTGAAACTTAAATTTCTAACTGGTTTTACAAGTGTTGCATTTACAGTATCTGGGCTATTCATGTGTTGGTTTGCTTTAGTACTACCAAGCCCTCAACAGGTACCTAATCAACCATTTGACCTTTCAAAAACAACCAATAAATATCGTTGGTGGATTCTTGCAATGACCTTGATTTGTATTATTGGTTCAGCACTTCATTGGATGGAAGATGCTCCGCTCGACTACCATGATGCCGATATGTTGCCCATCATAAAAATCATGAGTGAAAGATTCATTCATGGTCCGTCGAGCCACGTATACGATGTAATTCCAGAAATCTGGGGCGGAATGCATCCAATTTATCTTCCTGCTATGTGGATGCCATTCAGTATTCCCGTTTTTTTTAATGCAGACCCAAGATGGACCACAGTTGTTGCGTTATTTATTCTTGCTTCATTATTTATCTGGCGTATACAACCCCTGCATAGAAAATCAGGCCCCATATTTTTTGCTGCTTTCTTACTTATTTGGTGGCTTTTAAATGCACATAATTCTGGACTGCTGATTTATACTGAGGAAGGGGTAGTGATTTTATTTTACAGCTTTCTTGCACTAGCCTTATTAAGTAAAAATGGATGGCTTATTGGAATGGCCACTTCACTTTGTGTATTAAGTCGCTATTCATTAGTAGGATGGATTCCTGCGATGTTAATTTTTTATATTTATACAAAGGACTTCAAAAACCTTTTGCGTATTGCTTTAATGGGCATTTTATTTTTCATTGTTTTGGTGCTATTCCCTTTTGGATGGAACACCTTTTTAACACTTACTGCCATACCTTCTGAATATATTAGTTTTAGTGAAAGAGTCTGGAAGGATGCCCCAGTTGTATTTCATGAAAGTTTAGGATTTGCCAAATTTTTTGGACCCGGAAACATTGCACTACAACACCATTTATTAATTTTTTCTGCACTTGTATTACCCTCTTTATTTATGGTAGCCTGTCTTGCGCTTGTAAAACGATTTCATTTACAGAAAGACCATCTTCCTATTGCAACTTTAAAATTTACATTGGTAATTTTTTACACATTGGTAGACGTTCCATACCTCTATCTTTTTTATACCGGATCTTTTTTGAGTTTGTTTTTGGTAACGAATTTATTGGTTGGAGAAAAACCAATATGGACCTTAAAAAAAACAGACTAACTGTTTTTAGGTTCATTGATAAGTAGAAGGATCTCATCCACATACCTACGATCATTACTTAACCTTGGTACTTTGTGTTGACCACCCAGCTTGCCTTTGCTTCGAAGCCATTCGTGGAATACATTCTTTTCTAGCGCATGAACTAAGGGCATTACTAAAGCAATATCCTTATAACGCTTTGCTTCATAATCGCTATTCAAAGATTTCAAAGCACAATCTAGTTCGTAAGCAAAAGCATCTACACTTTCAGGAGATTTATCAAATTCAATCAACCATTCATGAGCACCCTTTGTATCATCTCCAAAATAAACTGGTGCTGCAGTATAATCATTTACAACTAATCCGGTTTTTTCACAAGCAATGGCAATTGCTTTATCTGCATTGTCTGCAATAACTTCTTCACCAAAGGCATTTATATACTGCTTTAATCTGCCACTTACTTTGATCTTGAAAGGAAAAACAGAAACGAATTGTATGGTATCTCCTACTAAATAACGCCATAGACCACCATTGGTACTGATCACCAACGCATAGTTTTTTCCTATCTCTACTTCTCCCAAACCAATCGTCTTTGGATCAGCTTTTCCGTATTCTTCCACAGGCATAAATTCATAAAAAATTCCATGCGCTAAAAATAACAGCATCCCTTCCTGATCGGGGTCATTCTGTGCAGCAAAAAACCCTTCGCTGGCATTGTATATATCAAGATAAGTAACACCTGGCCCAATTAATTTTTTAAACTGCTCACGATAAGGAGTAAAAGAAACCCCGCCATGACCATACAATTCAAGATTGGGCCATACTTCTTTTAAATTGGCTTTACCCGTAATCTCTAAAATTCGTTTTATTAGAACCATGGTCCATGTAGGAACCCCTGCTATAGATGTTACATTTTCTTCAATAGTGGACAAAGCAAGACTTTCAATTTTTCCTTCCCACTCATCCATTAGTGCTATCGATAATTCCGGAGTTCTGATCCATTGGCCCCAAAATGGTGTGTTCTGTAACAATACGGCACTTAAATCGCCATATTGAATCTCTTCATTGATCTTACTAATCTGGTGACTTCCTCCAATAACCAAACTCTTACCAGTTAGCAAATCGCTGTTGTTATTGATATTATAATATAGAGTCAAGAAGTCTTTCGCAGCTTGAAAATGACAGTCCTCTAAACTTTCATCAGTTATAGGAATAAACTTGCTTTTGTCATTTGTAGTGCCGCTACTTTTTGCAAACCAGCTTACAGGTGTATTCCAAAGTAATTGTTCTTCTCCTTCCATCAATCGTTCGATGTAAGGCTTTATATCATCATATTCTTGAATTGGTACAGCTTGTTTAAAATGGCGGATGGTAAAAATTTCTTTGAACCCATACTTCCTTCCAAACTCTGTATACTGTCCGTGTGTAATGAGGTCTTGTAGAATTTCCCGCTGAGCAGCTATAGGTTCATTTACCCATGCATCGATACGCCCTTGACGTAGTCGAGCTAATCTAGATATCGCGGGGCTGAGAATTTTCATACAATTAGTTACTGAAAAATAAGCAAAGGAATTGAAATTACCTTCCTATTATTCGTCAGAAATTGTACCGTTGTCAATTTCATTGGATGCATTAGGTACACTGGCTCCATTATCTTTACCCATATCAATGATCCAATCTTTTCTCTTCAATTCAAAATTGGTACCCAAATAAAGCCGACGAACTTTTTCATCATCCGCTAATTCTTCAGCAGTACCATGGCGAAATATTTTTCCTTCGATGAGTAAATATGCACGATCACAAATCGAGAGTGTTTCATTTACATTATGATCGGTGATAAGTATTCCGATATTTTTAAATTTCAGACGGGCTACTACACTTTGAATATCTTCCACAGCAATGGGATCTACTCCAGCAAATGGCTCATCCAATAAAATAAATTTAGGATCAACTGCCAAAGCCCTTGCAATCTCTGTTCTTCTTCTCTCGCCCCCACTTAAGCTATCCCCATTATTATCGCGCACATGGTGTAAATGAAATTCGTCTAATAGAGACTCCAGTTTATACAGACGCTCTTGCTTACTTAGTTTTGTCATTTCCAAAACCGCCATAATATTATCTGCTACCGTAAGCTTTCTAAACACACTTGCTTCCTGTGGCAAATAACCAATACCCATCTGTGCCCGCTTATACATAGGCAATTTGGTAATATTCAAATCATTCAAAAACACATCTCCTACATCTGGTTTAATAAGTCCCACTACCATATAAAATGTAGTGGTCTTTCCTGCGCCATTTGGGCCCAAAAGACCAACAATTTCGCCCTGCTCCACATTTACGCTTACATGGTTTACAACGGTTCTCCCCTTGTAACTTTTAATCAGATCCTTGGTATGGATGGTTAGATTCGTCATTGTAATTGTAAAAATAAGATAGTTGAAACGAAGAATAATACCCCCTTGCTTTATATTTTGTTATTCTTTGATTGTATGTTTGTAGCCATTTATACGTATGAAAGTAATTGACCATATCTCAAAAGCCAGTGATACTTTGCTGTCTTACGAAGTTTTACCACCATTAAAAGGTAAGACCATTGTTACATTATATGATCATCTTGATCCTTTGATGGAGTTTAAACCATCATGGATAAATGTTACCTACCACCGCAGCGAAACCATGTTCAAGAAAAAGCTGGATGGTACTTTTGAAAAAGTTGAAGTTCGTAAGCGTCCCGGTACTGTAGGTATCTGTGCGGCCATTATGAACCATTATAAAATTGATGCTGTTCCTCATATTATTTGTGGTGGTTTTACCAAAAGAGAAACTGAAGACGCACTCATTGACCTTGATTTTTTAGGAATTGATAATGTGTTGGTTTTGAGAGGTGATGCTGCAAAAAATGAAGCTTCGTTCGAATCTGAACCAGGTGGAAATAACTTTGCAATCGATCTGCTCAAACAAGTGAGTAGTATGAATAACGGAGTTTACATTGATGAAGATATCAAGAGTGGCGGAAAAACAAATTTCTGTATGGGTGTTGCAGGTTATCCTGAAAAACATTTTGAAGCCCCTAATTTAGAAATTGATTTATTGAAGTTGAAGGAAAAAGTAGACGCAGGGGCTGATTATATCATGACACAGATGTTTTTTGATAATCAGAAATTTTTTGATTTTGTAAACGCGTGTAAAGCAATAGGCATCAATGTTCCAATCATTCCAGGATTGAAACCAATTACTAATAAGAAACAATTATCGGTACTGCCTAGAATTTTCCATGTAGACATTCCAACTGATCTCTCTAATGCCATAAATAAATGCAAGACTGACGCAGATTGCGAACAAGTAGGCGCAGAATGGTTAATTCAGCAAAGTAAAGAGTTGAAGCAATTTGGTGTACCTGTACTACATTACTATACACTTGGTAAGCCGAAAGTAATTCGGAATGTAGTGAAAGAACTTTTCTAAAATTAGTGCTTCAACTTTGTTGCAATCAAATCATCGAACTGTTGAATACTCAGTTGTTTGGCAATAATGCGCTTGTCTTTATCCAGTAAATAAAGGGTAGGTGTTTTAAAAACATCATACAATTGTTTGTAACTAGGTTGGCCTGCTTTTTCCTCAGCAGCTCTTGCAGTTTTTGTTTGATATACATGATACCAATTAAGTAGCCCTTTATCTGATATAAACTTTTTCCAGGCCATCATTTCGTTCTCGTAAATATTCACTGCATAGATTGCAACACCTAAAGCTTTCCATTTTGCCCGATACATTGAATCTAAGCGGGGTAGCTCTTCCTTGCAATGACCACAATTGGGGTCCCAAAATACTACTACTGTAAATGCTGCTTTGATACCATAAAGAGAAACGGTTTTACTGCTGGTATCTGTCAAATCCAATGGTGATGCAGCTAAACCCAGTTGATTAGCCATCAAGCTATAGGCTCTATCTGTAATAGTTTTCTTTGATGCTGTATTTAATAATACGGTATCGCCTTTGGCGTAAAAATTTTCAAAAAGATACAGAAACACTTTGTCTTGCCCCATGAATTCAGGACTGATATATTTATTCGTAAACTTAGTAAGCAAGTAAGGATATATCTCTTTACCGGTTTTTGCTGATAACAAAATATATTTCACTTCATCAATCAAAGAATCTGGTTCAGGTGAAACATAGTATTTAAAGTAATCGTCGAGTTTCGATTCAAAAAACGGCGTATGCAATAAACGATCATCATTAAAAACTACATCATCCCAAAAATGATCTTTTACAAAACGATAGGGATACAATGAATCTGGCTTACCCTTTACGATTGGTATCGTAGGCACCGTTGGTCTTTTCATCGTATTGAACAACATAGCCAATAAAGAAGTTGGATATTTTTTAATCAGGTTTTCACGATAAGCTTGTAATTCTTTATCTCCCTGTATAATCAGGTTCTTGTATTTTGTAGAGTCAGCATTTGTTTTTGACTGATGATAAGCCGCTTCTTGCTCTTGCATCAATTTTCCTTTTTCAGAAGAATATTTCAAATACTCTTTGAATAGATCATTATCTGGCGAACCTGTGATTAATGATCTATCCTTCTGTAAAGTATCCCCCACAATACTAAACTGTTGTTTGTTATCCATCAAAAATTCAAACTGAGGAGTCATTTGAGGTGTTACTATAAAATAAACTCCCCCAGTTAATTTATTCCCTTTGAATACACCCACACTTTTCTCATTTAAATAAGCAGAATCAACCAATGCTCTACCTTTTCCATAATAGCTGCCAAGGTAAACCATACAATTTTTAAGAGGTGTGAGGGTAATGGAAATCTGCTTCCCAGCTGTATTAGCTGGCTTAGCACTTACAGCTGTTTTGTTTTGTGCTTGAACAGACTGAATCAATATAATAAATACAAAAAATGATGTGATACGGTTCATACGATCTTGAATTGACTATAAAAATAGGAAAATTGGTCACAGTATAGGCATATACAGAACTGTAGTTTACATTTGCACCCGTGAGAAAACAAAAACAAAGAGTAGTATTAGAACAATTATTGGTGGAAGATTATGCTGCCGAAGGGAAATCCCTTGCCCGTATTGAGGGAAAGGTAATATTTATAGAAGGGGCAGTTCCGGGCGACGTTGTTGACGTACAATTGTCGAAAAGCAAAAAAGACTGGGCAGAGGGACATGTAGTTAAAATTCATACCTATTCAGAAAAAAGAGTTATTCCATTTTGCAGCCATTTCGGTGTATGTGGGGGATGCCAGTGGCAAATGCTTCCTTATGAACAACAGTTATTTTATAAACAAAAACAGGTTGCCGATAATTTAACAAGAATTGGAAAAGTAGCATTACCCCCAATTAGAGACATCATTGGAGCGGATCAAACTGAAGAATATCGCAACAAAATCGAGTATACTTTTGGTTCAAAAATATTTATCCCTTCCAACATTTTCAGAAAAATGAAAGAAGAAGGCTTATCTGTTGATGATATTCCTGGCGGTGCAGGTTTTCATGTTCGCGGATTCTTTGATAAGGTAGTGGAGATTGACAAATGTTACCTGCAGGAAGAACCTACCAATCTAATTAGAAAAGCAGTAGCAGCATATGCCCTTGAAAGGGATCTTCCATTTTATGACGTTAGAAAGCACCAGGGTTGGTTGCGAAATATGTTTATTCGTAATAGTACTATTGGTGAACTGATGGTAAATATTGTTTTTGGATATGAAGATGAAAACAATCGAAAGGCCTTACTAAACCAGCTTTTGGAACAATTTCCTCAAATCACCACCTTATTATATACCATCAATACAAAGCATAATGATAGTTTGTATGATTTATTTCCATTGGTATATAGTGGCAATGGTTATATTATAGAAAAGTTAGAGAATTTTTCTTTTAAGATTAGCCCAAAGTCATTCTTTCAGACAAATACACGTCAGGCAGAGAAATTATACCAGGTAACAAGAGATTTTGCAGAACTAAATGGAAGTCAGGTTGTTTATGACTTATACTGTGGTACCGGAAGCATCGGTATTTTTGTAAGCCAGTTGGCAAAAAAATTAATAGGTGTAGAAGTAGTAGCAGAGGCAATTGAAGATGCAAAAGAAAATGCCGCGTTAAATAATTTAAAACAATGCAGTTTTTTTGCCGGAGATGTAATAGATATCTGTAATGATACTTTCTTTGCAGAACATGGAAAGCCCGACGTAATAATTACCGATCCGCCAAGGGCCGGGATGCACGAAAAACTAATTAAGAAATTATTAGAAATCGAAGCTCCCACTGTAGTTTATGTAAGTTGTAATCCAGCAACACAGGCAAGAGATTTGGCTTTATTGGATGAAAAATATAGGGTGGAGAAAATACAACCTGTTGATATGTTTCCTCATACCTTGCATATTGAAAATGTGGTTCAATTAAAACTTAGAAATGACTGAATTCAGACCCAGTAGATTTGAAATCTTACCAACCGTTGTAAAGAATTTACTGATTATAAACGGACTTTTTTTTCTGGCACAAAATACACTTGGTGGTCAGGGTGCTGGTTTTTCATTCGAAAATGTATTTGCCCTGCATGCATGGCAAAGCCCTTTATTTAAGCCCTGGCAATTAGTTACTCATATGTTCCTTCATGGAGATTTTGGACATATTTTCGGAAACATGTTAGCGCTTTATATGTTTGGTGCGGTGCTGGAAAATCTTTGGGGACCTAAGCGTTTTCTTACCTTCTTTATTATTTGCGGATTAGGAGCAGCTTTAATGCATTTGCTTTTTTTGAGCTACGAATTAGTTCCAATGATGAAGGACTACACTGATATTCTGGTAGAGCGGGCTTCTAACAGTGGGCAAACTACTGCACTATTCAATTTCGGTATGAAACACCCACATGCGTTTGAACAGAATGCCGATTTAGTTGGAATAGTAGCTAACAATCCAAATAATGTAGAAGCATCAAATGCTTTATTTCAATATGTATCCAGCTACTATGAAGCCAATTTAAATACTGCTACACTTGGTGCTAGTGGTGCGGTATTTGGAATTCTGGCAGCATTTGTTTACTTATTTCCTAATACTTATATCTATCTGTATTTCTTAGTTCCCATTAAAGCAAAATGGTTAGGAATTGGTTACTTCACCTGGGAGCTATTTTTTGCGATACGCAATTCAGCAGGCGATAATATTGCACGTTGGGCACATGTGGGTGGCGCTATTGTAGGATTAATTATTGTAATGACTTGGAACAAAAAAAATAAGAAGAACTTTTATTAATTAGATACCGTTACCAGTAACATTATGTTTGAAAGATCAACAAAATCAAATCGTGGCATATTATTAGGACAGGATAATAATGCACTGGTATATTTAGTGGCTATTAATTTATTAGTATTTGTACTACTCACTTTTATAAAAATCATTTATTACCTATCAGAAATTCCTATTGAGTTTTTCTATAAGCAAGTATTCGATTGGTTTACATTACCAGCAATGGTAGACAGTTTTATTAGCAAGCCCTGGGTAATTTTTACCTATATGTTTACACACGATAGTATCTGGGGTTTGATTAGTAGCTTACTTTGGCTTTGGGCATTTGGATATATTCTACAAGATCTTACAGGAAACAATAAATTAATTCCCATATATATCTATGGGGGAGTAGCAGGAGGGGTTGTTTTTCTTATTGCAGTAAACCTATTTCCGGCACTAGCTAATCATGTAAACACAATCGGACCATTAATGGGTGCCGGTGCAGCAGTTATGGCTATTGCTGTAGCTACTACAACATTGGCGCCAGAATATAGAATTTTCCCTTTGATCAATGGAGGAATTCCGCTTTGGGTATTAATGGTAATTTTTGTTGCCATAGATTTTGCAACAATGGCTGGAAGTAATGCTGGTATTGCAGCATCGCATTTAACAGGTGGTGCGGTTGGGTTCTTTTTTATACGCCAATTGCGTCGCGGTAAAGATTGGGGCGCTTGGATGAATGATTTTATTGATTGGTTGAATGATTTATTTAG
The DNA here is from genome assembly GCA_037139075.1 of Bacteroidota bacterium. Lineage (GTDB taxonomy): Bacteria > Bacteroidota > Bacteroidia > Chitinophagales > Chitinophagaceae > Sediminibacterium. The sequence goes on from JBAXHC010000003.1 coordinate 52,903, forward strand.
TCCAGATAAAAAACGACCTATCAAAGACCCTAAAGAAAACTTATTTCCTAAATCATTAGGAATTAGAAAAAATAAAACTTCTGTCACAACACAACAAAAGATTGATTCGCTTCTCGATAAAATTAATCAGCAGGGCTATCAATTTTTAACTGATGAAGAAAAATCTTTTTTAAAAAGTGCTAGTAAGGAAGATCTTTTATGAACACATTTAAGAAAATAGTTTTTACCCTTGGAATACTAGGAAGTATTATTTACTTGCTCACATGTCTAACTCCTTATGTGAATCCTAAACATGGGTATTTTTTTTCTTTCGCTGGTCTTTTATTCCCAATAGGATTATTCTTAATGATTGGTTGGTGTATTGTAAGCCTTCTTTTTTTTAGACGATATTCTTGGATCTTTTTTCTTTTGATTTTTGCCGGATATAAAAATATTATTACAATTTTTGGAATTCATCCTAATAATCATTTTGTTCAAGCAAAATCTATAAATCAGGTCCGTATCCTATCTTGGAATGTAAATAATTTTTTATCTCAGGATGTTTCAAACTCCAATAAAATAAATGAAATGCTTGATTTCATTAAATCAGCAAATGCAGATATTATTTGTTTTCAAGATTATTCATCTACCAATTTTCCTCTTGCAAAAGCAACAACAGAAAACATTAAATCGATCACAGGATTACCCTTTAGCTTTTTTAGTGAAACTGACCCGAATAATGGAGTCATTATTTTCTCTCGTTGGCCTTTTTTAAAACAAACCAGTATCCCTTATTACAATATCGAATCACCAGAATATATACAATGGGTTGAGATACAAACTCCTTCTAAATTACTTCGTGTTTATAATACTCATTTAAGTTCGATGGGCATTCATGTAGAATTAACGAACAATAATAATAGTAGTCGCCTGAAATTTGTTAAATACGACCAAGCTATTTTAATGCAGAGAGACAAATTAAGTAGAATTGCCTTTTTCGATAAAATGCATACCGTACAGGCTGATCTAGTCAAAAAATCGCTCGATAGTTGTAACATTCCTTTTATCTATACCGCTGATTTAAATGCAGTTCCATCAAGTTATGTATATCATCATATAAGATCTGGCTTAAATGATGCCTTTATTGAAAAGGGTTGGGGTTTTGGAAAAACATATGATAGTCTATCTCCTACTCTTAGAATAGATGTATTATTTACAAGCCCAGGTATCAAAACTGTACAATACTTTTCTCCTCATCTACATTTATCTGACCATTATCCGATTATCACAGATATTCAGCCATAAATTTGATTTTCATTAATTTTAGTGCATGGCTACAAGCTTTTTGCGTCGCACGTTTAAATCGTTTAGCATCGCTATCACAATTTTCTTGGCGGCACTTTTTTTAATTGCTTGTCTTTCTCCTTATGTCAATCCAGCAAATTGGTGGCTATTTGGACTCACTGGTTTAATTGTTCCTTATCTAATACCTCTTCTGTTTTTTGCAATTATATTCTGGTTGATTGCCAAGCCTGTATATGCCTGGATCCCATTTATTAGTCTTTGCTTTGGTTGGCAACAAATGGAAGTAGTATTTGCATGGCATGCTGGTTCAGGTTTTAATAAGAAAAAAAATCCTCAGAATATTCGGATAGTTGATTGGAATGTTAGAAGCTTTAACGGTCTGAGTAAAAATGCCGATGCAAAACGACTAACACGTAATGAAATAGCAGAAATTATTACAAAAATGCAAGCAGATATTGTTTGCTTACAGGAATTTAATAGCAGCACACAAAGAGATTACGCAGATAATATCTCACTATTTACAAAAGCCTTTCCTTATTATTATTTTTCCAGAGACTACTTACGTAACAAAGGAAACTATCACTCTGGTAATATCATATTTTCCAGATTTCCCATCATCGACTCAGGTAAAACAAATTTCCCAGTTGCAGAAAGTCTCATTTATGCAGATATTTTAAAAGGTGATGACACGTTTCGTGTTTTCAATACGCACTTACAATCTTTTAAATTTAAAAAAGAAGATTATGCAGATATTGAAAAAATTAAGGAACAAGATGAAGAAACGGTTGCTGCTTCTAAAAATATTTTAAAGAAAATGAAACTCGCTTTTAATAGAAGGGGAGTACAATCAGATATTGTTAGAAATCAAAGAGACCTCTCTAATTTACCTGGTATTATAACTGGGGATTTTAATGATGTTCCAAATTCCTATACTTATTTTAATATCAAGGGTAATTGGCAGGATTGCTTTTTGAAAAAAGATTTTGGGATAGGAAGAACCTATTTGTCATTAGCCCCAACCCTTCGAATCGATTATATAATTGCTGATAACCATTTCACTGTGAAACAGTTTGATATGGTAGATGAAGACTTAAGCGACCATATGATGCTGGTTACAGATCTACGGCTTAATAAATAAATCGGCAGGTCTCTTCTGTCAAAACGGCTTTATTTTCTTATCTTGCAACCCATGTATTTGAGCAATTTTTATTCCTACTGTTGTTGTTGCTGCTATTAATCCGGCCTTTAGGCCCTTTCAGTGGCTTCTAACTCAATTCACAATCTCACAAGTACGATATCATGTCTTTGAAAGTTTATAATTCATTAAGCAGACAAAAAGAAATATTTACTCCAATTCATGCACCCTATGTAGGAATGTATGTTTGCGGACCAACGGTAAGCGGTGAAAGTCACTTAGGACATGCACGCCCATTCATTACTTTCGATGTTATTTATCGTTATTTAATGTATGTTGGATATAAAGTACGCTACGTTCGAAATATCACAGATGCTGGTCATTTTGAAGAAGAAGGTCGAGAAGCTGAAGATAAGATCAGTAAAAAAGCTGTTTTAGAAAAACTCGAGCCCATGGAGCTGGTTCAGAAATATACCAATCTCTATCATTGGGCTATGAGCCGTTTTAATAATTTACCTCCAAGTATTGAACCTACTGCAACTGGTCATATTGTAGAACAAATTGAAATGATTAAAAAAATCATTGCTGATGGTTATGCCTATGAAGCAAATGGTTCGGTTTATTTCGATGTAGAAAGATATAATACTGATTTCTCGAAATTGGGAAAGCCCTATGGCATGCTTAGCGGAAGGAATTTAGAAGATCAACTCGACACTACTCGTGAGTTAGATAATCAAGAAGAAAAAAGAGATAAAAACGATTTTGCACTTTGGAAATCTGCACCTCCAGAACACATCATGCGTTGGAATAGCCCATGGGGCGAAGGTTTCCCGGGTTGGCATATTGAGTGCTCTGCAATGAGTAGTAAATATTTGGGTGAAGAGTTTGATATACATGGTGGTGGAATGGATCTTCAATTTCCACACCACGAATGTGAAATCGCTCAAAGCACAGTATGCAACCATAAAACACCTGCACGTTATTGGCTTCATAATAATATGATTACCATTCAGGGTAAAAAAATGGGTAAGAGTTATAATAATGTGATCAAACTGACTGAATTATTTAGCGGCGATAGTCCGATTTTGGAACAAGCCTATTCTCCCATGACCATCCGGTTCTTTATTCTCCAAAGTCATTATAGAGGCACTCTAGACTTCAGCAATGAAGCATTACAAGCTTCTGAAAAAGCCTTGAAACGTTTGTGGGAAGCTTATGAATGGTATAGCAAACAAAAATTTATTGAGGGTTCAATAGCATCCGATTCTGTTCTCAATGAAAAAGTTGAAAAACTTGTTGCAGAATTCGATGAATTTATGAACGATGATTTCAGTACCGCTAAGGTTTTGGCTAATATGTTTGAATTGTCTTCGGTAATTAATTCAATTAAAGACAAGCATATTTCAGAAACTGCTATTAGTGGTGCATCTGCATTGCTTCTTCAAAAACAATTGAAAGCTTATTTGGAAGATGTGTTTGGACTAATTGGAGAAAGATCTTCCGATAATGGACAGTTAGATGGAGTTCTTCAATTGCTAATCAGCATTCGTAAAGATGCTAAGAGTAAAAAGGATTTTATGACCAGCGATAAAATCAGAAATGAATTAACCGCTTTGGGTGTTCAATTGAAGGATGAAAAAGATGGAGGAACGAGTTATAGTTTTAACTAGTGATTACAATCGTCCGCATGGGCATGATTATGTATTCTGCAGAAACCGAAGTTGAGCAAATGGGCTGTTACGATTAAACTTACTGCCGGAAAAAGGAACCAATTCTGCCAATCACGCCAAACAATTTTAGCAAATAATAAAAGTATTCCAACCGAAAACACGACAATAGGCATCAAACTGTGATGATGCTTCTGTTTTCCGTGTCTTAAAGCTAAAACTCCTACTATAAAAGCAATTACTACCATCATATTTTCGAAATATATATTTTCGATAATATTGATGCCAAATATGGGTAAACTACTTAGAAATAAGGGTAATAACGCACAATGAATGGCACAAGCCACGGATGTTGCAATCCCCAAAAAATCTAAGTTTAGTTTCATAGCCCTCTAAATAAGATTACAAATGTACGTAAATGCAACAGTGTTGCAAAATAATAAAGCGGGTGGACAAAAGCGCCGCCCCCTAACTTTGCGCTAATTATTTTATTATGGGAAAGAAATTTATTGGTTACTTACTATTCTTTTTGGTGCTTTTAGTTGGATTCTATTTCTTTTTGTTTCGCGGAAACGACGAGTGGAGAACTAAATTATCTACCATTAGCTATGTAAAACCTTTTCATTTTAAAACACAGGATAACCAAATCTTTACCGAAAAAGACATGCTAGGAAAAGTTTGTGTGGTGGAGTATTTCTTTACTAATTGCAAGGGTATTTGTCCGAAAATGAATACCAATATGAAAATGATTGCTGAAGCTTTTAAAAACGAACCAGACTTTTTAATCGTTTCACATACTTGTGACCCCGAACGTGATACAGTTGAAAGAATGAAAGTATATTCCGATTCATTAAAAGTGGATACCAAAAAATGGATTTTCTTAACTGGTCGCAAAGACAGTTTATATAGTCAAGCGCGTAGTTCCTATTTATTAGATGATCCGAAAAATAATGTTGAAAAAATTGAAGATCAATTTATACATACTCAATTCTTTGCTTTAATTGATAAAGATGGAAAGGTGCGAGGGCAGGTGTATGATGGATTAAAGGCTGATGAACTAGAAAAATTAAAAGTTGATATTGGCAAACTTTTAAAAGAAAAAGCAGGAAGCGGTAATTTTGTAAATAGTATTTTTGGGAATAACCCTTAATCGCTTTAGCATGCATCCTAGGATAGTTGATACATTAAAAAGAAATCAGTTAAGTATTACTGATAGCCGGAAAAAAATTCTGGAAATGTTCCTTCAACGGAAGGGCGCATTGGCACATGCTGATATAGAACAACAGAGCGGGGAAGAATTCGATAGGGTAACTATTTATAGAACCCTGCAAACTTTTGTCGAAAAAGGGATTATACATACCATTCCATCTGCAGATAATTCTGTGCGATATGCACTATGTAAAGACGATTGCAGTGAAGGCCACCATCACGACAACCATGTACACTTTATGTGCGACCATTGCGGAACAACTTATTGTCTAGACCATGTTACAGTTCCGCCAGTGGTTTTACCATCTGGATTTTTAGTTAGTCAGGTTGATGTGGTAGTTAGTGGTACTTGTTTGAAATGTCAATAATGATTCTCATTATCTTAGCAAACCAAAATTGCATCTAATAAATAATCCTTCATGATTTTAGTAACCGGAGCAACTGGCTTAGTTGGATCACACCTTATTAAAGCACTTGTTGCTCAGGGTAAGTCTGTAAGAGCATTATATCGCTCAGAAATTCCAACTACATTTAATTCTTCAGCTGTTCAATGGTTTAAAGCTGATATACTTGATATTGTTTCACTGGAAGCGGCAATGGTAGGAGTTACTCAAGTATACCATTGCGCGGCGATTGTTTCCTTTACTGCTAAAAATAAAAAAACACTACATCATACCAATATCGAAGGAACTGCCAATATTGTAAATGCATGTTTAAATGCTAACATAGAGAAATTGCTTTTTGTTAGTTCTGTTGCAGCATTAGGAAGAATTAGAGAAAATCAGGCTATTAATGAATCGATGAACTGGACTGAAGAAACCAGTAATAGCGAATACGGCAAAAGTAAATATCTGGCCGAAATTGAAGTATGGCGTGGAATGGGTGAAGGATTAAATGTTGTTGTTGTAAATCCAGTTATTATTTTAGGAGAAAGCGATTGGACAAAAGGATCTACAGCGATTTTTAAATCAGCATATGACGAATTCCCTTGGTATACTGAGGGCATGAGTGGTTTTGTTGATGTTATGGATGTTGTTGATGCGATGGTACTTTTAATGGATAGCGACATTAGTGATCAACGCTTTATTTTAAGTGCTGAAAATCTTCCCTACCGAGATGTTTTTACCTTAATTGCAAATGCATTTCACAAAAGAGCTCCGCACAAAAGAGTTACAGCTTTATTAGCTGAGATTGTCTGGAGACTTGAAGCGGTCAAAGGAAGCATCACAGGGAAGAGTCCATTGTTAACTAAAGAAACATCTAGAACTGCAAGAACTTCTGTTCGTTTCGATAATAATAAATTACTGAAGACATTACCCCAATTTCAATATCGAAATATGCAAACCTCAATTGAACGTATTTGCGCAGAGTTAAAAAACCGATATCACTTATCCTAAAATTATTAATTGAAATATATATATCACATATTTTTTCTACTATTTATTTTATTGGGGGCTATATCATGCAGTCCTACTTTGCATAACACTACAGCATCAGTTTATACAAATAGTATTGTTTTAAACGAAAATAATCAGACGGTTTTATTGGGACATTGTTCTCCACAAATGTTGCTGCATAACCCTTTTAGTGTTTGGTTTGTGCCCAACTACAACAATGCGAAAACAGACAGCATTACTATCATGGCTCTTAAAACTGCCTTCAAAAAAAAGAGAATAGAAATTTATGCAGGTACCTGGTGTGGAGAAAGCAAAGCAGATCTGCCTAAATTTTTAAAAATATTGAAAGAGTCGGAGGTAGATAGTACTCAATTAAAGCTTATTTTTTTAAACAATACTGCAGACCTGTATAAACAAAGCCCACAACACGAAGAAGCTGGAAAAAATATAGTACGTACCCCCACTTACATTATCTATAATGGCAAAAAAGAAATGGGTAGAATCATTGACTCCCCCATTGAATCTTTCGAAAAAGACCTATTGAAAATTTTAAAAAATGAGCCTTATCAACCTCATTTCTATGATTTAAAATTATAAAGCCTAATTATATTGCTTTACTAAAAGTATTACCAATCATTTGTTTTCTCCAAAGCTGCGCATCAATAGCAGCACTGATATTTCTAATAAATGATTTGCCCTTATTAGAAACAATGATCTGTTTGCCTTCCAGTTTTAATAACCCATCCTCTTCTAATTGTTTTAATTTATTAATCGCAGAATTGATAAATGCTTCTTCAAAACTATTCTCTTCTAAGCTTGTTTTGTTTTCGCACATCAACTCAAGGATTTTTTTCCGAATCACTAAATCTTCTGAGTTTAATGCGTGGCCATGAACCAAAGGTAGAATCCCTAGATTTATTTTTTCTTGATACGATTCAACTTCTTTATCGTTTTGTGCAAAAGCAGACCAGGCATCGCTGATACTTGACACACCTAATCCAATGATGAGTTTTGATTTGGTAGTTGTATAACCCATAAAGTTTCTATGCAAGTTGCCTTCTTCGGCAGCTTTAAAAAGTTTATCATTTAATAAAGCGAAATGATCCATCCCAATACTATTAAATCCAGCTTCCTCAAATAATTCTCTTCCCCGATGATACATCGCCCATTTTTGTGATGCAGTAGGTAGATCGGCTTCCGTATATCTTCTTTGAACTTTACTTTTCCATGGAACGTGCGCATAAGAATAAAATGCAATTCTATCAGGCATAAATCCTTTAATCAAATTCACAGTATGCTCCACACTTGCAACAGTTTGATGAGGTAGTCCGTAAACTAAATCCACATTTATGCTACTGAAATGATATTTTCTAGCCCAATCAACTACTTCCTTTGTCTTTTCAAACGATTGAATTCTATTTATAACAAACTGTACATGTGGATCAAAATCCTGAACACCTAAGCTCACTCGATTAAAACCCACTTCAGCCAAGGTTTTAATATGGTCTTCTGTTGTATAATTTGGATGAACTTCGATACTGAATTCGTGATCTGCACTTATTTCCATATCAGCAGTAATCCCTTGAATCAGTTTCTTTAAATTTTCTGGGCTAAAAAAAGTGGGGGTTCCACCACCTAAGTGTATTTCTTTGATCACTGGTGTTGACTTCAATAATGCCCGATACATTTTCCATTCTTTTAGAACACTCGCTATATATGGATCTTCTACACCATGGTTCACTGTAATCCTTTTATTGCAGGCACAAAAAGTACACAAGTTTTCGCAAAACGGAAGGTGTATATAAATACATATTTCTCCATTCTCTGCTTCATATGTATCCATCACCGTTTGTTTCCACTTAGCCTCATCTAAAGTATTAAAATCCCAATAAGGTACCGTAGGATAACTAGTATATCTTGGAGTAGGTAAATCGTATTTATGTAACAGTTCTAAAATTGAATTATCCATCATAAAAATTTTAATTCAGAAATATTAATCTTTCCGGAGGTTTTTATAAATTTTAATAGCTGAAAGTAACAGAGCAATAAAGAGAAGCATACCTATTATCCCCCATACAAAACTCATACTCTCTTTTACAGTTGCTAACATTACAATTGCAATCAATAAAATGGTAGCTACTTCATTCCAAATTCTCAGTTGCTGAGAACTATACTTGAAAATGCCATTCATTTGTTGTTTAAATATAATATGCAATGTATAATGATAGATATATAAGATTACAACAAACGCTAATTTGAACTCCAGCCATTTGCCAGCTGCATCACCTAACAATTTATGCCAGTTACCATTAAACATAACTGTTATACCAAAAATTAAAGTAAGTATCGCAGAAGGCCAAGTGATACCATACCAAAGCCTTTTCATCATTATGCGAAACTGTTCTTGCAATGCATTTTTAACTTCTAATGTTTTATCGTTTGCTTCTGTATTATATATGAATAACCTGGGAAAATAAAAGAGCCCTGCAAACCAGGTAACGACAAAAATGATATGAAGCGCTTTTATATAAGTATACATGGTTATTGTTCTAAGATCATTTGTCTATTAGTTTCACTATATCCATTAACCCATTCGCTTAAAGCTTCTACCCACATAGGGTGTGTATTTAAACAAGGGATCATTGTAAACTCTTCTCCACCAGCTTCTATAAATGATTCTCTACCTCGTTCAGCAATTTCTTCTAAGGTTTCTAAACAGTCGCTTACAAAAGCCGGACAGATCACTAATAATTTCTTGATGCCTTCTTTTGGCATTTCTTCCAAACGCTTATCCGTGAAAGGCTGTAACCAGCCCTTACCCAAACGAGATTGAAATGCTATACTATACTTTAGTGCTGGAAGTCTCAAAGTTGCAGCTATATGTTTGGTTGTTTCAAAACATTGATGCCTGTAACAATAGTCGTGGGCTTCCGAAGGAACACGACAACAATTCTCAACTTGTAAACAATGCTTACCTGTGATATCGCTTTTTTTAATATGGCGTTCAGGAATGCCATGATAACTAAATAGAATATGATCGTACTCTTTTTCAAGATAACTTTTCATATTCTCTGACATCGCTTGAATATATTGAAACTCATTGTAGAATGGCTTAATGAAACTTAGCTTGAATGGATACTTCTTTTTAGCAAAAGCCGCTTTAGCATGCTCCACTGCGGTTTCATAAGATGACATTGCATAATGCGGATATAAAGGAATTGCAATTACTTCTTCAATCTCAGGATCTCTTTCCAAAAGTTTATCGAAGGCCGACTCAGGACTAGGATTGCCATAACGCATCGCAATTTCAACAGGAGCAGTTAATTTTTCTTGTAATGCTGCTTGTAATTGTTTTGTTAAAACTACAAGCGGAGAACCTTCTTCTGTCCAAATAGTTTTGTAGGCTTCGGCAGATTTTGGAGATCGAAAAGGAACAATAATGCCCTGAACAAGAAGCTTTCTGAATAAATAAGGATAATCAATTACCCTTCCATCCATTAAAAATTCATTTAAATATTTCTTAACGTCTTTTACTTCTGTTGAATCAGGAGACCCAAGATTCATTAATAAAACTGCTTTTTTGGAGGACATTTTTTCTTGGTTAAATTCAAATATACTCATGTAACTAGTCGCAAAATTTTTTTTACGTCATGGCATTGTCAGAAATTAAAATTGAAGTGTTAAACATGCCTTACCGTAAAAAATAGTTTAATTAATATGATTGGAATCAAGACACCACATGATATAAATCATATCACGAAATGACACTAATATGACATCCAGCTTTATCTATAACAATTGCTACAACTAATTTTGAAGCTGAACATTTTTTAGATCTAGTGCAAAACAGACGAATAGAAATATCAAATTTTTTTGTGATTGGAGTCAACTATAAAAAAACAGATGCAACACGCAGAAGTTTATTTGCAGTTGGAGAAGATCAATATGTAAATATTTTATGTGACGCAGGAAAAATAGGTTTAACTGATTTATTTGTTTTATCAACTTGTAATAGAACTGAGATTTATGGATTTGCTGAAGACGCTTCTACTTTATCTACACTAATCTGTGAACATACAGAAGGTGGAGCCGAACTTTTCAATGAAATAGCATACACCAAAAAAGGAATGGATGCAATGCAACATTTTTTCCAAGTAGGTGCTGGTTTAGATTCACAAATTTTAGGTGACTATGAAATTGTTGGTCAGATTAAAAAAGCTGTAAAATTTTCAAAAGATCATCATTGCATGGGTGGTTATATGGAAAGATTAGTCAATGCGGTACTTCAGGCTTCAAAAGAAATTAAATCAACAACATCATTAAGTGGTGGAACTGTATCAGTTTCATTTGCAGCTGTACAATACATTCGGGAGCAGTTTCCAAATATTAAAGGAAAGAAAATTGCGCTACTAGGCATTGGTAAAATCGGAAAAAACACATGTAAAAATTTAGTAGACTATTTAGATACTAGAAATATTGTTTTGTTAAACAGAACCCTAAGCAAAGCCTCTGAACTTGCAATTGACATGGGGATTCAATTTGCACCAATTGAAGATATGGATGCGGTAGTTGCTAGTTCTGATATTATAATTGTGGCCACTAACTCACAAAAACCAGTAATTACTAAAGATCAATTAGCTGCTGGTTCTCAAAAACTCATTCTTGATTTGTCGATTCCTTATAATGTGGAAGTATCAGCAAAGGAATTACCTCATATACAATTGGTAAATGTGGATGAGCTTTCAAAAATCAAGGATAGTAATCTTCAAAAAAGACAAGCTGAAGTACCAAAAGCATTGGTTATAATAGAAAAATATAGCAAAGAGTTTATTGAATGGCATAAAATGCGCAGAAATGTTCCAGTATTGAAAGCCATTAAAACAAAGTTGGAGCAATTGCACCAATGTGATATTTTTATCAGCTATTCAGCGAAATATAATAGTGTTCCGGTGTATCAGAACGAAGAAAAGATTCAGAAATTGGTGAATGGATTGGCTGTTAAAATGAAAGAACAAAATCAACAAGGCTGCTATTATTTGGAAGCATTAAATGAGTTTATCGCTACAGCATAATAATTACAATGCAAAAAATTATAAGAATTGGTACCCGGGAGAGTCAATTAGCCGTATGGCAGGCAAATGAGGTTAAAAGGCTTTTGAAAATAGAGGGATTTGAAGCTGAGTTGATTTACATTAAAAGTGAAGGCGATATTGATTTGAAGACACCACTATACGAAATGGGTGTTCAAGGTGTATTTACAAGAAGTTTAGACGCTGCCTTATTGAATAACCGCATAGATATTGCAGTTCATTCTATGAAAGACGTTCCAACGCTTTTACCAGTTGGTTTAATTCAAGCTGCTGTGCTGGCCAGAGCATCTCAAAAAGATCTTTTCGTTTATAAATCAGACACTGGTTTTTTAGATGATTTTTCTTCTGCTGCTATAATCGCCACAAGTAGCATTCGCAGAAAATCACAATGGCTTAATCGATATCCTAACCATATTATTGAAAACATACGTGGTAATGTAAATACGCGTTTACAAAAATTAAATGATCAAAATTGGGATGGAGCCATATTTGCTGCTGCTGGTTTAGAACGCATCGGTGTTCGCCCAGAAAATTCAATGGATTTAAACTGGATGTTACCAGCACCTGCACAAGGTGCCATTATGGTTGTTTCTAGAGATAACGACAACTATGTGTTGGATGCTACTGCAACAATTAACAATCCTTCTACAACTACTTGCACGAAAATTGAAAGAGACTTCCTAAGAACATTACTGGGGGGCTGCTCCACACCAATTAGTGCATTTGCTGAAATTAAAAATGAACATATTTTTTTTAAAGGAAACATCCTTTCCTTAGATGGAAAAGAAAAAGCTGAAGTAGAAATGATTGAGCCTTTAGAATTTTATAAGCATGATCTTGGGATAAAAGCAGCCCAGAAATTATTGGATAATGGCGGATTAGCAATTGCCGAAAAAATTAGGAATACTGCAAAATAGAATTCAAATATTATCTACCCGCCCCATCGATCCTTCGCAAATAAAAATTGCGAAGGATCTTGGCATAGATATAGACTGTATATCATTTATCGAAACAACACCAATTAATGACAAAGACCTTAGTAAAAAAATTAAGGATTTACTATTAACTGAAACAATCGTTGTGTTCACAAGTATGAATGCAGTGGATGCAGTAGCTTGTCATTTAACTAAATCCAAACCCGATTGGAAGGTTTATTGTATTGGTATTACCACTAATAAATTGGTGAAGCATTATTTTGGTGAAGGTGTAATAATTGGAACCGCTACCAATGCAGCCGAATTAGCTGGCCTGATTGTAGAAGATAGAAAGACAAATAAGCTATGCTTTTTTTGTGGTGATCAAAGACGGGAAGAATTACCTTCTATCCTTCGTAATAATGGTATCAGGGTAAATGAAATTGAGGTTTATCAAACAAAAGATGTAAATCATACTTTAGTTAAAGAATACAACGGTATTCTCTTTTTCAGTCCCAGCGCAGCTTCCAGCTTTTTTAAATCAAACAATTTAGCAGATTCAACTGTTCTTTTTTCAATAGGAACCACTACAGCAGAAGAATTAGCAATTAATTCAAAAAATAAAATTGTAGTATCTGAATTACCTGGCAAAGACATGCTAGTTAAAAAAATGATCGACTATTTTTTAGATTCTAAATAAAATAATCCCAGTTTCCGAAATGACTTTATTAAAAAATGATTTACTGTTAAGAGCATTACGCAATGAAAAAGTTGAGCGCCCTCCGGTATGGATGATGCGTCAGGCAGGAAGATACTTACCTGATTATATCAAGCTTCGTGAAAAATATGATTTCTTCACAAGAGTTCAAACCCCGGCACTTGCCACTGAAATTACATTGCAACCCGTTAATCAGGTTGGTGTGGATGCCGCCATTATTTTTTCAGACATTCTTGTTATTCCTCAAGCTCTTGGATTAACGGTATTATTGGAAGAAAATAAAGGACCGGTTTTACCCAAAACCATTATTACAAAGGCCGATATTGATGCATTAGAAACAGAAGGAGTTGAAGAAAAACTTTCTTATGTAATGCAAGCGCTTAGTCTAACAAAAAGCGAATTAAATGGTCGTGTTCCTTTAATTGGCTTTGCTGGTGCACCTTGGACCATCTTTTGTTATATGATTGAAGGAAAGGGTTCCAAAACCTGGGAAAAAGCAAAACAATTTGCCTACACACAACCTTTACTCGCTCACGAATTATTACAAAAAATTACAACCATTACTATCGCATATCTGAAAGCGCAAGTAAAAGCGGGTGCCGATACCTTACAAGTCTTTGATAGTTGGTCTGGTGCATTAAGTCCGGCCGATTTTAAACTTTTTGCACAACCTTATTTGATCCAAATTGCAGATGCTCTGAAAGATGATGCACCAGTAATTTTATTTCCAAAGGGAAGTTGGTATGCCTTAAAAGACCTTAGCAATAGTAGCGCTGCAGGTTTAGGAATTGATTGGTGTGTAAGTCCTGAAATGGCCCGCGAATTAACTGGTAACAAAATAACATTGCAGGGCAATTTTGATCCTGCTAAACTATTGGCTCCTATTCCTGAAATTAAAAAATCTGTGATAGAAATGATTAATAGTTTTGGTGCACAAAATTATATTGCAAACCTTGGTCATGGTATTACTCCAAATATTCCTGTAGATCATGCCAGGGCATTTGTAGACGCTGTAAAAGAATACAGCATTTAAAAATTAGTAGTATGTACTTACAAAGAAGAAACAGAATACTCCGCCAAACCCCTGCTATTAGAGCGATGGTACGCGAAACATTATTAACTCCAAATGATTTTATTGTTCCATTATTTATTGTTGAGGGAGAAAATGTAGTTTCTGAAATCAGTTCCATGCCAGGTTACTATCGACGTTCTTTAGATCAAACTATTAAAGAAGTTCGTGAATTATGGGCCATGGGATTAAAGTCTGTTTTACTATTTATTAAATGTGAAGACAATTTAAAAGATAACAAAGGAACGGAAGCGCTTAATCCAAATGGTTTAATGCAAAGAAGTATCCGCGCTATAAAAGATGCAGTTCCTGAAATGTGTATCATGACGGATGTGGCACTTGACCCATTTTCAAGTTATGGTCACGATGGAATTGTAGAAAATAATGAAATCATAAATGATGCTACAGTAGAAGTATTGGCAGCTATGAGCGTAAGTCATGCATCAGCCGGGGCCGACTTTGTAGCCCCGAGTGATATGATGGATGGTCGCATTGGTGCAATTCGCCAGGCATTAGAAGAAAATAATTTCAATAAAACAGGAATCATGAGCTATAGCGCGAAATATGCTTCATGTTTTTATGGCCCTTTTAGAAATGCCTTAGATAGCGCTCCGGGTTTTGGTGATAAGAAATCTTATCAAATGGATTATGGAAATCGTATTGAAGCAATTAAAGAAACATTAATGGATATTGAAGAAGGTGCAGATATCGTAATGATCAAACCTGCTCTTTCTTATTTAGATATTATTCGTGAGATCAAAAATGCAGTGGAAGTCCCTGTTAGTGCATATAATATCAGTGGAGAATATGCCATGATCAAGGCGGCTGCAAAAATGGGTTGGATAGAAGAAGATAAAGCCATACTAGAAACACTGGGTTCCATAAAAAGAGCTGGCGCAGATTTGATCGCCACTTATTTTGCAAAAGACGCAGTAAGATTACTTGGATAATTATTGAATGATAAGAAGATGAATAGAAATAAAAGTGTTGCACTTTTTGAAAGAGCACAGAAAACAATTCCAGGAGGTGTTAACTCTCCTGTACGCGCATTTAAAAGCGTTGGCGGAACTCCAGTATTTATAAAGAAAGCAAAAGGTGCCTATCTATATGATGTAGACGGCAATCAGTATATTGATTTTATTGCATCCTGGGGACCGATGATCTTAGGTCACGCCTATGCTCCTGTTGTAGAAGCAATTCTTGAATATGCACCATATTCAACTTCTTATGGTGCTCCTACAGAATTAGAAATTGAAATGGCGGAGTTGATTTGTAATATGACTCCTGGAATCGATTTAATTCGAATGGTGAGTAGTGGCACTGAAGCTTGTATGAGTGCTATCAGATTAGCTAGGGGGTATACTGGCAAGAATAAGATCATCAAATTTGACGGACACTACCATGGGCACGCCGATTCATTTCTGGTAAAAGCAGGAAGTGGTTTGGCAACTTTAAATATTCAAACTGTTCCTGGTGTTACTCCGGGTGTTGCAAATGATACTTTAGTGGCTCCTTATAATGATTTGGATGCGGTAAAGAAATTAGTAGTTGAAAACAAAGGCGAAATCGCTGCCATCATAGTTGAACCAGTGGCAGGCAATATGGGATGCGTTTTACCAGCCACCGGATTTTTAGAAGGCCTGAGAAAAATTTGCGATGAAGAATCGATCGTTTTTATTTTTGATGAAGTAATGACAGGGTTTCGTTTATCAGCAGGCGGAGCTCAGGAAAAATTAGGTATACAAGCTGATCTGGTTACTTATGGCAAAGTGATTGGTGCAGGAATGCCTGTTGGTGCATTTGGGGGCAAAAGAGCTATTATGGAGCATATTGCACCTCTTGGAAACGTTTATCAGGCAGGAACTTTAAGTGGTAATCCAATTGCAATGATTGCTGGTTATACATTATTGCAGGAACTAAAAAATAATCCTTCTATATATGAAGAGCTGAATCAAAAAACAGCTTATTTACATGAAGGGCTTAAAAAAGTACTAACGAGTTGGGGGCAACCATTTGTAATTAACCGTTTCGGTTCAATGATAAGTGTCCACTTTAGTGATCATCCGGTAACCGACTTTGCTTCAGCCGCTTCAGCAAATAACGAGCTGTTCAAAAAGTATTTTCATGCCATGTTAGACCAAGGTATTTATCTTCCCCCCTCAGCCTTCGAAAGCTGGTTTTTGAATAATGCATTAAGCTATGCAGATTTAGATAAGACCATTGAAGCTACTCACTTAGCTTTAAGTTCTTTCTAAAAAAAAATCCTCTCGAATGGTCGAGAGGATTTTTTTTATTCCATTACTTTTTTCCATAGCTCCGGTATACGTTTTATCCATACTAATTCTCTTCGCTTTAAAGATGCATCTTCAGCAGGATATCCAAAATAAGTTTTACCTCCTGCTAGGGAAGAAGGCACACCACTCTGCGCAAGCACTACTGCATTAGCTCCAATGGTTAGCGTTTTACTAACCCCAACCTGTCCCCATAAAGTAACACCATCTTCAATAATTGTTCCGCCAGCAATACCCACTTGAGCCGCAAATAAACAATTTTTACCAACGGTGGTATCATGCCCAATATGCACCATATTATCCATTTTGGTTCCGAAACCAATTCTTGTTTCTGCAGTAACTCCACGATCAATAGTACATCCTGCACCAATTTCAACATTGTCTTCAATCACAACATTCCCGCAACTTTCCATACGCTTAAACCAACTCTCTCTATTCTTTTTAGTATTATAATAAAATGCATCACTGCCAATAACGGTTCCTGCCTGAATAACAACATTATCACCAATAATAGTTCCATCTAACAAACTTACATTCGGATAAATCACCGAATTTTTTCCTATCACTACATTGTTTCCAATAAATACATTCGGCATTATTACCGATCCTTTACCTATCACTAAATTTTCACTGATCGATTTTTCTGCAGCTACAAATGGTTTGAAGTGATGCACGATTTGTAAATAAGCTTCAAAAGGTTCGGCCACTATAAAAATGGTTTTGCCTTCTGGTACAATAACTTCTTTTGTATTAATAATGATGAAACTTGCTTCGCTGTTTAAACAAGTATCGTAGTACTTTGGATGATCTACAAAAACAAGATCGCCCTTCATTACTTTATGTATTTCATTGATGCCGCTTATCTGCGCACTGCGATTACCCGAAATTTCGGCGCCGATTAAATCAGCCATCCATTCAACAGAAACAGGAGCAGGAAACTTCATAACAGTGTTTTTTGTGAAAATCAAAGGTAATGTCTCCTACAAAGCAGAAATTTTTTTTCGTAAAAAATGAGGAGTTTTGAGAAAGAATTTAAGGTTTCCTTTTTGAATCATTTTCTGATAATTAAACCTTCTTCATTTTTTTACATAACGCTGAAACCCTTTATTTGCTAGTATTACAGCAGAAATAATATTTATTTTTTCAATTTAAAATTAGATAAAACAGGTTAATAGAATTGAAAAACGATGTCGAAATAAGCAATGAAATTCACAACCTGCTTGAAAATGTTAATAAAATTGTTTAAAAATATTTTTGCATTAGATAAAAGGTTTTTTAATATTGTGTAAGGAAAGTTGATTTCCTGGTACTTACTAACCCATCCATATACAAAGTCTCGCTTCTGCGGGACTTTTGTTTTTTATGAATTACTACTTCAAAATATACAAACCTTACCAAGTACTTTCTCAGTTTTCACCAGAAGAAGGCAAACAAACTTTAGCCGATTTTTTCGATGTGCCCAAAGATATATACCCAGTTGGAAGGTTGGATTTTGATAGTGAAGGATTGCTTTTACTCACGAACGATAAACAATTAAATCATCGATTATTACATCCTACATTTTTACATCAACGAAGTTATTGGGTACAAGTAGACGGCGCCATCAATGAAAAAGCAATTGCAGAATTATCAAATGGAGTTGATATCAATCTCGATGGAAAAATTTATCACACCAAAAAAGCAATTGCAAAAATATTTAAAACAGATCCTATCATTCCAGATCGAAATCCACCCATCCGATTTAGAAAAGAAATTCCAGCACCTTGGATCGAATTGATATTAACTGAAGGAAAAAATAGACAGGTAAGAAAAATGACTGCAAAAGTTGGATTCCCTACTTTGCGTTTAATTAGAAATAGTATCGAAGACGTTCGTCTCAATAATATGCAACCCGGAGAAATGATTGCATTATCAGAAGTTGAGATCTACCAAAAACTCAGTCTGAACAAATAATACTTGATCCTTAATATTTGATACCCCTTGTCAACCTGCTCAACAAGCGTTAATTTTGCTCGCTCTAAGCAATTATTAATATGAGTTTATCCCACTTGTCAGAACAAGAAATTATCCGTCGCGAAAAATTGACGAAAATGCAAGAAGCAGGAATCGATCCATTTCCTGCAGCCCTTTACCCGGTTTCTCACTATTCCATCGATATTAAAGAAAACTATTCAGAAGAAACCAAAGAGCAGTTTGCACAGGTTTGTGTGGCAGGCCGGATCATGAGTATCAATGATAAGGGTAAAGTCCTTTTTATTAAAATTCAAGATAGCAAGGGCATTATACAGCTATATGTGAAAAGGGATGATGTTTGTCCGGAAGAAGACAAGACCTTATGGGATATAGTAATTAAAACAGGCCTTGATCTGGGTGATATCATTGGCGTTACTGGTTTTGGCTTCATTACTAAAACCGGTGAAACTTCTATACATGCACAGACTTTAACCCTTCTTACTAAATCTTTAAAGCCCCTTCCAGTGGTTAAGAGAGATGAGGAAGGAAATGTATTCGACGCTGTAACAGATCCTGAATTCCGCTATCGCCAACGTTATGCAGACCTGATCATAAATCCAGAAGTAAGAGAAACTTTCGTAAAAAGAACCAAACTGGTAAACACCATTCGCGAATTCCTAAACGCTCAAGGCGCTTTAGAAGTGGACACTCCTGTGTTACAAAGTATTCCAGGTGGTGCTGCTGCTCGTCCGTTTATTTCACATCATAATGCCCTAGACATTCCATTATACCTTCGTATTGCAAATGAATTATACCTGAAACGCCTGATTGTAGGTGGCTTTGACTGGGTATATGAGTTTAGCAGAAACTTTCGTAATGAAGGAATGGACCGCACACATAATCCAGAATTCACTGTGTTAGAATGGTATACTGCTTATAAAGACTATTTCTGGATGATGGAAACAACAGAGCAATTATTTGAAAAAATTGCTTTGAGTTTACATGGAACAACAGATGTGGTATTGGGTGATAAGATTATCAACTTCAAAGCTCCATATAGACGCATTAGCATTTTAGATGCCATCAAAGAAAATACCGGCATCGATGTTAGTGGAATGGATGAAACAGGATTAAGAGATGTGTGCAAACAATTGAATATCTCAGTACCCAACAATATCGGAAAGGGTAAATTGATCGATGAATTATTCGGAGAAACAAGTGAACATACTTATATACAACCTACATTCATCATCGACTATCCGGTTGAGATGAGTCCGCTTACAAAAAAACACAGAACTAAACCAGGATTAGTTGAAAGATTTGAACTGATGGTAAATGGCAAAGAAATTGCCAATGCCTATTCTGAGTTAAATGATCCAATTGATCAACGTGAAAGGTTTGAAGAACAAGCGAAACTGATGGAAAGAGGAGATGATGAGGCTATGTTTATAGATTATGATTTTTTAAGAGCGTTAGAATATGGTATGCCACCAACATCGGGTATCGGTATTGGTATCGATCGCCTATGCATGATGATGACGAATCAGGTATCTATTCAGGATGTATTACTGTTTCCGCAAATGCGCCCAGAAAATAACAATTCAGATATTAATACCGTTCAACAACCCTAACAGTTTTTAAACAAATACCTGTTGACATAATAGTTTTTTCTTAATACATTTGATAACCCCACATTAGAATTCTTTTGTGGGGTTTCTTTTTATTAAAAACCGAATACTATGCACAAAATTTCATCCGTCATTTTATGCCTGTTTACTTTTATTTATGCTGTAAATAGTCAGGCTCCAAAAGCTGCTGGTGCTGCACCACAGTTAGTAACACAAGTAGAAGGAATTAAAGAATACAAACTACAGAATGGTTTGCGTGTTTTATTACTACCCGATAATTCACAGAACAACGTAGTTGTAAATATCGTTTATCTGGTAGGCTCTCGCCACGAAGGTTATGGAGAAAGCGGTATGGCGCATTTACTCGAACACATGATGTTTAAAACCTCCAAAAGATATAAGGACATCAAAACAACTATTGCCGACAAAGGAGCAGAAGCAAATGGAACAACCTGGTACGATAGAACCAATTATTATGAAGTACTTCCAGCAAGTGATGATAATTTAAAATGGGCATTGGATATGGAATCTGATCGTATGGTGAATAGTCAGATTTTGAAGGATGAATTAAAAACTGAATTTAGTGTAGTAAGAAATGAATTTGAAGCCGGAGAAAACGACCCTGGATCAGTATTGGAAGAACGCATTATTGCAAGTGGATATTTATGGCACAACTATGGTAAATCAACCATTGGCAGCAAGGAAGATATAGAAAGAGTTCCTGTTGATAATTTACGTGCCTTCTATAAAAAATACTACCAACCAGATAATGCAGTATTAATGGTGGCAGGTAAATTTGATGAAGCAAAAGCCCTTGCCTGGATTCAACAATTTTATAGTAATATCCCTAAACCAACAAGGGTTTTACAACCTACCTATACTGTGGAACCAGTTCAGGATGGTGAACGTTATGTAGAATTAAAGCGAGTTGGAGATATTCAATACATGGGTATGATGTATCATACAGCAGCTTATTCTGATATTGACTATGCAGCTAACCAGGCTTTACTAAACATTCTTACTAATAACCCATCTGGAATACTCTATAAAGCGATGGTGGAGAAAAAATTAGCAACCAGAGTTGATCAAGAATTATTGGCCTTAAAAGATCCTGGCTTCACTTATTTACAAGCAGAAATTCCTAAAGAAAAAAGTATTGATTCAGCGAAAACTGTTTTCCTTTCAACACTTGATAATCTTGGTAAAACAACAATTACCGCAGAGGAATTAGAAAGAGCAAAGAACGCATTGATTAAAAGAACAGAGAATACCACCAACAATACTATCAGCTTATGTATTAATCTAACAGAAGCAATAGGTGCGGGGGATTGGAGATTATTTTTTATCAATCGGGATAGGGTTGAAAAATTAACTCTTGCTGAAGTACAAAACTTTGCGAAGAATTATTATAAACCATCCAATAGAACTTGGGGAATATTTATTCCAGATAAAAATCCTGACCGCGTTAAAGTGGCTGATGTTGGCGATATAACTGCATTAGTAAAAGACTACAAGGGCAAAGAAGTTAAAAAACAAACAGAAACTTTCGAAACCAGTGTTGCAAATATCAAAAAGAACACACAGTATAAAAAGTTATCAAATGGTTTTAAATATGCTTTGTTGAAAAAACCAGCAAAGGGTGAGAAAATCATTGGGAACTTTAAACTGCGTATTGGAAATGAAAAGAGTTTAGAAAACAAAGATGTCATTATCAGTATTTCAGCTTCTATGTTACGTAATGGTACAAAGACCCTGAATAAAAAACAGTTAAATGATTCGCTGGATAAAATAAAATCACAAATTAGTATTTCAGGAAGCGGACAAGTGGTGAATATTGGTATCAATACAGACAAGCCACACTTCAATGCTTGTATGAATCTGGTTAAAGAGATCATCAGTAATCCATCATTCGATCAAAATGAATTAGAAAAACTAGTTGCGCAAAATAAAGCTTCTCTGGATGCCAACAGAAATGATCCTCAATATCGGGCTTCGATTTTAGCTTCTCAAAAATCAGAACGGTATCCAAAAGGGAGTATCTATCATACGATGGATGCAGATGAAGAAACCGCTGCTTTAAATCAATTAAAGAGAACAGATTTAGAGGAATTCTATAATAGTCATTATGGAGCAAATAATGGAACCGGTGCATTAGTTGGTGATTTTCTTCCCGAAGATGCAGATAAAGCTATCAGTAATGTTTTTCAATCATGGGTTTCAAAAACAAACTACACAAGAATACCTCGTCAATATTTTGATGTAGCAGGAAGTGATGAAACCATTTTAACCCCTGATAAAGCAAACGCTATGGCGTTAGGATTTATGAATATTCCAATGGATGATGCAGATGCGGATTTCCCTGCATTAACAATGGCGGATGAGTTATTGGGTGGTGGTGCGTTTCTATCATCTCGTATCCCTAAGCGATTAAGAGAAAACGAAGGAATGAGTTATGGAGCTGGGTCTTTCTTTCAGGCATCTAGTGTAGACAAAACTGCACAATGGGGTGTTTATGCCATCTTCAATCCAATTTATAAAAATCGTTTAGACAGTGCTTTAAAAGAAGAAATTAATAAAGCAATCGATAAGGGCTTTACAGAAGATGAGTTAAAGAAATCAACAGACAGTTGGTTGCAAGGTCGTAAGATCACACTGGGTGTTGATGGACAGCTTGCAAATTTATTAGAGACTTATCTCAATATTAATCGCGATCTAACTTGGTATACCGATTTGGAGAAAAAAGTTACTTCACTAAAATTAACAGCAGTAAATCAGGCTTTGGTTAAATACATTAAGCCTGGTAAATTGATCTTAGTTTATGGTGGTGATTTCAACAAAAAATAAACTTTATTAGAGTTACATTTTCTGTAAGTCATCAACCACCCCAGCTGTATGCCGAGTCCGGCATCAGCATCCCCTCCATCGCATGCGATGGAGGGGAAACTTTTTTAAACCCAACCCTTCTTCACTCTTCACTCTTCACTCTTCACTCTTCTTTTTACTTTTGAATTTTTACTTTTTAATTAATCCCTATAATTCAAAGCCGGCTTCCTATCACCTAACAAAGCTTTGTATTGATAATCGCCTTTGGAAATTTTAAATTCGTCTTTTGCTTTTTGAATCAATGCAGGATTTGTATACAGGTCAATTGCTGTCAAAGCCATTGTCTTAGCTGCTACCATCATCCCTTTTGTTCCAATTTCTGTACCATCACAGGCAACTGCTTGCCAGCTATGAGCCGGTGTTCCTGGTATCCATGTAGCTGCTGATAAACCAACAGTTGGAACTGCATAACTTACATCTCCAACATCTGTTGAACCCTGTCCTACTTGCTTATCCGTTGTTTTTTTCAAAAGCTCGATACTTGCTGCTTTCTCTATCGCAGGTGCTTTAAAAGTAAAACTAGATTGCAATTTTTTTCCAAAAGCAATTTCATCATCGGTATAAGTAACGCCGCCAACTTTTTCAAGATTCACTTGCATGGCTTCACCCAATGTTTGATTGATCAAAAGGTCGTGTGTTCCGCCAATGATCTCATAGTCCATAGTAGTTTCAGTTCCTAAAGCTGCACCTTTCGCAGTTTTTACTAAACGCTCAAATATAGAAACTACCTGATCTCTTTGAGGATGACGTACATAATAAAATACTTCTGCATAATCCGGCACCACATTCGGAGCTTTACCTCCATTTGTAATCACATAATGTATTCTGGTTTCTTGAGGAATATGTTCACGCATCATATTTGCCATATAGTCCATTGATTCCACAGCATCCAAAGCAGAGCGGCCTCTTTCGGGCGACATAGAAGCGTGGGCCGATAAACCATGAAAGCGAAATTTAGCAGAGGTATTTGAAAGTGCACTGATCATGGTAACTTCATTAGCATCTCCGGGATGCCAATGAACAGCAACATCAACATCATTAAATAAACCTGCACGTACCATATATACTTTACCACTACCACCTTCTTCTGCAGGGCATCCAAATACTTTAATAGTACCAGTAAACTTTTTCGATTCAATCAATTGTTTGATTTCAATGCCCGCTGCTACAGAGGCAGTACCAAACAAATTATGACCGCATCCATGTCCCGCATCTTTTCCTGCTATTCCAGATTTTTCAGGAACTGCATTTTGAGCCAGACCCGGTAAGGCATCGTACTCAGCCAATATACCAATCACTGGTTTTCCGGAACCATAGGTAGCTACGAATGCCGTTGGAATTTCAGCAACGCCTGCCTGAACAGAAAAGCCTGCATCTTTCAAAGTTTGTTGAAGCAAAGAAGAACTCTTAGTTTCCTTATAACCCACTTCAGCATAACTCCAAATTTGCAATGCCACATTTTTATATCCACTATAGCCTGACTGAATATCTTGTATAGCTTGCGTTTTTAAAATATCAACAGTATTCACAACTGCAGATTTCGATTTTGCTTTCTGTGCAAATAATAATCCTGTTGCAAGGCATAGAGCGCTTGCAGTAACAATCTTTTTTGTGCTCATAAATAGATAATGTTTAAACGAATAAGTCGGTATATAAATGGGCCCCTGGAACAACAGAATATTTTTCCAGATCTGTAATGCCCTCACCTGCCAAAACTTCTTCATCAATAAAAGTATTGCCAGTGCATTGTGATGCATTTTTCTTTAAAATAAAATATACGGCATCAGCAATGATTTCTGGAGTTCTGCTCATTTTAGCCAATGTTTCTCCACCTAATAAATTTCTAACAGCCGCCGTATCAATAGTGGTTCTTGGCCACAATGCATTTGAGGCAATGCCTGCACCCTTAAATTCTGCAGCCCAACCCAAGGCTAACATACTCATATTGAATTTTGTGATGGTATATGCAATATGTCCACCCATCCATTTAGGATTTAGATTTACTGGGGGTGACAAAGTGATGATATGAGGATTTTTCCCTTTACGTAAATAGGGTAGACAATGCTTTACTACTAAAAATGTACCTCTCACATTAATACTTTGCATTAAATCGAAACGTTTGGATTCCGTTTGCTCTGTTGCAGTTAATGATATAGCAGATGCATTATTAATAACCACATCAATGCCCCCGAATTTATCAACAGCTTGCTGCACCATACTTTGTATCTGTTCCTCATTTCTGATGTCTACTTGAACTGCCAAAGCCTTACCACCTGCGGCTTCTACTTCTGCAGCAGCGGAGTAGATGGTGCCTCCTAATCTTGGATCTTCATCTACGCTTTTAGCTGCAATGATAATATTTGCTCCTTCCTTAGCTAGGCGAATTGCCATTGCTTTGCCGATTCCTCTGCTGGCACCTGTAATTAAAATAGTTCTGTTTGTAAATGGCATAGTAAAAATGTTAGACAATAAATTTCAGCAAAACATACTTACCAACCTAAGAAATCTTTTATAACTACTTCTGCTTCCTCACAAGCTTTATGCAGTTCATCGTTCACGATTGTTTTGCTAAACCGATGGTTAAAAGAAATCTCATAGCTTGCTTTATTGATTCTGGTGGCTAAGCTTTCAGGGGTTTCGGTACCCCTACTTTCTAATCTTTTACGCAACTCTTCTATTGATGGGGGTTCAATAAAGATTGAAAGACAATTCTCTTCAAACTGTTGTTGAACATGTATGGCACCTTTCACGTCAATATCAAGCATTGGAACTTTCCCCGCCGCCCAGATACGATCTAATTCTGATTTAAGTGTACCATAATACTTTCCCTCATAAACCATCTCCCATTCCAAGAAAGCATCTTCATGTATCTTTTGTTTGAACGCTTCCTCACTTAAAAAATAATAATCCACTCCATCCTGTTCTTTACCACGAGGGTTTCTTGTAGCTGCAGAGATAGAAAACGATAACTGAGGATATTTATTCAATAAATAATGCGTGATAGTAGACTTGCCTGCTCCAGAAGGAGCTGTAATAATAATGATCTTGTTGGAAGAATGGATCATAAGTTCGGTTTCGTGCAAAGAAACAATTTAAACAAATATCCTTGTAGAAAAATCAATTAATTACTATGTTCAATTGGTAATTGTATACTCGCTGCAACCCTGTCATCTTTTACCTGTTGCAAAATCAACTCCGGATGTGATGGATAAAATAATTTAAGCCGCTTATTTAAATTTGAAATTCCAATGCCCAGTCTGCTTTTATCTTCGTTCACCGTTATCTTACCACTATTGGTTACCATGATAAAGACATGGTTTTCCATCTTTTTAACTTCTACCACAATTGATCCCCCTTTTACCAATTTATTGATGCCATGTTTAATGGCATTTTCTGCAAGTGTCAATAATATACTCGGTGGCACAGTTACATCAAATAATTCTGGTTCAATATCTACACAATATTCTAACCTTTCTTCAAATCTAATTTTCTCCAGTGCTAAATAATCTTTTACAATTTCTGATTCCTGTTGAAGAGATATAAAACTTTGTTTTTCATAGTTCAAAGTATGGCGCAATAATTGCGATAATAAAGTGGTTGCATTTCTTGCTTGCTCTCCATCAGTGATAATCAAAGAACGAATGCTGTTAAGTGCGTTAAATAAAAAATGTGGATTTAATTGCAACCGCAATATTTCTAATTGTGCGGTCTGAAGTTCAAGCACAGTATGCAATTGACGTAAGTCGGCCCTTGACTTATAATACAAGAATTTAGAAATATGATACATCAATAACCAGACCGCAAGATATCGGCTCCAGTTTATCACATTCATAAAAAAAGTTAAATTAAAATAATTCAGTTTTACTTTATGATTGATGAAATGGTATAGAATAGTGCCAGTTAATGGAATAATTATTGACAAAACAATCCAACTCACCAGCATCCAAAAGAATTGAATGAAATAGGATTGTCCATTAAAATTGGAATGATTAATAATATACCTGTAAAAATGCGTGAATAGCATGGCAATTACAGTCAGACCCATCAAGGATAAAAAATCGGGAACAGTAAAGAAACCAAGTCCTATATAATTTATCAGCTCATATAACAACATGGCAATCCACCCACAGGTCTGGAAGATCCAGTAGAGTTTTTTTCTGCTTATCTTATCAATTCTAAAATATTTGTTCATTTTTTATAGATAAAAGCGCTGATTCAGGGATTAACTTGTTGCTTGTTCTCGTTCCTCTTCTAATTTTTTACTATTTCTGCCAACAGCATAAAAGGGTTTTAGTGAAATAAAAATTTTCTCAAAGTGAAGATCACCAATATCGGCCCCATTCTTCGCATTCTGAAAATAAGAACGAGTCTGTTTTAAAATTTCATGACCCACTAATAAACGAGCATCTTCCAATTGGCGTTTTACAGCTTCCACCTCCACCATCAATTCGGTGTATTGCTCATATAATAACATATAATTATTACAAGCTTGGATATCAACATAACTTGGTGCAGAACTTGGGCTCTTTCGCATCAATGCAATTGCTTTTACAGCAAAGTCTCTTCTTTTATGATGCAACTTAAACAAGCTCCTTCTTTCTGTGGGAGCTAATTTCACTTTATTGGGTATAGCGCTTTTGATAGAAGCCAAGTGTTGTTTTATAGCCAACAGCTCTGAGCCGATAAAGCCTCTGAAATTAGCCATAGTGGGGGTTTTAGGGTTAAAGTGTAAACTAATATAAAATTGTACATTTTCATCATATTTGATGATTTTTTTTGTATTGCAAAATCAAAAGCAAATCTTAACTTGTTATTCAAAGATTGCTGCTTATGAGATTTCTATGGAAACTCTATTTTCGCCTTATTGGATGGAAAATAAGGGTCCCTTTTCCTATTAACACCCCAAAGGCAGTTATAATAGTTGCACCTCATACATGCGTGGACGATTTATTTATAGGCCTGGCAGCAAGAAGTATTCTAAGATTAAAATCCCTACAATTTTTCGGGAAACAAGAACTTTTCAAGGGACCAACAGGTTTTCTGCTGCGCCATTTCGGTGGTCATCCTGTTGATAGGTTTAGCAAAAAAAATATGGTAGATCAGGCTGTGGACCTGTTCAATGAAAATTCCGAGTTTTTATTAGCACTCTCTCCCGAAGGCACTCGTAAAAAAGTGGAGCGCCTCAGGACTGGGTTCTATTATATCGCACAAAAAGCAAATGTGCCCATTGTGATGGTGGCTTTTGATTTTGCAAATAAAGAAATAAGGATTGAAGAACCTTTCTTTACTAGCAATGATGAAGCGGCCGACTTCAAAAAAATCATTCATTATTTTGCCACGGTTAAGGGAAAATATCCTGAACTAGGTCTTTCACATTTACAATTTATTTGAATCAGAAGTTTTATGAGTGTAACCCCACCACCATCCATTATTGATAGCTTTTGCAGATTTGAGCAATCTAAAGCCCAGAATTTATTTTTATCGGAGCCAGTTAATCAGGTGTACCAGAATTTTACCTGGCAATCTGCAGGTGAAGAAATAAGAAAAATGGTTAACGCTATCCACGCATTGGGGATTCATGAAGGAGATAAAATTGCGATACTCAGTAAAAACTGTGCTTATTGGGTAATGGCAGATTTAGCCATTATGATGGCTGGTTGTGTTTCAGTTCCGCTTTATCCTAATATTAGCCCTAACTCTTTAAATGAATTACTAAATCATAGCGATTCAAAATTGATCTTTCTGGGCAAACTAGATCAACCTGAAAAGATGCAAGCCGCAATTCCAAAACATCTTGTTCAAATATGTTTCCCTTTTTATCCGATTGAAAATTGTCCTACTTGGTTCGATATTACCAGAGAACATA
>JBAXHC010000004.1:0-74325 GCA_037139075.1 Bacteroidota bacterium
AAAAAATAAAAAAAAGCCGCTGAATAAATTCAACGGCTTTTATATTTTCAGTAGGAGATATACCTACTTTAATTAATTTAGTAACCCATGCCACCCATATCAGGAGCGCCGCCATGAGATGGAGCTTCTGGTTTTGGTTTGTCAGCTATCACACACTCTGTTGTTAACAACATTGCTGCAATAGATGCTGCATTTTCTAAAGCTACACGAGTAACTTTAGTAGGATCGATAACACCTGCTTTAAATAGGTTCTCGTAAACTTCAGTACGTGCATTGAAACCAAAATCAGCCTTACCTTCTTTGATTTTTTGAACTACGATTGAACCTTCAATACCGCTATTGATAACGATTTGACGTAATGGCTCTTCGATAGCACGTTTGATGATTTGTATACCGGTTGTTTCATCTTGGTTTGCACCTTTCAGTTTTTCCAAAGATTCAACTGCACGGATATAAGCAACGCCACCACCAGGTACGATACCTTCTTCAACAGCAGCACGAGTAGCGTGTAATGCATCATCTACACGGTCTTTCTTCTCTTTCATTTCAACTTCTGTAGCAGCACCCACATACAATACAGCAACACCACCGCTTAATTTAGCTAAACGCTCTTGTAATTTTTCGCGATCGTAATCAGATGTAGTGTTTTCTACTTGAGATTTGATTTGATTAACACGTGCAACGATATCAGCTTTTTTGCCTTTACCACCAACAACTGTTGTATTGTCTTTATCGATTGTAATAGAAGCTGCCTGACCTAAATAAGTAAGATCTGCATTTTCTAATTTGAAACCTTGTTCTTCACTAACTACAGTACCTGCAGTTAAGATTGCAATATCAGTCAGCATTTCTTTTCTACGATCACCAAAGCCTGGAGCTTTAACTGCTGCTACTTTCAAAGTACCACGCAATTTATTAACTACCAATGTAGCCAATGCTTCGCCTTCTAAGTCTTCAGCAATGATCACTAATGGGCGACCAGTTTGAGCAACTTTCTCCAAAATGTGCAGGATATCTTTCATAGCACTGATCTTCTTATCGTAGATCAGGATATAAGGATTCTGTAATTCAACTTCCATTTTTTCGCTATTGGTAACGAAATAAGGAGAAATATATCCACGATCGAATTGCATTCCTTCTACTACATCAACTGTAGTGTCAGTTCCTTTTGCTTCTTCAACTGTGATTACACCTTCTTTACCAACTTTAGCCATTGCCATTGCAATCAACTTACCAATTTCGCTATCACTGTTTGCAGAGATAGTAGCTACTTGTTCGATTTTTTTAGTATCGGTTCCAACAGTTTGTGATTGAGCTCTTAAGCTTTCAATTACTTTAGCAACTGCTTTATCAATACCGCGCTTTAAATCCATTGGATTAGCACCTGCAGCAACGTTTTTCAAACCTTCACCAATAATAGCTTGAGCTAATACAGTTGCAGTTGTAGTACCATCACCAGCAATATCTGCTGTTTTAGAAGCCACTTCCTTCACCATCTGAGCACCCATGTTCTCAATAGCATCTTCTAATTCAATTTCTTTTGCAACAGTAACACCATCTTTAGTTACTTGTGGTGCACCGAATTTTTTTTCAATAACCACATTGCGACCTTTTGGTCCAAGTGTTACTTTAACAGCGTTGGCTAAAGTGTCAACGCCTTTTTTCATTTTATTTCTTGCTTCGATATCGAAGAAAATCTGTTTAGCCATAATATTTTTATTTTTTGGAATTTTTGAAATTGTAGTACAAATAAGGAATATAATTTCTTACTTGATATACGCATTAAACAATCGCCAGAATATCGCTTTCTCTCATGATCAACAAATCCTGTCCTTCAATAGTGATTTCTGTTCCAGCATATTTGCCATACAAAACATTGTCACCAACTTTAACGGTCATTGGTTCGTCTTTTTTACCTGTTCCTGCTGCAACAATGATTCCACGTTGAGGTTTTTCCTTAGCAGTGTCTGGAATAATAATTCCACCAGCAGTTTTTTCTTCTGCAGCTGCAGGCTTAACGATTACTCTGTCGTGAAGCGGAGTAACTTGCAATTTTTTAGCCATGTGTTTATAGGTTTTTTAATTGATTGAGTAAAATGTACTGTATGTCATCGATAATTATGCCATAAGGAAGAATTAGGTCAAATTTTCAGAAACCTATCAGGTTACGGCAAAGCTTATACATAGACTGTCAGAAACGGCGCAAAGATGGGTAAGTTTTGGGAAATGGCTGTGTCAATTTTTCATAAAAATGGAGGTTGCCTGTTCTAAGGACGAACCGAATAGCTTTAATATCAAGCCAATATTGTAAAATAGAAACCATTTTCATTTTGAAAGGAAGTTCGAAACCAATACCTTTGCGGCTCCCAAAATAAGTTCTTATCAATGATCAGTAGAAGAAATATTCGTGTTAAAGTAATGCAGTTACTGTACATGATAGAGTCAGGCCATAGTCCGATATCATTTAAAAACCCTGTCAGCCAGTTACAGAAGCATCTTGACCAAACTAGCGACTTGTTTGTTTATCTCATTTATTTCATTACTGAAGTGGCTAGATATGCGGAAACTAGTTCCGCCTTTAGGGCAGCCAAAAATCTGCCATCAGAAGAAGATTTAAACGTAAATATTAAGATTGCAGGAAACGAAATTTTATGGCAGATACTGGAGACCGATAGCTATAAAAAAGCCATCGAACAGTATAAACCATCATTGAAAATTGATCGAGATCTTTTGAAAAAAGTGTATTTGGAACTTGCAAAAAGTGAAAAATATACATCCTATATCCATGAACTAAGCAGGGATAAGAGTAAGGAAAAGGAAATACTGAAACTTATATTTACAGCATTCATGCTTCCTAATGAGGATTTCATCAACCATATTGAAGAATTATATTCAAACTGGGATGATGACGCAGAAATGATGGATCAGCTGGTACTTAATTATCTTCATAAGCCCGCCAGTTATGATTTACAGCAGATGATTGGAGCTGAAAAATGGGAGTTTGCTAAAACACTTTTAACAACTACCATAGAAAAGAAAGAATATACGGCAGAACTCATCAAACCAAAGTTGAAAAACTGGGATGCGGAGAGAATAGCTTTGCTAGATATGATCCTGATGCGGTTAGGTGTTTGTGAATTATTATATTTCGACACCATCCCCACAAAAGTTACCATAAACGAGTATATTGATCTTGCAAAAGAATATAGTACCGCTCAAAGTGGTCAATTTGTAAACGGAATTCTGGATAATATCCATAAAGAGTTTATGGATAAAGGAGAAATTCATAAAGTAAACTTTAAAAACAAATCATAATCAAATGAAATCATTCATTGGGCTATTTTTAATTAGTTCTTTGCTTGTGATTTTTGCTTGCAAAAACCCAAGTCCAGTTATTCATTTAAACCCATATTCAGCAGCAGATTCAAGCAATTTTACGGAGATCCAATGGTTAGATACCATCGTTAATTTTGGAACGATGCCCATGGGCGAAACCAAAGTTGTTACTTTTAGAATGCGCAATATTGGAAATAAACCTTTAACTATATCAAACGTACAAGCAGGATGCGGATGTACGGTTCCTGATTATACAAAAGGAGCAATTGCACCTGGTGCTGTTGGCTTTGTTTCTGGATCATTTGATAGTAATAAAGCTCATCCCGGAGAAGTTAGGAAGAGTATTTTTGTGACTACAAATTCTAAAAATGGCATCAATAAAACCTTGATTTTTACGGGTATTATTGAATCTGCAAATGCAGCAGCTAATTCTTCAAAGAAGCTTTAATTTAAAATTTGTTTATTTGCAAACGTCTTATTAAAAATAAAAATAAAAAAAATGTATTTGAATTCAGTTTTATTAGCAGGTAATCCACAGCAGGGCGGTGGTATGGTGCAGTTGGTAATGATGGGTGCCATCATATTGGTATTCTGGTTATTTATGATCCGCCCACAAGCAAAAAAAGCGAAAGAGCAAAAGAAATTTATTGAGGATATGCAAAAAGGTAGCAAAGTTGTTACAATAGCTGGTATCCATGGTACGATCAATAAAATTAATGAAGACGGAACGCTGCAGTTAGAAGTGAGTCCTGGTAGCTATTTGAAGATTGAAAAATCTACTATCAGTATGGAATGGACAGCTGCAATCAATAAAACAGAGGTCGAGAAGAAATAATTCTTTATTACAATTCTTATATCCGAAATTCGAGTAATTGAATTTCGGATTTTTTATGCTCAAAATCGGACTAACAGGAGGAATAGGAAGTGGTAAATCTACTGTAGCTAATATCTTTAAAGTATTGGGTATACCTGTATTTGATGCAGATACTGTTGCTAAAGATTTGATGGAAAATAATCTAGTACTGAGAGAGCAATTGATACATCATTTTGGGGCACATGTTTTTGAAGGTGGTCATTTGAATAGAAAATGGTTGGCAAATAAAGTTTTTAAAGATCCATACGAGTTGAATATCCTGAATGCAATTGTACACCCCTTAACATTACAAGTTGCGGAGGAATGGTTTTTAGAACAAGAAGCACCTTATGCTATTAAAGAAGCTGCACTCATTTTTGAAGCTGGTGCAGGAGCCGGGTTAGACTTTGTGATAGGCGTATTTGCACCACAACATTTACGAATACAAAGAGTCATGAAAAGGGATGGATTAAGTAGAAATGATGTACTAGAAAGAATTGACAGACAAGTTTCAGATACCATGAAGATGAAACTTTGTGATTTTGTAATAACTAATGATGATCAACAAATGCTTACGCAACAGGTACTTGATTTACATAATAAATTTATTGGTTTATGATTGCAACAACACCCAAACCTCCATATTATGCAGTGATATTTAGCTCGATAGCCGCAGAAGATTCAGATGGGTATGGTATCATGGCAGAAAAAATGAATGAACTTGTTAAACTACAATCAGGTTATCTGGGCCATGAGTCTGCGAGAAATACGATTGGTATCACGGTTTCGTACTGGGATAGTTTAGAGGCCATTAAAAATTGGAAATCTGTTTCAGAACATTTAGTGGCACAACAACTAGGAAGAGACAAATGGTATACTTCTTATAAAACCAGGATATGTTTGGTTGAAAGAGATTATGGGTTTGATAGCAGTTTGTTTTAGTTTTTATTTTAAAACCTCAATAAAAAATGTCAAAGAAAACTGTTTTAATTTCCATTGCTACGATGCTTTTGTTGTTGTGCTTATTTTATGTTTTTGTATTTAATTATATAGTTCCCAATGCTGCCAAAATTTCTATCCCGTATTCCTGGCGAAATATTCCAATGATGCAAGATTCAAGTGTGGTGAATAACTATCTTGGTGAAGGAAAAATTGATATTACAAATAAGCAATTGGAAGAATCTTGGTTGAAAGGAATTAAAAACCAACAATACAAGTTAACGATACATTTTAGTGAAGAATCTAAACTAGTAGTTGGATATAAAATTGAATATCATTTTGAGAAATGGTATTTTAAAAAGGATTATCTCTTAGAAGAAAAATTGATCAGTAAATAATTAAAAAAGCTTCTGAATTATCTCAGAAGCTTTTTTAATTATTTTTCACTTTTATCTCTTCACTTTTATTAGTTCAATTTAGCCAAAGCATCTTTAATTCTTACCCAGGCTCTTTCTATATTCGGCATGCTGTTGGCAAAAGAAAAACGAACACAATTAGGTTCTCCAAATGCATCTCCCATTACCGACGACACATGAGCCGTATTTAAAAGATACATGCTAAAATCTGCTGCATTTTTAATCGTTTCTGTTCCGTTTGATTTGCCATAATAATAACTAACATCCGGGAAAACATAGAATGCTCCCTGGGGTTCGAAACATTTAAAACCCGGTACTGATTTTACCAATTCAAGTGTTGTAGCTCTTCTTCGGGTAAATTCTTCTGTCATTTCCACTGAAGGTTTAAGATCCCCTAAAAGTGCTGCTACGCCTGCTTTCTGAGCAATTGAACATGTTCCACTGGTAAACTGACCCTGCAATTTTTCACATGCTTTAGCAATAGTGGTGTTTGCTGCAATGTAACCTAAACGCCAACCTGTCATTGCGAAACCTTTACTCAATCCATTGATCAAAACAACACGATCTTTTAAGTCTTCAAATTGTGCAATGCTTTCGTGCTTTCCTTCAAAATTGATATACTCATAAATTTCATCAGAAAGGATGATCAAATTTGGATGCTTCCGAAATACTTCGGCTAAACCTTCTAATTCTGCTTTCGTATAAACTGCTCCAGAAGGATTACATGGAGAAGAAAACATGAACACTTTTGATTTAGGAGTAATGGCCGCTTCTAATTCTGCTGGCGTACATTTAAATTGGTTCTCAACAGTAGTTCTGATTTCCACTACTTTACCCCTTGCAATCTTCACTAATTCAGAATAAGTTACCCAATATGGTGTTGGAATAATTACTTCCTCACCTTCATCCACCAATGCTAAAATAGTATTTGCTAAACTTTGCTTAGCACCTGTAGAAGTAACAATATTTTCTGGCTTATAATCTAAATTATTATCCCGCTTTAATTTTGTACAAACTGCTTCCCTTAAGTCAAGAAAACCAGATACCGGGGTATAGTGACTCCAGTTATCATTAATAGCTTTGATTGCTGCGTCTTTAATATGCTGAGGTGTATCAAAATCAGGTTCACCTAAACTTAAATCAATCACGTCAATTCCTTGAGCTCTTAATTCACGGCCTAATTTGGCCATTTTCAGTGTTTCTGGTTCTGCAAACCTGTCTAATAGAGAAGAGAGTTCCATAATTTGTATTTGATATTGTGCTAATTAATTTGGATGGCGAAGTTCGGAAAAACTATTTAAACATCTCGCATTAAAAACCTTATTTCCTCTAAATTTCTCCCCATTTTATTGAATAATTTTTAATAATTACAGATGCGGCTTCTTCACCTAATTTTGAATATCAATTAACGATGCATTATGCCACATGAGTCTATTTCTGTTTTCGATATGTTTAAGATTGGAGTAGGCCCTTCGAGTTCTCATACTTTAGGACCCTGGAGAGCCGCATTGGCTTGTGTAGAACAAATTAAACTACGTGCTGATCTAAATGATGTTCAGTCAATCAAGATTATGCTCTATGGCTCTCTTGCGAAAACTGGAAAAGGGCATGGAACTGATATTGCAGTGCTGCTGGGGCTTTGTGCTGAAGATCCTGTTACAATTGATGTGAATAGCATAACTCCTAAAATAAAAGCTATTCAGGATAAAAAGGAATTGAAATTAGGGGGCACATTCCCATTGGCATTTGACACAGTAAATGACCTTCATTTTCTAATAAATGATTGCCTGAGTTTTCATCCAAACGGACTTTCTTTTCTAGTAGCATTAAAAGATGGTAATTCCTGGTGTGACACGTATTTTTCTATTGGTGGAGGATTTATTGTAAAAGAAAATCAAGTGGCTCATAAGAAAGATCAAATCGAATTGCCATTTCCAATTAATACGGCGGATGACTTGCAGCATTGGTGTATGCAGGGTTTGAGCATCAGTGATGTTGTATTAGAAAATGAATCCTCCTGGCGTTCAGAAATAAAAACAAGAGAAGGTGTATTGGAAATCTGGCAGGCAATGAAAGAATGTATTTTCAGGGGATGTAAAACGGATGGAGAATTGCCTGGTGGTTTGGAAGTTCAAAGAAGAGCTGCTGCTTTAAACAAAAAGTTGTTGAAAAACCAACCCTATACAGATTTTGAGAATTGGTTAGCATTAATAAAAAGTGGGGGACAAAATTTTAATTATATACTTGATTGGGTGAGTTGTTTTGCATTAGCAGTAAATGAAGAGAATGCTTCATTTGGTAGGGTAGTAACAGCTCCAACTAACGGAGCGGCGGGTGTTATTCCTGCGGTTCTACTTTATTTTATTGCATTCTGTGATGGATATTCGGAAGAGAAAATCATAAGGTTTTTATTAACCGCCTCTGAAGTTGGTAGTATATTTAAAAAAGGAGCAACGATATCCGCCGCCATGGGTGGATGTCAGGCCGAAATTGGTGTTTCTTCTGCCATGGCTGCGGCAGCGCTCACCGAATCGATGGGTGGCACTCAAAAACAATGCCTGATGGCCGCGGAAATTGCTATGGAACATCATTTAGGTTTAACCTGTGATCCTATAGGCGGACTAGTTCAAGTACCCTGTATTGAAAGAAATACCATGGGTGCAATCAAAGCAATCACCGCTTCACAACTGGCACTACAGAGCTCCCCAGATTTTGCAAAAGTAAGTTTGGATAAAGTAATTAAAACCATGTGGGACACTGCACTTGATATGAATAGCAAATACAAAGAAACCTCAGATGGGGGTCTTGCATTTCATATACCCATCAGCTTACCTGAATGCTGATGGATCTATGAAAAATATAAATGTATTAGTTCAACAAAGGATTCGATTCGATCTCTGCCAATTCAATAGTAGAATAATCGCGAATCTCATTATATAATGTTCCTCTTTCTACTGGTTGACGATTAACTTGTTTTATTAATGTTACGAGTTGTGCAGTATTCATCGCAGGACTTTGCTCTTCACTTCCGGCCATAGAATAAATCTTAGTAGTATCATCAATGGTTCCATCAATATCATTAACACCAAAGCTTAATGATAATTGCGCATTTTGGCGACCAAGCATGGGCCAATAAGATTTGATATGCGGAAAATTATCAAGATATAAACGAGATACTGCATACATCTTCATGTCCTCAATTACAGATGATTCATGCACATAACTCATATCATTATCCTTATTCCGGAATTTTAATGGTATGAATGTATTGAAGCCTCCAGTCTTATCTTGTAACGCACGTAATCTCTCCATATGATCAATTCGATGCCAGTATTTTTCGATATGTCCGTATAATAATGTGGCATTACTATGCATACCTAATTTATGTGCAGCTTCATGTATTGCCAACCAACCATCAGCATCTACTTTATCTTCACAAATTTGCTTACGGATCTCAGGATGAAAAATTTCAGCTCCACCACCTGGTAAAGAATCCAGGCCTGCTTCATGCGCTAATTTCATTCCTTCCTCAGTACTTAGTTTTGCTTTCCGAAACATATAATCTAACTCAACTGGGGTAAAGGCTTTAATATGTAATTCTGGACGATGGGCTTTAATGGATTTCAATAATTCAATAAAGAATGCCAT
The DNA here is from genome assembly GCA_037139075.1 of Bacteroidota bacterium. Classification (GTDB taxonomy): domain Bacteria; phylum Bacteroidota; class Bacteroidia; order Chitinophagales; family Chitinophagaceae; genus Sediminibacterium. The sequence goes on from JBAXHC010000004.1 coordinate 9,193, forward strand.
ATCCATTTTAGGATGTACACCACCCACAATATGAACTTCAGTAACTGGTTTACTATCGTAGCTTTTAACAATATCTAACATTTGTGGAATGCTCAATTCCCAACCTTCTTCACGATGAGCATATAATTTTGAATAAGCACAAAATTTGCAGCTGAAAACACAGAGATTAGTTGGCTCGATATGAAAATTACGATTGAAATAAGTTTTATTGCCGTGTTTCTGTTCACGTACCCAATTGGCTAGAGCACCAAGATAGGAGAGAGAGCCCTTTTCAAATAGAACAACACCTTCATCAAAACTGATGCGCTCTTTGTTTAATACTTTATAACCAATAGCTTTTAATTGTTCGTCTTTTGCATTTTCTACTAATGCCTCAATACCAGTTTGCTGATTCATCATGCCTTGAAAATTTTAGCAAAAATAAACCAAATTTACTAGCATTAAATGCTAAAAGTCATTCATTTTACGACATTAAGATTCCAGCAATACTTGCAGATAGATAAGATGCAAGTGTACCACAGAGTAAAGCTTTCAATCCTAATTTAGCTAAATCAGCTCTTCTGGTTGGTGCTAATTCTCCAATTCCACCAATTTGCATTCCTACGCTACTAAAGTTTGCAAAGCCACAGATGGCGATACTTACAATTAATAATCCCTTTTCTGAAACTATGGGAACTGCTTTTGAAGTAAGATTATTAAATGCAACAAACTCATTAATAGTTAGTTTTTGCCCCAGCAATGTGGCAGCATTTGCAACATCGACGGATGGTACACCCATCGCCCATGTCATTGGGAAAAATATTTTGCTAAACAAAGAATCTAAAGTAAGTCCAGGATAAATCAATCCCATTCCCCAGTTGATAAATGCTATCAGTGCAATAAAACCAATTAACATGGCAATTACATTGATTGAGATTTTCATCCCATCACTGGCACCATGTGAAATGGCATCAATGATATTGCTATACGGACTCTTTACCTCCAATTTTACTTTACCCATTGTTTGCGACTCCTCAGTTTCAGGGAATACTATTTTTGAAATCACTAATGCACCAGGTGCCGCCATCAAACTTGCAGTTAGCAAGTATTCAGCCTTCGCGCCCATATTCGCATATACAATTAAAATACCTCCGGCAATACATGCCAGACTTCCACTCATACTAGCTAATAATTCACTCTTCGTCATGGAACTTAAATACGGACGAATCATTACTTGTGCTTCTACCTGGCCCACAAATGCACTTGCCACATTACTTAAAGCTTCTGCGCCACTTACACGCATAATGAAGTTCATAGCTTTTGCAATAACAGAGACTATTAACTGCATCACACCGAAATGATACAAGATTGCTACTAGAACACAAACTAAAATGATGGTTGCAGTTACACTAAAAGCAAAAACAAAACCACCTTGATTGAAATTCTGAACACCAGTAGGAGCGGCTACCATAATTCCACCATATACAAATGAAACCCCCTCTCTGGCAAACTTTTCGATTTTCTCCATCCCGTGGCCCAATTGTTGGAAAAACCAGGTTACGGGAGGTACTTTAAGTACCAACACTGCAATTGTTATTTGCAAGATGATACCGCTAATAACTAATCTATAATTGATTCTTTTCTTGTTATTTGAAAACAAAAAAGCAATCATTAAAATCAAGATAATCCCTAATAAGCCGTGAAAGCGTTCCATAGTAATTCAATTAACAAAAATCAATCAGCTTGGAAGATAATGAAATAATAATAATGAAAGTAGATACAAATAAAAAGAGGCTCCCAAGGAAGCCTCTCATATAAGTTTTTTTTTTCTGCAAATTATAAATGCGCCTGTATCTTTTTGTCTAAAACACTTTTAGGTACTGCACCAATTTGCTTATCAACAATCTTACCTCCTTTGATAAATAAGATTGCTGGGATTGAAGTGATACCATAAGTAACACTTAAGTTTGGATTGTGGTCAACATTTACTTTTCCCACATTTACTTTTCCTGCATATTCTTTTGATAATTCTTCTACAACAGGTCCGATTGCGCGACATGGTCCACACCACTCAGCCCAGAAATCGATCATAGTTAATTTATCGCTGTCTAACACAGTGCTCTGAAAATTTGCATCGGTTAATTCTAAAGCCATTTTTATTGATTTTTTTTATTTGTAATAATTAGATACTGTCAAATATAAATCCAAAGACTCGTTTATGCTGATTTGACTTTTCCACCGTTGTTATTAATGACTTTGCAGCAGTGTTATACTGACAGCAGGTCAGTTTGCCAAACCCACATGGATGTCTAAATCAGGGTTGTTTAACAGATAGCCTGCCATGTCCTCATTCATCAAAAAACTCTTCTCCATGCTGTATAAACTAACTTTTAGGTTCTCTTTTGGTTCATATAAATTAATTCTCAAAGAGGTTTTACCCGGATTGGCCTTCATGTTCTTATCTATAAAATTCACCAACTCTTTGGTAACAGCTGATGGTTTTAAAGTAATATCAATACTCTTAGTAAGTGTTTGTTTTACTGTTTCTAGAAGTGACATGGAATGAATTTTGAATTCAAATTCAGTAGGGCGATTGTATTTTGCCCGGAATATTCCGTTAAGCAAAACGTTTTGTCCTTTTTCCAGATAGTTCTGGAATTTGATATAATCTTCACTCCATAGCAAAAATTCTGTTTTACCAGTATAATCTTCCATACTAAATGATCCAAAGTTTTTTCCCGTTTTAGTTACACGGTGTTGTACATCATTTATTAATCCAGCAACTTTTATAATCCTACCCGGGTTTGGCTGTAAATGAAGTGTTTCTTTAATCTCGTTAAAATCATTGATTCGAGTGATGCCATAATATTTTAATTCAAACTGAAAATGATCGAGTGGATGCCCACTCATAAACATACCAGTTACTTCTTTTTCGTAATCCAATAACACTGTTAATGTCCAGGGTTCGCAAATGGCTATTTTCGGAATGGGAACATCCATATCAGCAGACATACTTCCAAACAATGTATTACTGTTACCAATACTATTCGCTTGTTTTGCTTGTCCGTAATTCACTATTTTTTCTAAACCGGTTTGCTTTTCCCCCTCGGGAATATTAAAATACTGAGCACGATGATAAGAAGTAAAGCAATCAAATGCTCCTGAATAAGCAAGTGATTCTAAGGATTTCTTGTTTACACTCTTTTGTACTACCCTTGAAATAAAATCAAATATGTCTGTATAAAAACCATTTTTTTCTCTTTCTGCAATAATGTATTCAACAGCAGCTTCACCAACTCCTTTAATACCTCCCATACCAAAACGAATTTCGCCTTTTGCGTTTACGGCAAAGCCTTTCAATGATTCATTAATGTCTGGCCCCAAAACTTTTATTCCCATTCGCTTACACTCTTCCATGAAGAAGGTAATTTTTTCAATACCACCGGCATGATTCAATACTGCCGACATGTATTCTCCTGGATAATGTGCTTTTAAATAGGCCGTTTCATATGCCACATAAGCATAACAGGTACTATGCGATTTATTAAAAGCATATTGGGCAAATGCCTCCCAGTCGGTCCATATTTTCTCTAATTTATCTATCGCATGGCCCTTTGCAATTGCACCTTGCAAAAACGAATCTTTCATTTTATCGAGGGTCTTTCGATCTTTTTTACCCATGACCTTACGCAAACCATCTGCCTGTCCCTTCGTAAATCCGGCAATTTTTTGAGATAATAACATCACCTGTTCCTGATACACGGTAATTCCATAAGTATCTGCCAAATATTCTTCCATGTCTGCTAAATCGTAAGTGATGGCTTCCTTTCCATGTTTACGATCAATGAAATTTGGGATATAGGCAATTGGCCCTGGTCGATACAAAGCGTTCATAGCGATCAAATCTGCAAACTTATCAGGCTTTAATTCCCGAAGATATTTTTGCATTCCAATACTTTCAAACTGAAATGTGGCATTTGTTTCACCGCGTTGATACAACAAAAAAGTCTTTTCATCATCTAATGGAATGGTATCAAGGTCAATGATAACTTTATGATTTTGCTTGATCAATTCTAAAGCAGTCTTTAATATGGAAAGGGTTTTTAAACCCAAAAAGTCCATTTTAATTACACCCGCTTCTTCAATGGTACTACCTTCAATTTGTGTAACCCAGAGAGGTGAGTCCTTTGCAATGGCTACAGGAATCAAATCCGTTAAATCCCGAGGTGCAATAATTATTCCTGCTGCGTGAATTCCCGTATTTCTAACAGAACCTTCTAATCTTTCTGCTTCTTTTAAAACCTGTGCCCGAATATCAGTTCCGGCATAAATTTCTCTGAGTTTTTTAATATTGTCAAGATCTTCCTGCTGGTATCCCTCTTTTTCTTCAAACGATTTTACATGTATTTTTTCACCTTCTTTTGCAGTAAAAGGTGCGTGCAAAACCCTGCGTAATTCTGTACCAGGTTTATCTGGTACTAATTTTGCCAGCATATTACTTTCAACCAGTGGAAGATCCATCACACGTGCCACATCTTTGATACTCATTTTTGCAGCCATGGTACCATAAGTAATGATCTGTGCTACTTGATTCTTACCATACTTATCTACTACATAATCAATCACTTTTTGTCTGCCTTCATCATCAAAATCAGTATCTATATCGGGCATGCTCTTTCGATCCGGATTTAAGAATCTTTCAAAAAGCAAATTATATTTTATAGGATCGATATTGGTGATGCCGATACAAAAAGCTACCACACTTCCAGCTGCAGAACCTCTTCCGGGCCCTACAAAAACGCCCATTTCTCTACCAGCCTTAATAAAATCACTCACAATTAAAAAGTAACCTGCAAATCCCATGGTTCGAATAGTAAACAACTCAAAATCGAGTCGCTCCTGTATTTCTGGCGTAATTTCAGTATATCGCTTTTGAGCACCTTCCTTTGTTAAATGCTGTAAATATTCCCACTGATTCATGTTTGAATCAGTATGGATCTGAAAAGATTCAGGTATTGGAAATGCAGGAAGTAAAATGTCTCTCTTTAAATTCAACACTTCTACTTTATCTACAATTGCATTGGTATTATCTAAAGATTCAGGAATATCTTTAAACAACTGACTCATTTCTTCAGTAGTCTTAAAATAGAATTGATCGTTTGGAAATTTAAATCGACGATTTTTTAATTGTATTTCATCATTTACAAAATCATCAAAACCAGGTGTTGATTGCTTTTCACCCGTATTGATACATAATAAAATATCGTGCGCATTATAATCATCTCTTTCGGTATAATGACTATCATTCGTTGCTATAACAGGCACATTATATTTCTTGGCAAACTTCAACAATGTATTGTTGATGATTTCCTGTTCCTTAATATTATGTCTTTGTATTTCGATATAATAATCATCTCCAAAAAGATCTAACCACCATTTGAATTCTTGTTCAGCTTTTTCTTCCCCTTCATTTAAAATGGTTTGAGGTACATATGCACCAATGCAGCAGGTGGTAGCGATTATGCCTTCATGATATTGTTCGATTAGTTTTTTGTCAACTCGTGGATACTTGCTATACAATCCCTCTATAAAACCCATGGAAGTAAGCTTCACTAAGTTTTGATAACCTTGTGCATTCTTTGCTAAAAGAACCTGATGATATCGTTTATCTTTTACTTCTTTGGTAAACGTTTTCACAAAGCGATCCTCCACTACATAAAACTCACAACCTACAATTGGTTTTACCAATGGAGCCAGGATGTCATTTCCCATCTCATCTTTTCCAATTACTTTTGTCTTCTTCCAGGCCTGACTTACAAATTCAAATGCGCCAAACATATTTCCATGATCTGTAATAGCTACAGCTGGCATATTGTCTTTTGCCGCCTTATCAAATAGGCTTCCAATATTAGCTGCACCATCCAGTAATGAATATTGTGTATGAACGTGTAAATGAGAAAATTGAGACATTCAGCAGGTTGATTTATTCAAATATCGTTACAAACGCTATTCTTTAACTGGAAATATTTCCACAATGAATACTTAAAAGAATGTGGTTTTATTTATCCACAATTGAATTAAAACACAAAATTGGAATGATATTTTCTAAGGTATTTTGCCCTTTAAGATGCACCACTTATATTGCATTGCTAGTATGAAAAAATCATATTTAATTCTTTTTATAAGTATAGTTTCTGTTTTTACAGGCTGTAGGTCGTTCCGGCAATTGTCGTCCAAAGACAATAACAGTAGTATGGCTGTAAAAAAGAAAGCTAAAGCCGGTGGCAAAACAGAATTTCTAGATGATATTGAAGTTACACCTGGATCTGTAGTTACTTCCAAACAAAAATCCAGTACTGCGCATACCAGAAATTCGGCAACTGAAAATTCCAAGCCTAAATCGGATGACCCATTGTTCAATGTTCAGAATGCCAGTTATCTCCAATTAAAGTATTCTGTGTTAATTGGAGTTCCGGTGGATAGATTAAGCAATATCAGTATGTTAGATGAAATAGATAAATGGTGGGGTACCAAATATTGTTTAGGAGGTAGTACAGAAAATTGTTTAGACTGTTCGGCATTTACTCAGATTCTTTTTAGAGATGTTTATAAAACCAATCTTCCACGTACTGCTCAGGAACAGTTTAACGCATCTCAAAATTTAGAGGATGGGCAATTGCAGGAAGGCGATTTGGTATTTTTTCATACTTCTGGCAGAAGAAATAAAAGCATAACTCATGTTGGGGTGTATCTTCAAAATAATAAATTTGTTCATGCTGCTACAAGTGGGGGCGTAATGATCAGTGATTTGAATGATAAATATTGGCAACCTAAATTTAGAGGTGGCGGAAGATTAAATAAAAACTAATCCTTACTTTTTTAACCTTAGTTTAAAATTCGATAAAAGCTGACCCGCATCAGGTGTGATTTTCCAATAAAAAATGCTTAATCCAAATAAAGCAGAAAATGTAATTGTTCTGATTATAATGCCAATCCATCCATCAATACTGTTGAATAAAAAGTAACAGAAAGCATAAATACATAATGCTAATAAAATAGCATAAACTGTTTTGGCATTGAAAGGCTGCATTTTAAATTTCCTTCTAAGAAATTCAAACCGAATAAAATTATATAAACCATATGCTACCAGTTCTGCAAATGCAGAACCGATAATGCCGTAATGCATAATCAAATAATAAGTAAGTGGTAATCGAAGAGCTAACAAAATTATGCCACTATAAAAATCAAATCTCCAGTAGGTCGAAGTGTTGATGACCATATTATTCAGTCCTGTTCCAGCATCAATAATTCTTACCATTCCTAAAATAAATATTACGGCCATTCCACCTTCATATTCTTTTTGAATGTGCAATACTTGCAAGCCCTGGTATACATTCAGCCAAAGATTCCCAAAAATAAAAAGTGCAATCAATAATAAATTAATGCAGGATCGTTGATAGATTCTTTCTATTTCAATCATGTTCTTATCCTTCCATGCCCTTGATAAAACACCAGCCGAAATAGATTGTATACTTCGTTGTGGCACTTGAACTAAATTGGCTGCATATTGTGCTAAACCGAAAACAGCAACAACAGCAAGTCCCATGAATTTGGCAATAATAAAACTATCAACTGTTGCAGCTATGGAAGCAATTAAAGTGCCGCCAAATATTAAAGCCTGCATGCCCAAAATTTTCTTCTTGAATTTTTTGGTAACACGGCTCATCTTAAAAGGGAAATGCAACCGTTTTGTTTGATATAAATAGATCGCAAGAATAAAAAAAATGGCGAGATATAAGAATGCAAAAATTTTAATAAACGAATCGAAAGAAATGAGTTTGAAATAGAATAATAAAATCAGGATTAAAGTAAATATTCTTAATCCAGTTTCTTTCAAAAAATTAGATATCACAGTCTTTTGAATTCCCCAACAAAACCCTTCAATCACAGAAAAAAACAACATACCCATTGCAAACGGGAACATCCAGTAATAATAATCTATAATTAAACGGGATCGAACTGAGAACTGCTTAACAAATAATGGTTCAAAGTAGAAACCTGCAATTAGAATCAATAGAAATCCAAAAAGCGCAGTGATCATTGCCCAACTCATTAAATCAATTTCGTGCTCTGCTAAATTGTCTTTATAATAAGGATAGAATTTGTAAATAATTGGAATAATTCCCAAGCTACTAAACGCATACATATTCTGAGCATAGTCAAAAAAAATGCGCGTCAGGCCAAATTGTTCTGCTGTAAAAGCACCGTGATGGTTACCAATTTTAGTATAAAAAAAGATATTAATTGCTCCAATAAAAAATCCGAAATACACCAGCAAACTAGAAATAATTGTTTGTTTTCGGATACTTCCCATAATATTATCTATAATGAATCAATAGTAGCAATTTCTTTCACCTTAATATAATATTTAAATTCAATGGCTGCAGGAGTAAAGAAACCGTTTTCTTCTACGGTAATATCAATTGAATTCCAGCTGTCTTTCTTAGGAAGTATTTTCTTTTTATCCTTATCGGTTCTTAATGTGATAGGAAGGTCGAATCCATCCACACAATTCATCCATCTATAAAATAATTGTTTCTTATCTTTTTGATAAGATAATTCAAGAACTGGGATGTTGGTGTTTCTTAAGTATTGGTCAAAAACAGGGGAGTAGTTGAATCCCGTTTTTTTACTGATAAAAGTTTCAATCTCGTTAGAAGTAACCGTTTTATGATAAAATTCTTCCTGCATGTTTCTTAAAGTTTTACGAAACAAACTATCGTCGTCAATACTATTTCTAATAGTCTGAATCATATTGGACGCCTTATAATACATATCATTTCCGCCTTCATTATTAACTCCATATTTACCAATAATAGGAGTGCGGTTCCTAATGTTTTTTCGAATTCCAAAATTGTATTCAAATCCAGCTTGCTTTCCGCTCAACCATTGTGTATAGAGTGTTTCAGTGAAATTTGTAAATCCTTCATGTATCCACATATCTGCAATGTCTTTGCTGGTAATATTATTCCCAAACCATTCATGTCCACTTTCGTGTATAATGATAAAATCCCAATTCAAACCCCAACCGGTTCCAGATAAGTCTCTTCCTAAATATCCATTATTGAATTTATTTCCATATGTAACGGCACTTTGGTGTTCCATTCCTAAATAAGGCACTTCAATTAATTTATATCCGTCTTCATAGAAAGGATATTTCCCCAACCAGAATTCAAAACAATGTAACATTGATTTGGCCTGTTGAAATTGATTTTTTGCTCTTGATAAATGATCTGGAAGTACATAAAAATTCAAGGGTAAAATACCTGCTTCTCCCATTAATGTATCAGAAAAAGATACATATTTGGCAATGTTCATGGAGAGACTATAATTATTAATCGGATTCTTTACTTCCCAAACCCAGGTCTTTTGATGGGTATTAGGTAGATCAATCACTTTCGTTAATTGTCCGTTTGAAACATCCATTAATGTATCAGGAGTAGTAATTGAAATTCTGGCTCCCTGATCAGGCTCATCACTTTGATGATCTTTACATGGCCACCAAATGCTGGCCCCCAAACCCTGACAACTCGTACTTACAAAAGCATTTCCTAAACTATCCTTTGTCCAGGTTACTCCTCCATCCCAAGGTGGATTTTTGGCTTCTTGAGGAATGCCTTTATAATAAAGCCTGATTGTTTTTATTGCTCCAGTTTTTGCATTTTTTGGAAAATGAACCCAATACACATTACCTTCTCTTTCAAAGGTTAAATTAGTTTGGACTTTTGGTTGATAATCTATAGCACTATCTATTGCAAGAGGTTGTTGCAAATCAATTTGCATTGTATTGCCTTTCCCCAAAACCTGATAACTGATGTCTACAAAACCCTGGATAGTTTTATTACTAATGTTTGGAGTAACATGTAGGTCATAGAATTTAATATCCCACCAGGCCCTTTCTGCACCAACACTTCCTCTTAATGTGTCTGCTCTAGTAAATATTTTCTCTGCTTTTTGAGCATTTGAAACGGATATACAAAGGGCAACCAATAAACTAAGAATTAAGATTTTCATCGAATAAAGATAAGAACATCAATTAATCTAATAGGACACTAAAGATGGATTGATTAATGAGGCTTTAATTTATTTTTAAATACTTTTTCAAATTTTTCCAACTTTGGTTGTATCACAAAACGGCAGTATCCTTGATTTTGATTATCGTTATAATAATTTTGATGATAATTCTCTGCGGGATAAAAGTTTTTAAAGGGTTCGATAGTAGTAACAATTGGTCGAGGCCATGATCCTGACTTATCAAGTTCCATTTTATATTGTAAGGCTTTTGCCTTTTCTGTTTCTGTCTTATAGAAAATCACAGATCGATATTGCGGACCTTCATCATTGCCTTGTCTGTCCATTGTTGTAGGGTCATGTGTTTTCCAGAACACCTCTAAAAGTTCATCATAAGTGATTTGTTTAGGGTCATAAATAATCTGGCATAATTCAACGTGACCAGTCTTTTTATCACAAACTTCCTCATAACTGGGGTTTACTACATGGCCGCCACCATAACCACTCATTACTTTATAAACACCTTTTAGGCGTTGAAAATAGGCTTCAGTACACCAAAAACATCCTTCTCCAAAGGTTGCTGTATCAGTATGTATTCCTTTCGGGATGGATTCAGTATTCATTTTTGCTAAGGTTTTGGGTGTTTGTGAACAGCTGGTTAATGCTGTAATAATCAATAAGTTAAGTGCAATTAAGCTCTTTAAAATGTATTTCATAGTTACAATATACGAAACTGAAAAAATAGGATGATTAACAATAACATTTTTTTTACAATCATACGTGGCGAACTTTTTTTTATAGCATGTATACTAGAAAGCTTATTTTTACGTTCACGTCCGCCCCCAAAGTGTATGATATTACAATTAAGAAATAAAAAACAGGTCAATAATCACTTAGAAATCCTATTGATGATTGTGCCGGTCATTATTTTGATATTAGCAAATTTACTGATTAAATCTGCCCATTTAAATACGAGTTATACCAATACATATTTTTCATTTTCTTTTGGAAATGTTTCTATTTTCTCTTGGACAATGTTGATTATACCATTTATACTTCATTTATTTTTAAATCAACAACAAACAGGAAATAAGTCAATTGAGTTGTTTCATATTCTATTATCTATTGCTTTATTAATATCAGTTCAATTCACATACGAATTAAATATTTCAACAAACGCTTCTGAAAATGGTTCATTCTGGGGCCTGCCTTTTGAACGTCAGTGGATGGAAGCTACCTATTACACTTATTTTTTATTGGTGTCTCAATTAGTAGTACAGTTAATTTTCTGTATCTACGCCTTAATTCAGTTATTCCCCAAATAATTCAAATAATAATTTTGATAAAAGCATTCTAACGGATGCTTTTTTTATTAGAAGTAATCTCTAGTATTCTTTTAAAACCAGTTTGTTCTGACATACATTTGTGCCAATTTATATAGTTTAATATTCCATGCGTTTATATCCTGAGTCAGCCGCCGTTCAACTAGAATTTGATAAAGTAAAATCTTTATTGAAAGCACATTGTGCTACTGAATACGGAAAGATTAAAGCAGATGGCCTACGAATTCATACAAAGAAGGAGTATATCGAATTGGAATTGATGCAAACAAACGAATACAAGCAAATTGTTTTGCTGCAACAATATTTTCCCAATGACTTTTCTTTGAATTTATCAAAAGACATCAAACTTTTAGGTATCCCGGGTGCTTTATTGGGCGGCGAACAATGGATGCCAATAAGAAGACTTACAGAAAATACAGCTTCTATATTTAGATGGTTTGATAATGAACGAAGGCAGGCTTTTCCTGGTTTATCGAAAGTAATTGAAGGGACTTATTTTGAAAAAAAAATCATTGAAAATATTGATGAGATCCTGGATGAAAATGGAACAGTAAAAGACAATGCTTCTGAAGATCTTCAAAAGATCAGGATGAATTTATTCAGAAGAAGGAATGAGTTGAGACGCATGTTTGATAAGGTTATCAGCAAATTGGCTAAAGCTGGATATACTGCAGATATTGATGAAAGCTTTAGTAATGGCAGAAGGGTAGTAGCCGTATTTTCTGAACACAAACGTCAGATAAAAGGGATTCTACATGGTGAAAGTGATAGTAGAAAAACTGCTTTTATAGAACCAGAAGAAACCATCGAACTAAATAACGAAGTGTTTAATTTAGAACACGAAGAAACAAGAGAAGTCCATCGAATTCTGCGAGCACTAACAGCAAGAATGTCGGTTTATGCACCCTTATTGTCCAGTTATTTAGAGGTTGCAGGGGAGTACGATTTTATTCGTGGTAAAGCAAAATTGGCTTTAGATATGAATGGTCAATTACCCAATTTGGTTGATAAAGCGCATATCCATTTAATAGAAGCATATCACCCATTATTATATCTGTATCATAAAACTTCAGGTAAAAAAACAATACCAGTTACTATTACATTGGATGATAAAAGTAGAATACTTGTTATAAGCGGACCAAATGCTGGCGGTAAAACTGTGACCATGAAAACCATTGGTCTTAATCAATTGATGTTGCAAAGTGGATTACTGGTACCTGTTAGCGCCATGTCAACAATGGGTATTTTCAAACAATTGTTTATTCATATTGGGGATACCCAAAGTATCGAATTTGAGTTGAGTACTTATTCTAGTCACCTTACTCATATGAAGTATTTCATTGAAATCGCAAATGGAAGAACTTTATTTTTTATTGATGAATTAGGAAGTGGTAGTGATCCAAGTCTAGGTGGTGCATTTGCTGAAGTTATTATGGAAGAACTTTGTAGAAGGCATTCATTTGGAGTTGTTACCACGCACTATCTGAATTTAAAAGTAATGGCTAATCATACCCCAGGTATCTTAAATGCGGCCATGCAATTTGATGAAGTAAATCTTCAACCCTTATACAAACTAGTGATTGGTAAGCCTGGCAGCTCCTATACTTTTGCTATTGCAGAAAGGATTGGTTTATCGCCGAAATTAATCTCAAGAGCCAGAGACTTGGTAGAAGAAGATCACTTTAAGTTAGATAAACTTTTGAATCGCACGGAACAAGATTTGCAGCATTTAGATAAAGAGAAAAAGCAACTGAATCGTTTATTGAAAGAAAACGAGCAATTGAAAAAAGAAATGCAGCATGTTCTTGAGAAAGAAAAACACCAACAACAAGTTGAATTACTGAAACATCAAAATAAAGTAGCCGAGGAACGTATTGCATATTTAAAAGATATGGAGCGTAAGCTGAAGCAAATAGTGTTGGATTGGAAGAAGTCGGAGAACAAAAATGAAGTTGTTAAAAACCTCCAGAATTTGTTATTCAAGCAAAAGGAAACAATTGTAGTGAATAAATTGGCAAAAAAAGTGGATTTAAAGTATAAAGAATTACATCTAAATATTGAAGTGGGCTCATTAGTGAAATCCAAAAAGAATTATCAGGTTGGTGAGGTAAAAGAGATTCGCGGAAAACGTGCTATTGTACAAATTGGGCAATTACCCATGAATGTGGATATCGCAGATTTGATTGTGGTGGAGAAAATTGAAGAGGTTTCAAAATAAGCCCTCTTTTAACCGATTAACCAGTTTTTGAATCATAATTATATTTATTTTTTTAGTTTCTTAATCCCCTGAAACTATTGATTCCATTGATTATTAGAACAATAATCACATCTGTTTTTAATCTATTTTTATAGTTTTTTTGGAATATCAATCCCACTGCTATTATTTTGCACCCGGAGAGTTGGCAGAGCGGTCGATTGCGGCAGTCTTGAAAACTGTTGACTGTAACAGGTCCTGGGGTTCGAATCCCTAACTCTCCGCACCTAAATTTAGTAAGAGCCTGTAAATCAAAAGTTTATAGGCTCTTTTGTTTTTTAAGGTAAATGCCTTCAAAATTGTTGTTTTTGACTTAATTGAAGCTTCACGATAAATGTAACTTTAAAATGGGCTTTAAATATGGAAGGCAAATCAATCATTTGATATTGTATTAAATAAAAAATAAATTACGCTATTCCATTTTGTATAAAATAAATAGAATGATTAAGCTTCTAATTTTGATTGAGTTGCTAACTTTTTCAAGTATTTCATACGGGCAGTCAACCGACGAATATTTCAAAAGCGGTCTTATTAAAGAAAAGAAGAATGACTATATAGGTGCAATAACAGATTTTACAAAAGCAATTAGTCTTCAACCTAAAAGCGCTGAAAATTATTACAATCGAGCAGTGTGTAAAGCCAAACTAGAAGATTTTATGGGCGCTATTTTGGATTATAATAAAGCTATTGAGCTCAATCCCAAAGATCCAAATGCTTACAATAACAGAGCAACAAGTAAAGGGCAATTAAAAGATTATAGTGGCGCCATTGCCGATTGTTCAAAAGCAATTGAACTAAGAGCCAATTACGATACTGCCTATTTCAATAGAGCAGTTAGTAAATATGATATCAAGGACTATAGAAGTGCGATTGATGATTATTCTAAAGCAATAACAATTAATCCCTCTGATCCAAGAGCATTTTACAATAGAGGTGTTTGTAAAGCTAAACTGGAAGATTATGAAGGAGCAATATCAGATTATACTTATGCAATCGTGCTGGATCCTAAAAATGCCAATGCTTTTAATAATAGAGCTACCAGTAAATACAAACTAAATGACTTCAAAGGATCCTTGCCAGATTTTAGTAAAGCAATAGAAATCAATCCCTATGAACCCATCTATTTTAATAATCGTGGAGATAGTAAAACTGAACTAGAAGATTTTAAGGGAGCTGTAAATGATTATGACAAGGCGATAGAACTGAATCCTAATGATGGCTTTTATTTTTATAATAGGGGTGTGTGTAAAGCCAAGCTAGAAGGTTATGCTGAAGCCATCTCTGATCTAACTAAAGCAATTGCACTAGACCCTAATTATGCAAAGTCCTATAATATCAGGGGTGTTTGCAAAGAATCGCTTAAAGATTATAGTGGAGCAATCACTGATTATACTAGAGCCATTGAGCTATCCCCAAACAATGGCGTTTATTATCACAATCGAGGAAATATTAAAATTAAGATTGGAGAAAAGGCGAGTGGTTGTTCTGACTTGAATAAAGCCGGTTTATTGGGTGATACGGAAGCTTTCGAATTGATAAAAAAGTATTGCCAATAACTTAAAATTATATTGCCAAATATAGCTTGCGCACATAAATACCCCTGGTAACAATTTCCCTTTCTTTTCTTTTTTAGATATCACTCTAATATTATTTTTTTATAAAATCACTTTTATATAAAGGTTATTCGGGTTTACTGTTATATAATTCGTAACTTAAACATAACAATTAATTAATGCTTTGTTAACATAGAAGTAGTATTCATTAATAATCATTTTAAACTTTTATTATGAAGATGTTTAGAATATTTTTAATCGTTTTGCTAATTTCGATTTTCTCTCCCATTGTTAAAGGAAACTCGGATACAACCCGAATAGTAAACTATAGTCAGGTTCCCAATATTGAATATTATGTGAGAATGGGTTTAGAGTTATTGCATATCAATACTATTAATGTGGTGATCCATAATTTAGATAAAGAGTTAAAGAAAACTTTTTCAAAAGGATATGAGCTTGAAGGCTATGTGAGTAAACTGGAGGGTGGTTATATAATTCATGTGGCTAAAGGGTTAACCAAAAAAGAATTAATCACAATGTTAAGCCATGAATTAATCCATATTAAACAGTATGAATCAAATGAATTGATTGTTTGCAAAGACACTATTATTTGGCAAGGGCATGATTTAACGGCACTTACCAATAGTGAATATGAATTTCGACCCTGGGAAGTAGATGCATTTAATAAAGAAGAAAGTATTCAGCATCAATTAAAAACTTACAAATAATAAAAAGCCCTTTAAAATATTTCAAAGGGCTTTTTATGAAAATCAGTTCATTAAAATTTTGGACTCACACCCATATTGAACAAAATAAAGGAATAGATATCGGCCATGGTTTCAATATTCTTTGCGGTATTACTAGCACCGTGACCAGAATTTGTATCAATTCTGATGAGTGTAGGATTTTTACTTCCGTTCATTTCTTGTAAAGTGGCAGCATATTTAAAACTATGGGCAGGAACCACTCTGTCGTCGTGATCTGCAGTGGTTATTAAAGTTGCAGGGTATTGAATACCTGCTTTGATATTATGTAAAGGTGAGTACTGATATTGCGATTCAAACTCTGCTTTATTATCACTTGTTCCATAGTCAGCAATCCAATTCCAACCAATCGTAAATTTTTGGAAACGCAACATGTCCATAACACCAACCTGTGCAATACAAACTTTAATTAGATCTGGCCTTTGATTCATTACAGCTCCTACTAATAATCCACCGTTACTGCCACCTCGGATTGCTAAATAATTTTTAGAAGTATAATTTTTACTATTTAAATATTCTCCTGCTGCGATGAAATCATCAAATACATTTTGCTTTTTTAATTTCATTCCAGCTTCATGCCATTTTTCACCATATTCTGCACCACCACGAATATTGGCTAAAGCATAGACGCCACCTTGTTCTAACCAAGGTATTAAAGCGGCACTGAATGAAGGCGTAGAACTAATATTAAATCCACCATATCCATATAAAATGGTAGGGTTTTGACCATTTTTATTCAGACCATTTTTATAAACGATAAACATAGGTATCATCGTTTTATCCTTGCTGGGATAAAAAACTTGTTCTACTGTATAATCAGATGGATTAAAAGCCAGTATTGGTTTTTGAAAAACAGTACTGGTACCCGTAGCAATATCGTATTTGAAAATAGTAGAAGGGTAGTTAAATGTAGAGAAACTATAAAAAGTAAACTGATCGGTTTTTTCACCCCCAAATCCTCCTGCATTACCTAAAGAAGGAAGTTTTACTTCTGAGAGTAATTTCCCTTCAAAATCATAGGAATAAATTCTGCTGGTAACATCTTTCAGATAATTCGCAAACAATTTTCCACCAACACTAGATACACTAGTTAATGGTTCTGGTTTCTCGGGCAATATAGTTTTCCAGTTTGCTTTTTCTGGATGAAAAATAGATACTTTAATGAGTTTACCATTTTGTGCAGCATCATTTGTTTCAATATATAAATCGTTCCCAACATTTTCTACCACATTATAATTAAAATTACCTGGCTCTGCAACAATAGGTTTGAATGTTTTGTCGGCCGATTGATGATCACTAACCCATAATGCGTTACCATCTAATCCTTTTCCTCTATCAGAAATAACAAGAAAAGCGAATCGTTCATCATCGGAAGTAGATATAGTATGAAAGCGCTGAGGATTTTTGAGGTCTTCATATATTAATTGATCACTTGATTGTTTAGTTCCAACCTGATGAAACCAAACCTGATGATTTTCATTTTTAGTAGAAAGTTCTTTTCCTTTTGCAGTTGCAGGATAACGACTATAGTAGAATCCATTTCCTTGCCATGCAATTCCTGAAACTTTTACCCAACTGATGGTATCTATCAAATCATTTCCATTTTGCATATCTCTCACATAATATTCCTGCCAATCGCTACCTCCTTTAGAAATACCCCAAGCTGCATAGCGCCCTTCCTTATCTAAAACGAAGCCAACTAAACGTGTGGTACCTTCTTTAGTAAGTTTATTCGGATCTAAGACCAATTCCGGTTTGCCATCTAAACCTTTCTGACGATATAATACCGACTGATTTTGGAGACCATCATTTTTATAAAAATAAAACCAATCCCCCTTTTTTTGAGGACTTGAAAACTTGGCGTAATTACTAAGTTCCTCAATACGTTTTTTAAACCCATCACGGTATGGAATCTTAGATAGATAATCGAATGTAACTGCATTTTGTGCCGTAACCCAGGCCTTTGTATCGGCACTATTATCATCCTCAAGCCATCTATAAGGATCCGCAACTTTCGTTCCGTGGTAATCGTCTATTTGATCTACTTTTTTAGTATTTGGATATTTCAACTGTGCTTGGATCATAGACATAGAAACTAATAAAATGACGAAACTGATTGATTTTTTCATATGTTATCTTTTACAATCACTCAAATTAAATAAATAATCCCAACCAAAATATCCTTTTCATGAAAGTTTGCAAAGTCTTAAATCATCTCCCAATAGTATTTGCGTGTTTTTCAATCATATTTTGAAAGACTATTAGGTTATACTATTTAATCAATTAATACAATTATCTGATTTGATTATAGTATATGATGTTTTAGTTCATGTATATACCTACTATGTGGTAGATAGTTGTGTTTAATAAAATATTCATTTGCCGAATAAATAATTAAACAAATAAAATGAAATCAAAAATTGTTGGCTTTTTAAGCCTGATTATTATCCTAAGTTCTTGCCAAAAAGCTATTGTGAATGAGCCATCGGCTTTCACGCTTTCTGAATTATCAAAGAGTTCTGTAGTTAGTTTAAATACTAGTCCCTCAAATGCATTTTACGATAATGCTTTAGGTCAAACACCAATTGATATTGTAACAAAAAATACAGTTAAGTATAAAGGAAATGATCCTGTTTTTCATTATGTTTCATTTGATGGTATCGTTTCTAATAACAAAACACACTATGCTGCTGATCCTTTCATTGAAATCCCGGTAGAACACGACGAGTATAATTTAAAAGTTAGTGTTCCAGCCGCTAATAAGGACAATTATATTACAATTAATGGTACTAAGTTTTATTTATTGCAGTTTCATTTTCATTGGTTGAGTGAACATACCATTGATGGTAAGGATGGTTTGATGGAAGTGCATTTTGTACATCAATCTGATGCTGGTCAATTATCAGTAATCGGTGTATTAATTCAAGGTGGAGAGAAAAATAAAAATCTTCAAAAGTTGTTTACTGTATCTCCACTTAATTTTGGAGATCTTAATGCAACTGTTGCTGCTTTTAACCCTTTAAATTTATTGCCAGAAAATCGTCAAGATTATTTTACTTATAGTGGTTCATTAACAACACCCGGTGGTGGATTAACTGTTACTCCTTATTTAACAGGATTAAAATGGTTTGTATTTAAAGCGCCAATTTATCTTTCAACTATTCAGTATAACCAATACAAATCAGTTTATCCTGAAGCTAACGCAAGACCCGTTCAAATGTTAGGTGCAAGAGTTGTATATCATCATATGGCAAATTAATCACTTGCTGATTCATATTGCAAAAGCCCTTTCTATTCAAAAAGAAAGGGCTTTTGTTTTTATATTTCTAATCAAAAAAATAGGTCTGAATTCTATGCTGGATCTTCACTATTACGAAATTGTGTTCATTATCTTTCGTAGTAAGGGATTTCATCATGTGAAACCGTTTCCTTTTGATGCCAATAGGCCGGAGTAACTATATGTCCATCCGGTGTTCTTAGCAATCTGCCAAATACAGCATTAATCGGATTGAACAACATATTTGTAACACCCATTGTAAAGGTTTCTGGAGCTTGTATTGCAGGAGCATCAACAACTTCACCCTCTGCAACAGGAACCGCTGGTGCAACTACTTTAGCTGCTGGAGAAGGAACCACCACCACTTTCAACGTATTATATTCCAATAAGGGTTTTAAAAATGCAACTCTTTCGGGACTTAGATTTTTTTCTACAATAATGCACTTAACACCATCTAGCTCTTCTAACAAATGATTTGAATTGATTGCCATAATTATGGATCTTAAATGAGTTAAAAATTACAAAGATTATAAATGGCATCGTAGATCCAACTTAGAAATCCTGTACTGATGATACCTAATAAACAAATAACCATTGCTAATCTAGGTAATGCAGGAACAATGATTTTCTGAATTGGATTTTCATTCTGATCCATGAAAATAGCTTTCACTATTCTTAAATAATAATAGAATGAAATGATCATATTCAATGCTGCAAATATGATCCACACATAATTTCCTCTTTCTGCACCCGACATGATCAGGAAAAACTTGCCAAAGAATCCGGCAGTAGGAGGTACACCTGCTAAAGAAAACAATGCTATCGCTAAAACCCAGGATAAGAATGGGTTTGTTTTATAAAATCCTTTAAAATCATCTACATTTTCTTTACCCGTTGTTGCTGAAACTAATGCCACAACACCAAATGCAGCAAGGTTAGAAAACAGATAGATCAATAGGAAATAGATCACTGAAGTCATTCCCATTTTTGATACACCTGAAAGACCCAGCAAAACAAAACCAACCTGCGCAATGGAAGAAAATGCAAGGAAACGTTTCATATTATTCTGCCTTATTGCAAATAGATTACCAATCAGGATGGTAAGTACACTCAATAAGAAAATCATGAAATACCATTGTGGTTCTAAATTTCTAAATACGGTAAACATTACCGTCATAAAAACAAAGAGAATAGCAGATTTAGAAATTACAGATAAATAAGCGGTAACTACAACCGGGGCTCCTTCATATACATCTGCTGTCCATAAATGGAAAGGCACCACAGACATTTTAAAACTAAAACCTCCAAGTATTAAGATGAATATAAAGATCTCCATCGGGCCACCATGAATTAAAGCGGCTATTTCTGAGAAAAACAAAGTTCCAGTAACACCATATAATAAGGAGATACCAAATAACATTAATGCGGAAGAAAAAGCAGAAGAAATAATCATTTTAAAAGCAGCTTCAGATGACTTTCTTTTTTCAAGATCAAAATTTGCCAAAGCTGCCAAAGGAATGGTTGACAATTCAAGACCCAGATAGAAAATCAATAAATTACCACTTGAAATCATAAAGAACATTCCCAACAATGTCGACAATAACAATATATAGAACTCTAATAAATGTTTATGTTCTTTTAACCATGGGTAAGCAATTAACGAAACCAGATACATACCAAGGTTTAAAATATCCTTCTGTAAAAAAATCAGGTCATTAGAAAAATACATCCCGTTAAATAAACTTCCAGGAAGGTTATAAAAGAACCCTGCAATCAGATTAAATAACAATAAAAAATTGATGGTATACAAAAGTGTTTCATTCTTCCATTCCTTAGATCCTACTTTTATAAAAAGCAGGATAAAAATAATGGCAATAATCAACCACTCAGATTTTAGTACTTGTAAATATTCGTTCAACATAATGTAAGTTTCAAATTTTCAAATGCAACTATTAATGATTAATCGCCACACCGAGTTTATTGATAATAATTTCTGTTCCTGGTTGTATTAAGTTGATCAGTAAAAAAGGTGCCATACCAACGATAATGATGCCACTGATCAAAACCAAAGCTGCCATTTTCTCATTCCAGCTTGCATCTGATAAATGTTCATAATGCGAATTAGTGATTGGCCCCATAATAGTTTTTCCAGCGGCTCTTAAAATATACACTGCAGTAACTACAATAGATGCACAGGCAAGAATGGTTGCCAATCTGTACAGTTGGTCTGTGTTTTGCCATGACCCCATAAAAATGGTCATTTCAGAAACGAACCCACTAAAACCTGGAAGGCCTAAAGAACTCAAACCAGCTATCACAAAAACAGTAGAAATAAAAGGCATGATTTTTAATAAGCCGCCCAATTGAGCTACCATCCGAGTATGTGTTCTACTATAAATCATTCCAATAGCTGCGAAGAATAGGGCTGTCATTAAACCATGAGAAACCATTTGCATCACGGCACCAGTGATGGAAGTTTGTGTGAGCATACCTATACCAAGTAATACAAATCCACAATGGCTCACGGATGAATAGGCGTTGATATATTTTAAATCTGTTTGCATCATCGTAGCGAATGCTCCATATATGATGGCAATTGTAGCTAACAATATGATAACCCATGAATAAGCATGCGCAGCATCAGGCATTAAGAATGTAGCTACTCTTAAACAACCATATCCTCCGAGTTTCATAGAAATTCCCGCTAAGAACATTGATGCAGCGGTGGGTGCTGATGCATGACCATCTGGTACCCATGTATGAAATGGAAATATCGCCGTAAAAATTCCAAACCCTATAAACGCAAAAGGAAAAAACATTTTCTGAATCTCGATAGGAATATTCATCTTGGATAACAAGAGTAAATCAAATGTATGTGCGCCAGTTGATGTATGAGAACTAAAATAAATTCCAAAAATACCCACCATAATTAAAGCAGATCCACCCATTAACATCAAAGCCAGTTTCATAGCACTATATTCTTTCTTTCCACTTCCCCAAATACCTATCAATAAGAATTTTGGAATTACGGCCACTTCTAAAAAGAAGAACATGGTGAAAATGTCTAATGAAATAAAGAAGCCATAAGCACCTAAACTTAAAAGAATCAATAAAAAGAAAAACTCTTTTGATAAAGTTTCCATACTCCAGGATACTAATATTCCAGCCACAACAATAAAACTGGTCAATAATATCATTGCTATAGAAATGCCATCTACTCCAATATGATATTGCAGATGTAGTGGTGCAAACCAATCCTGGATATATTCAAAAAGCATTTGCGATTTATTTCCCGAAGCACGTTCCGCATTATAGGTTAGCAATAATTTCACAGCTAGTACCAACTGAAGTAAAGCGCCAGCTAATGCTATACTGCGAATCTGTTTCAGGTTCTGCGCAAATAGAATTGCAAGCGCCGTGAACAGAGGAAATAATAAGAATAAAGTCAAGTTCATGTGTTATATTTTATTTCCACAGATAAATAAATGCAATAATTAATCCAGCGATACCTCCAAAGAAATATAATGCGTAATCCTGCACTTTGCCAGACTGAAAACCTTTGATGAGTTCTGATAAGCCAGCAGTTATTTTAGCCAGCAAATTCATAAAACCGTCAACAATATTTTTATCAAACCAAGCAGCTGGACGGCCGATCAGATTGAATAATATTTTTTTAGTAATAAATAAATACACTTCATCAATATAGAATTTGCGAGAAGCGGCTTTATATAAACCACCCATCTGAATGGCAATTCTTTCTGGTAATTCATTGGCAGTTTTAAACAACCTGGTAGCCAATAAAATACCAGCTACTGCCAGTGATACTGGTAAAATAGAGAAGCTAATTGGAACGCTTGAATGAATGGCATTACCATCTGCAGTGATCCAGCTAGAAATGGGAACAAATCCTGCAACAACTGCTAAGACCGCTAAAAGTATTAATGGAATTTTCATTGTCCATGTACCTTCACCATGATGTCCATGATGCAAATCTGCAGGCTTACTCCAGAAGATAGAATAATATAATCGGAACATGTAAAATGCAGTGAGACCAGAAGTTAATAAAGCAATTGCATAAACCAGTTTGTTGGATTCAAACGAAGCCATCAATATTTCTTCCTTACTAAAAAAACCTGAGAAGGGAGGGATACCTGCAATTGCTAAACAAGCTATTAAGAAACTAATATGCGTGATCGGCATTAATTTTCTTAATCCACCCATATCTTTCATTTCGTTGCTATGTACCATATGTATTACAGCACCAGCACCAAGGAATAATAAGGATTTAAAGAAAGCGTGTGTAAATAAATGGAACATAGAACCCATATAACCAAGTCCGTCTTCACCGCTATATTTTGATACGCCTAGGGCAAACATCATATAACCAATTTGAGACATGGTTGAATAAGCTAGTACTCTTTTGATATCTGTTTGTGTACAAGCAATAACTGCTGCAAAAAATGCAGAGAATGCACCAGTATACATAACTACATGCAAGGCTGCCGGATCAGATAATGCAAAAACGGGGAATAATCTTGCTACTAAGAATACACCTGCAACAACCATGGTAGCTGCATGTATTAGTGCGGAAACAGGAGTTGGACCTTCCATTGCATCGGGTAACCAAATATGCAGCGGAAACATAGCAGATTTACCTGCACCTCCCATGAATACCAATAACAATCCCCATGTAAGTGCTGAAACTCCTAAGAAACTTGCTGCATTAATAGCATTTAAATAGGGTGACCCAGCTGTTGTTAATCTTTCAATTAAAATTCCAAAATTCAGAGTATGTGCATAGAACGATAAAACAAGAATACCTATTAAAAAACCAAGGTCAGCAAACCTGGTTACTATGAACGCTTTTTTAGAAGCAGCTACAGCACTTGGCTTTTCGAAATAAAAACCAATCAATAAGAAAGAAGATACACCCACTAATTCCCAAAACAAATAAATCTGGAAAATATTAGAGGATAAAACCAATCCCAACATAGAAAATGTAAATAATCCCAGAAAAGCATAATAAGTAGCGAAACGAGTTTCACCCTTCATATATCCTAAACTAAATAAATGTACCATGAGTGAAACAAAACTCACTACTACTAACATCATTACGGTAATAGGATCTATGAGAATGCCTAAATCAATAGAAACCCCAGGACTAAATTGGAGCCATGTAAAATTAACAACTTCGATTTTTTGAAAAACTCCAT
Source organism: Bacteroidota bacterium (assembly GCA_037139075.1). Lineage (GTDB taxonomy): Bacteria > Bacteroidota > Bacteroidia > Chitinophagales > Chitinophagaceae > Sediminibacterium. Next base: position 33,647 of record JBAXHC010000004.1, read on the forward strand.
TGACTTTGCCACTTACAAAAAAATATTCGTAGGCAGTACTTAATGATAAAAGAGTGGAGGTTAATAATCCTAATGTACCAATGATGCCAGCTGAATTGCTGAAATATTTTCTTCCGAAAATACCCAGTACCAAAAAACAGGCTAGTGGAATAAGAGGAATTAAGACTATATAAATTGGATGACTCATGTTAACAGTTATTGTTAGAGATGAATTCTTTAATTGTTAGTATTTCATTTCAGAGGCATCTTCTACATCTATAGAATGGTGACTTCTGTATAAATTAATAATAATTGCAATTGCTACTGCTGCTTCTGCTGCGGCAATGGTAATAACAAAAATGGTAAAGAAAATACCATCTAACTTTTCAGGATAGAGGTATTTATTGAATGATACAAAATTGATGTTTACACTATTTAACATCAGCTCAACCGACATCAGCATTGTAATCATGTTTCTTCTTGTAAATAAGCCGTAAACTCCTATAAAAAATAGGCCGGAACTTAAAAAAAGAATATGGGTTAAAGGAATTTCACTCATGGTTGATTATTGAATAGAATTTTGAAAAGTAGTGGCGTCTTTGTCTTTCGACTTCATAGCTATCACAATACAACCGATCATGGCAGCTAATAATAACATACTGATTAATTCAAATGGCAATAGATAACCAAAGTTTTTAGTATCCAGCATTTGAGTTCCTATTTGATTCACATTTAAATTAAAAACTGTAGATGCATTAGGTTTAAAATTGTACAAACTAATAAGTCTTACTACAAAACCTGTTGCAAATAAAACAGCCAATGCAGAAAAGATACTTCTTGTTAAAACAGGCTTTGGCATTTCTTCGCCTGATTTAATAGTAAGAAATATGGAGAAAATAATGAGTACCACAATACCCCCTACATATACTATAATCTGAACTGCAGCTAAAAATTCTAACTGCATCCAGAAATACAAAGAGGCGATGCCAATTAAAGAAAACAATAACCAGATGGATGCTCGAAAAATTTTCCTGGTGGTAACAGCTAAAATACCTGTACCAAGTATAAAAGCTGCGATGATATAAAATATGATGGATGCTGCACTCATAATTTTTTATTTCTCTTTTATGAAATATTTTATTCTACACCTGCTTTTAATTTCGAATCAGGGTTGTTTAATCTTTTGGTTAATAGTCCGCGATTGAATACGCTATGTTCAAATGTATTTGCCATATTAATTGCAGCAGTTGGACATGCTTCAACACAAAGTCCACACATCGTGCATAACTCTAAATGGTATACAAACGTGTCGATTGCTTTCTTCTTTTTTCCTTCTGGACTGATATCGAATTTATTGATGATTTTAATAGTTCCGTTTGGACAAGCCAATTCGCATGCAGAACAACCCGTACAAGCGTGTTCATTATTCTCATCATGAGTCATCACCACTTCGCCTCTGAATCTTTCTGGAAGCACAAGAGTTTCCCTGTTATCAGGATACTCTTCTGTGATAATTTCTTTATGGTGCGTGAAATAATAACCAGTACGGTTCAAGCCCACCAGCAATGATTTTACCGCACTATACACTTCTTTTAAATAATCTACTATAAACATCTTACTGTTTTATTTCAAATTAAAAATGCCATCCTTTAATTGCTACCAATGTCATCACAATTAAATTCACCATACTTATAGGTAACAAATATTTCCACTCTAAATTCAATAATTGATCCACACGTAATCTTGGGAAAGTCCACCTAAACCACATGATCAAAAAGATCAGAAAAAATGTTTTTCCAAAAAACCAGATGAAGGAAGGAATATAGTCCATGATATGGTTGAAAGATTCCCAGTTGCCGATATGAAAAGGCATCCATCCACCCAAGAAAAGGGTAGCACCGATGGCGCATACGATAAATATATTTATGTATTCAGCTAAAAAGAATAAAGCGAATTTCATTCCAGAATATTCTGTGTGAAATCCGGCAGTTAATTCTGATTCTGCTTCTGATAAATCAAATGGCGCTCTATTGGTTTCTGCAGTTACTGCAATGATAAAAATTACAAAAGATATAATAGCAGGAATATGCGCTTTAAATATCCACCATCCGTTTTGTTGAGAAAGAACGATATCATTAATATTCAAACTACCAGTTAATACAATAATGGAAAGAACAGATAGTCCAACAGACAATTCATAACTCACCATTTGTGCTCCACTTCGCATGGCACCTAATAATGAATATTTGTTATTGCTAGCCCAGCCTGCCATTAAAATACCAATAACTGAAACAGAGGAGATAGCAGAAACATATAAAACACCAATATTGATATCCCAGATATGAAATCCTTTTGCAAATCCAATAGGAGCAAGCACCAACATTGCCACCATCATTACAATATATGGAGCAAGGTTAAATAAGAATTTGTCTGCACCGTCTGGGGTAAGTCCTTCTTTCATGATCAACTTAACCGTATCTGCGGCACTTTGAAATATCCCTTTCGGACCCACACGATTTGGCCCTAACCGAATTTGTATCCATGCTGCCACTTTTCGTTCCATGAGTACAAGAACTAATCCAAGTGCTGCAAATAATGCAATAGCTAATACACCTACAATTACAAATTCAAATAGTAGTGCTACTAAAGGGGGAAAGGTTTTAGTTAACCAATCCTGAACAAGTGTTGTTAAACTTTCTAAACTAAACATTTATTGATGTTGTCTTAAGTAACAAAATAGCTTTTACTAACGGTCAATATCCGGGATCACTAAATCCAATGTTCCCATTGATGCAATTAGATCCCCGATTTTTCCTCCTCTTGTGATATGATCTAAACAAGAAAGATTTGAAAATCCTGGTGATCTAAATTTAATTCTGTAAGGGGTTGTTCCTCCTTCACTAACAATATAAACACCTAATTCTCCACGAGCAGTCTCTACACGCTGATAAAATTCTCCCTTTGGTAATTTTAATACTGCTTTGGTTTTTGCTTGAAAATCACCTTCAGGAATATTATCGATTAATTGCTCAATGATTTTGATTGACTCATTCATTTCACGCAGACGCACCATATAACGTGCAAATGAATCTCCCTCTGTTTCTAATACTTCTTGAAAATCTAATTGATTGTATATTTCGTAAGGATAGAGTTTACGAACATCGCAGGATACACCACTACCGCGGGCTGCAGGACCAGTTACCCCGTAAGAGATAGCTGCTTCTTTTGATAGATACCCAACACCTTTCATACGATTCTGGAAAATGATATTTCCCGTTACTACCTCATCGTATTCGTGAATTTTTTGTTTATATAATTTCAAAAAGTTTTTAACCCTTGTTTGAAAATTTGGATGTAAATCAATCATCACACCACCGGGAACCATATAATTCATAGTAAGTCTTGCACCGCAAGTTTCTTCCATAATATCATTAATAGTTTCACGCTCTCTGAATGCATAGAAGAATGGAGTGAAAGCTCCTAAGTCCATTGCCATAGCCCCCCACCATAATTCATGTGATGCGATTCGGGTTAACTCATCCATTAATACTCTAATCACTTGTGCTCTTGCAGGAATTTCAACACCCAATCCTTTTTCAACTGTAAGTGCACATGCGTGGTTATTGATATGCGCAGATAGATAATCCATCCTACTTGTGGTATAAATAAATTGCCTATAAGTAAGACTCTCACACATTTTTTCAATAGAACGATGTATATAACCCAAATGGGGTTCTACTTTCTTAATGGTTTCTCCATTCAATGTAATTACTAAGTGCAATACACCATGTGTTGCCGGATGTTGTGGACCTACATTGATGATTAAATCTCCTTCTGCTGTTTTGCCTATTTCTTCAACCATTTTTGTTGATTTGTTTTTTAAAGCCGCTGTGCTTATGATTGTCTCAACTTTATTAAGCTATAGTTTGATCATATTAATTGGATCTTCATAATCCTTTCTTAAAGGATATCCAACCCAATCATCAGTTAATAGAAGTCTTCTTAAATCGGGATGTTCTAAAAAGATCACACCAAATAAATCATACACTTCTCTTTCAAATAATTCAGCCCCGCGCCATATATCAGAAACCGTAAGTATCTCAGGTTTTTCTCTGTCTAATTTCACTTTCACAACAATATTATCCAGGGTTGTAGTTGATCTAAGATGATAAACCATTGTAAAATGTGTTTTCCAATCAACACAGGTTAGGCAGAATAAAAAATTAAAAGGGAAAGTTTCGCAATTCCTTAATTTTTGAGCAGCATCTTTCCAATCAGCTGCTTCAATACCAATATTCAACCATTCACCACCTTCCTCAAAGCTGGCATTTGGAAGCAATTCACTGATGATGGTTTTTATATCCTCGTTTGACATATTATAGAGTCAATTTTTAATAAATATTTTTAAAGACCTTGCTTCATTTGTTCTCTTGTCATCCCCATTTTGATCTTGTCTTGTAATGTGATCAATGCATGAATCAATGCTTCAGGTCTTGGAGGGCAGCCAGGGATATAAACATCCACAGGAATAATATGATCTGCACCTTTAACAACAGAATAGGTATTATAGAAAAAAGGACCTCCGCTAATAGCGCAAGCCCCCATGGCAATAACATATTTCGGATCAGCCATCTGATCGTACAATCTTTTCAGTACCGGTGCCATTTTATTAACAATGGTACCAGCAATAATAATTACATCTGCCTGCCTGGGTGTAGCCCGAGCAACCTCAAATCCAAATCTTGAAAAGTCGTATTTGGGGCCAGCAACTTGCATATACTCAATACCGCAACAACTGGTTGCAAAGGTTAAAGGCCATAAAGAATTCGATCTGGCCCAATTAACAAGATCATCAATTTTTGATAGAACAATACCGCCACCGGGTACTTCTTGGATCTGACCTGGAAATTCGTTTATTAAAGTATTTTCTGTAGAACTCATAAAAATAAATAGCGCTTTTGAATGATTTATGTTGAATTAAATCCACTTTAATGCACCCTTTTTGTGTGCATATAAGAATCCCATGAATAAAATAAAAATAAAAACAATGATTTCGAAAAGTGCAGTTATACCAACCTGTTTCACAACAACTGCCCATGGATACATGAATACTAACTCTACATCGAAGATTAAGAAAATCAAAGCAAAAAGATAATAGCCAACATTAAACTGACTCCAGGATGAACCAACTGTAGGAATACCACATTCATATGCTTGCCCCTTTTGTGGATTTTTAGAACCTTTCACGAAAATTTTTGCAATTGCAATACCTCCTGCAGAAAAAGCAATAGCGGCGGCAATTAAAACGAGTAAATAAGCAGCTCCCATAGGTGTTTTTTAGAAGGCATGAAGTTAGTGCAATGAAGATAGTCTAAACATTGATTTTACGCACATGCGGATATGATTTTTATCATGTTATTTTTAACTTTTATCTGAAATTTGTATTAAGTTTATTTTTAATTAATAATACAAATTATTTTAATATTATAATGAAACCTTTATTAAGATTCTTCTGTTATACTACCTTTGAACCAAACCCACAGATTTGAAACAACTTGCAACCATTAATCCCTTTTTCTGGAGATATCGAAACCGTTTTTTCATAGGCATCATTTTTGTTATCGGAGCCAACTATTTTGCAGTATTAGCGCCTCAGATTACTGGCTTTGTGGTAAATCAAGTACAACTTCATTTGCCAGGAGCCAAGCCAGTAATGAGTAAACCAGTGCAGGATTGGCTAGTTGCAGGATTTATCCATTGGGTAGAAAATAACAATTTCAGTTTTGGCTCACTGGTTGCCTTTTCTAGTCTTACGATTCTTTTATTTGCTATCATTCGTGGTATCCTCATGTTTTTTATGCGCCAAACAATTATTGTAATGAGCAGGCATATTGAATTTGATCAAAAAAATGCCATTTTCAAACATTACCAACAATTAGATACTAATTTCTATAAAACCAATAGTACGGGTGATTTAATGAATCGAATGTCGGAAGATGTAAGCAGGGTAAGAATGTATACAGGGCCAGCAGTTATGTATTTAATAAATCTTGTTGCTCTTATAGGGTTTAGTGTAGTAAGCATGCTAAGGAAAGATGTGATGCTCACATTATATGTATTGGCTCCTTTACCCATTCTTGCAATTACCATTTATTTAGTAAACAGTATCATCAATAAGAAAAGCGAAAGAATTCAGTCATTATTGTCGGACTTAACTTCCAATGCTCAAGAATCATATTCAGGAATTCGGGTAATCAAATCTTTTGTACAGGAAAAAGCCATGCTTGGTTTTTTCAAACAAAATAGTGAAGCATATCGCGAACAAGCTGTAGGACTAGCCAAAGTAGAATCCATCTATTTTCCAAGTATGGCATTGATGATTGGGTTGAGTACATTATTTACTATTTGCATAGGCGGTATACAAGCCATACATGATACAAGTAAACTTGGTTTGATTGTTGAATTTGTGATCTATATTAATATGCTTACTTTCCCGGTAAGTGCTATTGGATGGACAGCAAGCATGATTCAGAGAGCTGCTGCATCACAAAAAAGGATTAATGAATTCCTTCAATCTACTCCTACAATTCAAAACAGTTCAAATGCCTCTATTCAGCCAATAACAGGATCCATTGAATTTCAAAAAGTTAATTTCACCTATCCTCATACCGGAATAAAAGCCATTCAAAACTTAGATTTAAAAATCGAAAAAGGGCAGAAGGTTTTAGTATTAGGACGAACAGGCAGTGGCAAATCAACACTAGCACAATTGTTATTGAGATTCTATGACCCTCAAGAAGGTGCAGTAAAAATCGGAGGAAAAAATCTTCTGGAAATTGATACAAAAGTTTTGAGAGAACAAATTAGTTATGTACAACAGGATGTTTTTCTATTTAGCGATACCGTAGCCAACAATATAAGTTTTGGATTATCTGAGATTGCATCTCAAGAAAAAATCGAAAAAGCTGCCCAATTCTCCAATGTACATCAAGAAATTTTGGGCTTTGAAAATGGCTATCAAACTATGATAGGGGAGCGCGGTGTTACATTGAGTGGGGGACAAAAGCAAAGAATTTCAATAGCTAGGGCTTTGATTAAAGATCCGGAAATTATAGTTTTTGATGATTGTCTTAGTGCAGTGGATGCCAAAACAGAGTACCGAATTTTATCCAACCTTTATACCTATTTAAAAGATAAGACAGCAATTATTATTACACACAGGATATTCTCAACTTTCAGATTTGATAAGATTATTGTACTTGAAAATGGATCTATCATTGAAATGGGCGATCACGAAGCGCTCATGATTAAAAATGGATATTATGCAGAATTATTCAGATTACAACTAACAGAACAGGAAAAAGTATTAGAAGAAAGCAATACAGAAAATTAATTAGAGAGTTAAGATTATTCAAAATTTTGGTAATTCTGAAACAATCCTATATTTGTGCCGCTTAAATGATTCTACAACAAAAATCAAATTAACTGTGTCGTACGAGAACAACGAGAATAACGAGAAGAAAATGGACAGCGTTTATAGTAAACGCATCAGAGCTGGAAAAAGAAGGACTTATTTTTTTGATGTAAGGGCTACCAGAGGAAATGATTACTATCTAACAATTACTGAAAGCCGTAAAAGGTTTGACAATAATGGATATGATAGACATAAAATTTTCTTATATAAAGAAGATTTCAACAAATTCATTAAAGCATTGGGAGAATCTATCGATTATGTAAAGACAGATTTAATGCCTGATTTTGATTTTGATGCATTTAATCATGAATATCCTGAAGGTGAAGAAGGCTATGTTGAAAATGAAAATGTAGAACAAAATCATACTGCTACAATAGTTGCTGAAGAAAAACCAGTTGAAGTAATTGCTGAAGAACCCGCTAAACCTGTTGCAGAAGATCAAACAGATAATTTCATTAATCCAACTGCTACTGAAGAAGTAGATAAGTGGTAGGGTTAAATAACTTTATAAAAAAAGGCCGTTCAGATTGCTCTGGACGGCCTTTTTTATATCTTTTTGAGCATCCAGATTCCACAACCATCATGCCCGGTATTACCCATGGGGCCTTTTAAATATTCAAAGCCAAACTTTTCATATACCTGAATAGCCTTTTTTAATTCAGGCATAGTTTCAAGATACATTTGGGTAAAGCCATTCGATTTGGCTTCAGACATACAATGTGCAATCATTTGTTGACCCAATCCTTTTCCCCTTGAGGATTTTGATAAATACATTTTTACTAATTCACAGGTATTTTCATCTAACCCATCCGAATGAAAATAACCAGCTCCTCCAATGATCAATCCATCTTCTTCAGCAATATAATAGGCACACCTTTGATGATTCTGAAATAGTTCGTATAAATGATCTGTAGTATTATCATAATAAACAGTTCCCGGTTTATTGGCACCAAACTCTTCTAATGATGCTCTAATAATAAAGGCAATAGCAGCATTGTCTAAAAGATGAATTGGTCGAATAGTTACAGCCACTCTATTTTGATTTACGTAATTCTTTGAATGAATTGATAAGACCATTGGTAGAGCTATCATGCCCAACCACTTTATTTTCATTTTCTAACTCTGGAAGAATTTTATTTGCCAGTTGCTTACCTAATTCAACTCCCCATTGATCAAAACTGAAAATATTCCATAATACTCCTTGAATAAATATCTTGTGTTCATACAAGGCTATTAAAGTACCAAGAGAATAGGGAGTAATTTCTTTTACTAATATTGAATTCGTTGGTTTGTTCCCAGAGAATACTTTAAAAGGGGTAAGTTTTTTTATTTCATCTTCCGACCTTCCCGCTTTCATTAATTCAACTTTTACTTCGTTCTCAGATTTTCCATTCATCAAAGCTTCTGTTTGTGCAAAAAAGTTCGACATCAATTTCACATGATGGTCACCAATTGGGTTATGACTTATTGCGGGAGCAATAAAATCACATGGTATTAACATGGTTCCCTGATGAATTAATTGATAAAAAGCGTGCTGTCCATTTGTACCGGGTTCGCCCCAGATAACAGGCCCCGTTGCATAATTTACCGGGTTCCCGTTTCTATCAACACTCTTTCCATTACTTTCCATATTTCCCTGTTGGAAATAAGCTGCAAATCGATGCATGTATTGGTCATACGGCAAAATGGCTTCGCTTTGTGCACCCATAAAATTGGTATACCAAACTCCAATTAATGCCATTAATACAGGAATATTCTTATTCAGTGGTGCGGTCTGTAAATGTTTGTCGGCTGTTTCAGCACCTTTTAATAATAGTATAAAATTATCATATCCAATAGTTAATGCAATAGATAAACCAATAGCACTCCATAAAGAATATCTGCCACCAACCCAATCCCAAAACTCGAACATATTTGCTTTATCAATTCCAAAATCTGTTACAGCCTTTTCATTTGTGCTGAGTGCTGCAAAGTGTTTGGCGATATCTGACTCAGTAGCACCCGATGCTAAGAACCAAGACCTTGCTGTATGTGCATTGGTCATTGTTTCTTGTGTGGTAAAAGTCTTAGAAGCTATTAAGAATAAAGTTTCTTCAGGATTTACTTTTTTCAGTGTTTCTGCAATATGAGTTCCATCAACATTACTTACAAAAAAAGTTTCAAAACCCTTCATCCAATAAGGCTTAAGCGCTTCAGTAACCATTACAGGACCAAGATCACTTCCTCCAATTCCAATGTTTACGATATAACGTATTGGTTTTCCTGTAAAGCCCTTCCAGTTGCCACTGTGAATAGTTTCACAAAAGGTTTTCATTTGTGATAATACCCTATGAATACCCGGCATAATATCTTCACCATCTACTTTAATAGGGTGACCAGAAAAATTTCTCAAAGCTGTATGTAATACAGATCTGCCTTCGGTTTCATTAATTTTTTCACCATGACATAAAGACTTGATGGCATCTTTAAGTTTACAATCCTCAGCCAATTCCAACAATAACTTTAAAGTCTTTTCATTCACAATGTTTTTGGAATAATCGAAAAGAATATCTTCCAGATGTAATGAGAATTTTTTAAATCGATCTTCATCAGCAGCAAAAAAATCGCGCATATGTTTGCGATTCATTTCTTCTTCAAAATGCTTTTTTAATAAAAACCAAGCTTGTGTAGTGGTAGGATTCGTTCTAGGTAACATATCTATTCTATTTCTATTTGGATAATGGATGTATCAAATTCTTTAAAGCGATTTAATAATATCGATAGTTTGCTGCACCTGACTAGGTGTTACATCTAAGTGTAAAACAAATCGAATTTGACTAGGGGAGATTGCGATTGTAAAGATACCTTTTTCTTTTAAAATTGATGAAAGGATGGTTGCTGTGTATTTTCCTTTTACTTCAAAAATCAAAATATTTGTTTCGACAGCTAATATTTCACCTACAAAATCTTTATTCTTTAAAGCCTCTTCAATCAGTTTAGCATGGATATGGTCTTCAGCTAAACGATCAACATGATGGTTTAAAGCATAAATACCTGCAGCAGCAAGAAACCCGGCTTGGCGCATTCCGCCACCAAATAACTTTCTAACACGCTTTGCTTTTTTGATAAAATCAGTCTTTCCTATTAAAAGGGATCCTACAGGTGCACCTAAACCTTTACTCAAACAAATTGAAATAGAATCAAATATTTCTCCATATTGTATTGCCGTTTCTTTTTTGGCAACCAATGCGTTGAATATTCTGGCTCCATCTAAATGCAATCCTAATCCAAATGTTGAACAAACATTTCTAATTGATTGAATGTCAGTAAAATTGTAGCAGCTTCCACCGCCTCTATTTGCTGTATTCTCTAATGAAACTAATCGACTAATGGGTTTATGAATATCTTCTGGATTAATGGCGCTTTTCACCATTTCTCCCGTGATTCTGCCTCTATCACCCTGTAATAAACGAACTGAAGAACCGGAATTAGCTGCAATCCCACCACCTTCGTATATGTATACATGCGACATGATATCGCAAATCACTTCATCTCCGGGTTGTGTATGGCATTTGATGGCAATTTGATTCGTCATGGTGCCACTGGGACAAAAAATAGCAGATTCCATCCCAAAAATGGAAGCGGATAGGGCTTCTAATTCATTTACCGAAGGATCTTCACCAAAAACATCATCTCCGATTTTGGCTTGCATCATAGCTTCGCGCATCAATTGGGTTGGCTGGGTTACCGTATCAGACCGAAAATCAATCATAGGCGACGAAGATAAAACGAAATCATCCTTTTTGAGGTACATGATTCATCTAAATTTATCCTCATTTATGGTATTGTATAGATGAATTTTGCCCATTTTATGAACTTTTTCCACAAATACTACCATTTAACAATGCTTTTTCATACTTTTGCAGGCTCTGAAAAAGGCTGTTTTATATGTTTCCCCAATTCTCAATGGTTAAACAATTACAGACTTTTCTGCGTTTTATATTAATTAAGCTAATTACAAACTATGAGGCAGCTCAAAATTGCTACCCAGATTACCAACCGCGATTCTCAGGCAGTTGAAAAGTATCTACAGGAAATTTCTAAAATTCCGATGATCAATCCTGAAGAAGAGACCAATTTGGCTCAGAAAATCAAGATGGGAGATCAAAGGGCTTTAGACAAATTGGTTCAAGCAAATTTGCGATTTGTGGTTTCTGTGGCTAAGCAATACCAGCACCAGGGTCTTTCTTTGAGCGATTTGATCAACGAAGGAAATCTTGGTTTAATTAAAGCTGCACAAAGATTTGATGAGACCAAAGGTTTCAAATTCATTTCTTATGCGGTTTGGTGGATTCGTCAGTCAATCCTACAGGCTTTAGCTGAACAGGGTAGATTGGTTCGTTTGCCGCAGAATAAAATTGGCACCTATAATAAAGCCAATAAAGCATACATGGCTTTTGAACAAGAACATGAGCGTGAACCTTCAACTGAAGAGCTAGCTGAGATTCTTGAAATGAGCGAAACTGAAATCAATAACATTTTCCAATCAAATACGAGACACACTTCTTTAGATGCTCCGGTTCACGAAGCAGAAGATGTTGCAATGGGCGATTTGTTAGAAGGTAGTGATGATACAGATGAAGATGTAATGAAAGATTCACTGAGAGAAGAAATTCGCAGAGTGTTGAAATCTCTTAGTCCTCGTGAAGCTGAAATTGTGAATGCTTATTTTGGTCTTGATGGCGAAAATGGAGTTACCATTGAACAAATTGGTATGAAATATGATCTTACTAAAGAGCGTATTCGTCAAATTAAAGAAAGAGCTATTAAGCGTCTTCAAAAAGCTCGTTATAGTAATGCATTAAAAGCATATCTAGGATAAGCTTCTACATAAAGAATAATAATTAAACCCCTCTATTTATTGGAGGGGTTTTGTTTTATCAGATAACAAACAATTCACAATTCTTATTGTTTTAGGATTATAACTTTGTATGATGAAAAGATATGTTTTAAGTTGTATTGTTTTGCTGACAATATTGTCATGTGAAAAGACGATCAATATTAAAACGGATATCACTGCAGCAAAACTAGTAGTTGATGCAGAAATCGAAAACGATTTGCCCCCAACTGTAGTACTCTCTTCTTCAATAGGATATTACGCCACTATCGATTCAACAATCATTACCAATAGTTTCATTCATAATGCAATCGTAACTATTTCTGATGGTAGCAAAACGCATCAATTAAAAGAATATAAATTACCTGCTGCCAGTGGTTTTTTTTATTACTATAGTAGCGATCCTTCCGCCCCAACTACTTATATGAAAGGTGCTTTTGGTAAACAATATCAATTAAAAATAACCTACCAAAATCAGGTCTATAGTGCATCAACAGGGATCCCTGAATTGACTAAAAAAATTGATTCTATCTGGTGGAAACCATTGAGTAATTTTCCCGACTCTCCTCAAGTGGTAGTGATGACGAAAGTAACAGACCCACCGGGGCTTGGTAATTATATACGGTACTTTACTAAACAAAATTCAGCTCCATTCTTTCCTGGATTTAATAGTGTTTTTGATGATCAGATTGTAGATGGCAAAACCTATTCCATTCAAATTGATAGAGGAGTAGACAGAAATCAAAAAATTGATAGAGCCAATTATGGTTATTTTTTGAAAGGGGATACTGCTACCATTAAACTTTGCAATATCAACCGAGCAACATACGAATTTTGGCGTACCTGGGAATATGCATTCCAATCAGTTGGAAATCCTTTTTCATCACCAGGAAAAGTTATAGGCAATATCGATAATGGTGCTCTTGGATCATTTTGTGGCTACGCAGCCCAATATAAAGCATTGATTATCCCCAAATAAGTCGAATTTGTGTACAAAGAATATCTCTATATGGGTAAGGGATTTTAATTTTGACCGTCTTAAATAAAAAAAATGTCAAACGAAGCAATTGAAAAGGTACATGTACTAATTATAGGATCTGGACCAGCAGGTTATACTGCAGCAATCTATGCTGCAAGAGCAAATATGAAACCTGTACTTTATCAAGGTATACAACCGGGTGGGCAGCTAACAATTACCACAGAAGTGGAAAACTATCCAGGTTATCCTGATGGTATTCAAGGACCTGAAATGATGATCCATTTCGAAAAACAAGCACTGCGTATGGGTGCTGATATACGGTATGGGTTAGCTACAAAAGTTGATTTCAGTCAGCGTCCACTTAGAGTTGAGATTGATGAAGAAAAATGGATTGAAGCAGACTCTGTCATCATTAGTACCGGTGCTTCAGCTAAATGGTTAGGTCTGGAAAGTGAACAACGATTAAATGGTTTCGGAGTTAGTGCCTGTGCCGTTTGTGATGGATTCTTTTTTAAAGGAAAAGAAGTAGCTATAGTTGGAGCCGGAGATACTGCAGCTGAAGAAGCATTATATCTATCAAAACTTTGCTCTACAGTACATATGGTAGTTCGAAGAGACCAGATGAGAGCCAGTAAAATAATGCAGGATCGGGTTTTAAATGCACCTAATATTAAAGTGTATTGGAATAGTGTTACAGATGAAATTTTAGGAGAACACAAAGTTGAAGCTGTTCGTTTACACAATACATCTACTAACATAAAACAGGATATACCAATAAGTGGATTCTTTGTGGCAATTGGTCATGAACCCAACAGTGGAATTTTTAAAGAATTTATTGATATGGATGAAACTGGGTATATAAAAACTATTCCAGGTACATCTAAAACTAACATTCCAGGCGTATTTGCTTCTGGTGACGTACAAGATAAAAACTATCGTCAAGCAGTTACAGCAGCAGGAAGTGGATGTATGGCTGCATTGGATGCAGAACGATACCTTACTTCTGAAGGATTAGCATAAGTATTTAATAATAATTAAATTAGGGCGATGGCTTATTGCTGATCGCCTTTATTTTTGTAATATGATTCAAATACATTTAGAACAATTACAGTTTTATGCGTATCACGGTCTTTTTCAGGAAGAACGATTAATTGGGAATGATTTTATTATTGATATAAAACTGGATTATCTACCTAATAAAAAAATCATTCATTCTATTGATGAAACCATAGATTATTCAAAAGTTTATGAAATGATCGCTCTAAGAATGAAAACTCCGACTGAATTATTAGAGACTATTGCCACAGAATTTTGTTATCAATTAATGGGAACATACGAATCTGTTCAATCAATTCAATTCAGTATTAAAAAACTACATCCGCCAATCCATCAATTCATAGGAAATGTTGGCGTCTCTTTTCAATTAAATAGGACAGAATTATAAACTTGTTTTTATGAAATGGTTATTGATTTTTTTTCTTCTCTCATTTAGTTATCTGGCATCTGCACAGGATGTTACTACCTTATTAAAAGAAGCAGATAATTTTGAACGCCAGATCAAAGAGCCAGAAGCACTGGAAAAATATAAATCAGTAATTGAAATTGATCCCACGAATTTAAAAGCGCTGATTAAAGCTTCAGAATTGAATGCCTCAATTGGAGGTAGACAAAATGATAAAAACACCAAGCGACTCTATTTTGAAACTTCTTTCGCTTTTGCAAAAAAAGCTTTTGATACGAATCCAAATAATGCGGATGCAAACTATGTAATGGGAATGGCAGCGGGTAAAATGACTGATGTTGAATCTGAAAACAAAAAAATTGTAGCATTTGTAAAAGATGCTAAATCTTATAATGAAAAAGCAATTGCGCTTAATCCCAGACATGTCAAAGCCACTTATAGTATTGGTAAATGGAATTATGAAATGGTGAACCTCTCAGGTATTAAAAAGATTGCTGTTAAATTATTTTACGGAGGCTTACCTAATGGTGATCTTGATTCTGCAATTGTATATTTTGAAAAGTGTAGAATTTTGGATCCTTATTTTGCTTTAAATTATTTAGACTTAGCAAAGGCTTATCGCGATAATCATCGTCCAACTCAAGCCATTGAAATTTTAAATAAACTTGTTAAATTACCAATCCGAACAGGTGATGATGTGGCCATCAAAGCCGAAGGAGCGAAAATGTTAAACGATATTCAATAATCGATTACTTATAAAAAATAAAATATGGACTTGCAAGAATTATTTCAACAAGCAGTATTAAATAGTAAAACATTATCAGAAAAGCCCGATAATGAAACACTTTTAAAATTGTACTCTCTTTACAAACAAGGCACAGAAGGGGATACACAAGAATCTGGCCCTGCTAACGCATTTGATTTTGTAGCAAAATTTAAACATGAAGCTTGGGCAAAATTGGCTGGTACCAGTAAAGAGGAAGCTATGCAACTTTATGTTGATTTAGTTACTCAACTGAAAGGGTAACTTTTTAAATTTTAATTTTTTTCCACTTTCCACTTTGCATATACCAGAAAGAAGGAATTAAAATAGTGGTCCAATAAATCCATTCACTTCCCCAACCCCAAGTGATGGGTAATTGCATTTTCTCCATCGTAGTATAGACATATATGCAATAAAAGATGATGGCAATGAATTCTGTAGCCAGGTTCATGGAAGAGTTTCCTGATCCTGTTACAGCATTCATCCATACTACTGAAATAGACATTAAAACCAATGCGCAGGAAACAACCCTCAATACCGGAATGCCAGATTGAATAAAATCCTCACCCTGACCATACACCGATAAGAATGCATGTGGATATAAGTTTAGAATCAAACATACCAGGCTAGCAAATCCAACACTCCAATACATGATTTTTTTAATCAAAGGCATTACTAATTCCTGTTTATTCTGACCAATTACATTACTCACCATGGTATTTGCAGTGGCAGCAAAAGCCCAGGTAAAGCACCCAAAAAAACCAAACATATTTCGCATCGTATTGGAAACCGCTAAATCTCTGGCGCCATGGTGTTCAATTAAAATATAAAAGAATTCCCAACTAATGATACTGATAGCATGTTGGGCGATTAAAGGTGCTGACTGAATAATAATTAACTTACTATTGGTTCTTTCAAACTTCCAACTTTTAAAAAGGTTTAGTTGTTTGCTTATTCCTTTGTATCGAAGCACCATAAACAAAACTACCAAGCCAGCCACTTCCGAAATAATAGAGGCAATTGCTGCCCCATTAAAACCCATCTGTGGTAATCCCAGCTTTCCATAAATCAAAGTATAATCAAAAAATACATTCACAACGGCTTCAGTTGTTGTTCCTAATATCAAATATCTGGTTTGATTCGTACCTACCAGTAAGGCATTTCTCATTTGATAAACATATAAAAAGGGAAGTCCGAGTATTCTTATATTCAGGAATCGTACCGCTATGGCTACCCGTTCTGGATCATGTAAAGAGAATTTCAAAATGATGGGAGCTACAAACCAGGTAAATAAGATCCCCAAAGCGGCAAAACCAAACGATATATAAATGCCTTGTGTAAATAAACGTCCAATTTCGTCAATTCTGTTTTCTCCTGCTCTTCTAGATATTAAAGCTTGCAGTCCATTATTTAAACCATGCCCTACAACAGCAAAAATCAGGTAGTATACACCTGTTATCCCGGCTATTCCTAATGCTTCCTGACCTAAACCACCCAAGAATATGTTATTCGTAATGAAATTCAATTGGGGAACCATGATAGCAAGACTTATAGGTAATGCGATCTTTAATATCTGCTGATGGGAGGTTGTTACCTGTAAATTGATAGTAGGAGATGAGTTGCTCATAAAGTTCTGCAAAGTAACAATTTTAATATCTGAACAAATCGCTTTCCATGCATGGCTGATTTTTTATATCATTGCATAGGAAATTTTTAGTTTATGGTCCACAAGTTGATAGGATTTTACGGTGACCGACCCGGGTTTACCCCCAAAAGAACAGATCAGTTGGCAATTGAAATAGGTAGCCATCAGGTAACTTGTCTTGTAAAGAACTCTTCTACAGGCGAAATTGACGCTATTGAATTGTTTCAAGTGGAACAACAAAATACAGATTGGAGTGATATTTTATTTGAAGTAAAACAGAATTCTAAAATATTAGGTCCAGCATATTCCGATTGTTTTGTGTTTTTTAATTTTGAAGAGGCGTTGGTTTTACCAATGTCAGAAATGAGCGCTTCAGCATCAGCTGATTTTCTTTCTTTAGTTTACGGGGTTGATGAACGAGCTGATACAAAATTTGATAGAATTAATTCAACCTTGCCAACGGTTACCATTTATCGAATTAAAAAGTCGCTTACAGAATTACTAGATAGAAATTTTCTAGTTTTTAAAACACAGCACAGTTATACTAATATTTTAAATGACGTATTAAATAGAAATTCAATTCCATCGGTATTTTTGAAATTGATCGTTTATAATAAACATTTCATTCTTGTGTTAATTAAGGATAATCAATTACAATTAATACAAACCTATACTTTCCAAAATTCAGATGACATACTTTATTTTGCAATTAGCGTAGCAAATCAATCCGGAATATCGCCTCTTCAAACCCAATTGGAAATCAGTGGGATGGTTGACTTACTAGCCAATTTATTAGATCAATTGAAAAAATCGTTTGGCATTATAAGCTTTGATGTTATTCCTAATCAATCTGGTCCTTCAGATTTTTCTGAGTATTTCCTGACTCCGTTTTATAAATTGCTGGTATGAGAATAATATCTGGGAAATGGGGAGGAAGAACGATTCAGCCACCTACAAATATGCCTAACACTCGTCCAACTACTGATATCGCGAAAGAAGGCTTATTTAATATTCTTCAAAACAGGATTAATTTAGAGGGAATCAAAACCCTGGATCTTTTTGGAGGCACAGGATGCATTAGTTATGAACTTGGTTCAAGAGGTGCTACTGATCTAACAATTGTAGAGAAAGATCCCATCATGCATAATTTCATTAAAAAGAATTGTGATATGCTTGGGATGCAAAATTACCATTTATTAAAAATGGATGTTTTTTCCTATTTAAATACGGCAGCATCATCCTTTGATTTTATTTTTGCTGGACCACCTTATGCATTGGGAGCCATCGATGAAATCCCTAAAATAATTGCTCAAAAAGGATTGATAGCTAAAGATGGTTTTTTTGTACTTGAACATACACCAAGAAACCAATACGAAAAAATGCCATCATTCTCCTTTCAAAGAAATTATGGTACAACTGTATTTTCATTCTTCGTAAATAAAGATTAGTTATTCAATTGCAAGGTATCATTCTTTCAAATGTTATAAATTTGAAGTATGACGAAAAATCAGCTTAGGGTTCTATTTAAGAACAAAAGAAATGCTATTTCGGGTACAGAAAAACTGAAATTGGATGATCTATTGTTAATTCAGTTTCAGCAATTAGATTTTTCATCTGTACAATCATTATTCTCTTATTGGCCAATGGAACACCATTCGGAACCTAATGTGGAATTAATGGCAAGATTTCTACGTTTCATGATTCCCGAAATTCAGATAGCTTATCCGGTTATTAATAACATTGAAGTATCCATGAAAGCCATCTTAACGGATGAACATACATATTTCAAGAAGAATGAATGGGGTATGACAGAACCAATTGGTAATGCTGAGATCTTAAGTCAACAACTGGATTTAATATTTATCCCTTTATTGGCTTTCGACTCTAAGGGCTTCCGCGTTGGTTATGGGAAGGGTTATTACGATCGGTATTTGGCAAACTGTAAAAAGGAAGCTGTTAAAATAGGATTTTCCTATTTTGAGCCAATTGACCAGATTAGCGATACCAACCAATTTGATGTACCTTTAAATTACTGCATTACACCGCAGCATATCTATGAATTTTAACACGCTTTTCCTTAAGTCGTTTCGTGTTTTATTATTTCCATTTGCAGTTTTGTATGGGCTTGTTATCGTTATTCGTAACATACTTTTTGATAGGCATTACTTAGCTTATTCTGAATTCAACTTCCCATTAATTTGTGTAGGGAACCTGGCAGTAGGAGGTACTGGCAAATCCCCCATGGTTGAATACTTAGTGAAGTTATTAGAACCTCAGTTTAAAATTGCTACGCTTAGTAGAGGATATAAAAGAAAAACAAAAGGGTATGTTTTAGCAAATGATAGAACTACAGCATTAGAAATTGGCGATGAACCTATGCAGTTCCACCTTAAATTTCCAAATGTACCTGTTGCGGTTGGTGAAGAAAGATTGGTTGGAATTCCGCATCTTTTACAAGATCATCCAAATTTGCAGGCTATCATTTTAGACGACGCATTTCAACATCGCTCTGTAAAGGCAGGGATGAATATATTATTAACCGATTTCAGCAATCTATATTCACATGATTTCTTTCTGCCAACCGGGGATCTACGCGATGAATGGTCATCTGCTGAAAGAGCACAAATCATCGTGGTTACAAAATGCCCTAAAAATCTTACTGAAGAAAAGAAACAAAAAGTAATTCGTAGCTTAAAACCAATAGCAAGTCAGAAAGTTTTTTTTACTTGTATCGAATATGGCACTCCTTATCATATATTGAATAGCCATGAAGAATGGGTGTTAACTCAGAGAGATGAGGTATTGTTGGTATGTGGGATTGCTAATCCTAAACCTTTGAAGGATTATCTTTTACAAAATGTACATACCTATTATCAGCAAGACTATTCTGATCACCATATATTTTCAATTGATGATTTGAATGAGATAAAAGAGAAATTTAATCAAGTGCATGCAAAGGATAAACTTATACTAACAACAGAAAAGGATGCTGTTCGATTTACAAAGTTTACTGAAGAATTGGCTGATATCCCATTATATGTTTTACCCATTCGGCATAGTTTCTTATTTGAGGAAGGCAATTTGTTCAATGAACTAATTGTTGACTTTATTAAAAACTTCCGATTTAATCCTACTACAAAATGAGCAAACAAAAAATAAAGCAAAAACAGAAACAGAAACAAAAGAATACACATAAAAGTGCCGAGCTATTATCTCAGAAAGGACGCCTGGAAATTACCCGTTCTGGTATGGGATTCGTAATTGTGGATGGAGATAAAAATGATATCATGGTTAAGCCAGGGGATTTTGACACGGCTTTAAACGGAGATATCGTGCGAGTTAAATTAGTAAAAGAAAATATCCGTACAGGTAAAAAAGAAGGTAGAATTACGGAGGTTGTTACCAGAAAACAAACTGAGTTTATAGGCCATTTGCAATTGTCTACCAATCATGCATTTTTTGTGCCTGACACTGATAAGCCAATGCCAGATCTTTTTATACCCTTGATTGATATCAATGGTGCAAAAAATAAAGATAGGGTAGTAGCACGTTTAGTGAAATGGGATAAAACCGATAAAAAGCCGGTAGGAGAAATCGTTAAAGTATTATTACCTGAGGATGATAACGATGCTGCTATGCAGGAACTATTAGCACAAGCTGGCTTTCCATTATCATTTCCTTTTGATGTTCAGGAATCTGCTGAAAGGATCCCGGATATTTTGGACAAAGATGAGATTTCTAAAAGAAGAGATTGCAGAGAGATCTTAACATTTACAATTGACCCTGCAGATGCTAAAGATTTTGATGATGCCATTTCAATTCGAGAATTAAGTAAAGATGTGTATGAAATTGGAGTTCATATTGCAGATGTAAGTTATTATGTACACCCTGATTCTGATTTAGATGTGGAAGCATATAAGCGGGCTACTTCGGTATATCTTCCAGACAGAGTAAATCCGATGTTACCAGAGAAAATTTCAAATGAACTTTGTTCTTTAAGACCTCACGAAGATAAATTTACATTCTCTGCTATTTTTCAAATGACTGCAAAAGGGGAGATAAAACAATATTGGCTGGGAAAAACCGTCATACACTCCGACCATCGTTATGCATATGAAGACGTGCAACAAATCATTGATACAAAAGAAGGAATTCATAAAGATGAAATCCTTTTGTTAAACGACATTTCTCAACGCATGCGGAAAAAGCGTTTTGAAAAAGGGGCCATCAATTTTTCTTCTCAAGAAGTTCGTTTTAAATTAGATGAAAAAGGAAAACCAATTGGAATTGTTGTAAAAGAAAGTAAAGAATCACATCAGCTGATTGAAGAATTAATGCTTTTAGCAAATAAAACAGTGGCTGAAAATGTTTCCAAATTGCATATCAATAAAAAGCCAATTCCATTTCCTTATCGTGTGCATGATCAACCTGATAAAGATCGATTAGCTCCTTTCCTTGTATTCGCTAAAAAATATGGACATGTATTTGATATTAGCAGTCCAGAAAAAATTTCCAAGAGCTTTAACCAAATGCTCGAAGATGCAAAGGGTAAACCAGAGCAACATGTATTAGAGCAATTAGGAATCAGAACAATGGCAAAAGCTATTTATACTACTGAAAATATTGGTCACTATGGTTTAGCTTTCGATTTTTATTGTCATTTCACTTCTCCTATTAGAAGGTATCCAGATATATTAGTTCATCGGGTATTAGAGTCAATCATTGTAGGTAAAACAATCAATGATAAAAAAATGGAAGAGAAGTGTAAACATAGCAGTGAAAGAGAAAGAGCTGCAATGGAATGCGAACGTGCAGGAAATAAATATAAACAAGTTGAATTCTTAAAAGCGCATGTTGGTGAAGTATTTGAAGCAGTCATTAGTGGTGTTTCCAGTTTTGGTTTTTGGGCAGAAACAGTTTTGCATAAATGTGAAGGTCTCGTTAGTGTGATCGGACTTTCGGATTATGATGATTTTAGGCATGTTGAAACCGACTATAGCTTGGTAGGAAGAAGAACTGGAAGAGCTTTTCGAATGGGCGATAAAGTGACGATTAAAGTAGTTGCTGCCAATTTAGAAAAACGCCAACTAGATTACGAATGGGTAATGCAAGTAAATGCAGATAAAGAAAATGTGGAATCTCCAAAAAATAAAAAAAACAAGAAATAGTAAAATAGGAAGGTTTAAATAATCCCCATTTTTTTCATCAAGAAAGAGGCGTTTCTATTTTTAGCAACGCCTCTTTGTATTTTATAACTAAAAGATAATTCATTGTTTTCGATAATACTTTCAAAACAATAATTGACCACAATGTTAGGATATTCCATTTCCAAGTCGCTTAATTTTAAATCATGGGTTGCAAATAAAGTAATACAATTAAGAGCCAGCATTTCTTTCACAAATTGTGCAGATCCAAAATATTTATCTTCCGAGTTAGTGCCTCTTAATATTTCATCAATCAAAACCAGAGAAGCTGGATTATTTTTAACTCCGGTTTTAATTGCACTCAATTTTTTCAATTCAGCCATAAAATATGATGTGCTTTCTTGTAAGGAATCACTGATTCTGATGGAACTAAAAATCTGCATCGGACTAAAAGAAAAATTAGAGGCAGGAACAGAAAGTCCTGATTGAGCAAGTACTAAGTTTACGCCGATGGTTCTTAAAAAAGTGGTCTTCCCACTCATATTGGATCCTGTAATGAGAAGAACTTTATTCAAAGCCCCAATACTGATATTATTGGCTATCCTTTTTTCCTTTGAAATTAAAGGATGGGAGAGGTTCATGGCCTGAATTTCCATTACAGTATCGAGAGGAATTGGGTATACATTTTCTTGATTATTAAAAGTGTAGATCGCAAAACTGTTTAATTTCTCGATTTCCCCAACTAAATGAATCCAATGTATCAAATGATCATGATGCTTCAATTTCCATGCTTCCAATGCAAACATATTTTGAATATCATAAAGAAAAACAGGGTTCACAAAAGTGATTAAAAAGAGGTTCAATCTTTGATCAATTCTGTTAGAGATCTTTGATAGTTCCCTAATTGCGGCAGATGCTTGTTGAGCAGTTATTTGATAGGATTGCAGAATGGTAGAATTACCTGGATTGATTTTTTTAAATTGAAGTAATATTTGTGCATATTGATTTAATATGCTTTCTTTTTTTCCTAAAAGATTAAAATCCGATTGCAAATATGTCGCATACATACTGATTTGAATCCACCCTAATATGAAGACAATTCCAAGCAATGAATTATTACCTTTTATTAGGGCTACAATAATTAAAATGATATTGAAAATAGGCAACGCAAATCGTATGAATTTGGCCCATTTACTTTTATGCAAAATATTTTCAGTTTTCAACCATTTGAAAACCTGGTCAAAGGAAACATAGTCTGTTTTATTTACCAGAGAGGTTGCTATTACTGATTCAATAACATCCATTTGACTCGCATATATTTTAATTGCTTCCTGCTGTTCTAATATGCTTGATTTGTTTAACAAACTATTTTTAAACTGATTTGCTAAAGCAGTCTGACCATATTCTGTAACTGTTCTATTGATACTGTGATATACCGATCCTTTGCCAAATAAGTCTAAATCAGACCAGAAACCAGCGCCATCATCAAATTTAAATCCATCATCAAAACTGTTTGCTTGGCCATTAATTTGATTCAATTCATTTTGAAAAAAATAATTTAATTGGAGCTGGTATTTTTCTTTGTTTTTAATGTTGACATACCAACTGATCATTCCTAAAAATCCTATTAAAGCCACCACAAAAAAAAGCAGCCAGCCAATTTGAAAAGATTGAAATAAATGATACAGTGAGAATACTATTAAAAGGAAAAAAAATAATCTAAAAGAAGATCCAAGAACTAATTTATTTTTTAGTTTTTTGAGTTCTTGTTCAGCTTCAGCAATTTTTGTTGAATAGTGTAGTTCAATATCAGGAATCATAATTTCTAGAAATGAGTTTCAGTGAACAGGATTGATTCTTTTGCTAATTCTCTTAAAACTGGTTCGTAAATAGATGGTTTAATAGGGATATGTAATCCTTTATCTAAAATTTTGCCTTCTAAAATTAATACAGCTGCAATTCCTAATGGTAGGCCCACAGTTTTTGCCATTGCAGTTCTTTGATCATCAACACCAATTGTTACCAGGGAACTTTCTACTCTATGATTAGTATCATCAATAGAATATTCAATTTCATGTAACATTACAACCATATCTTTTTCTCCTGGTTTCAATGCTAACTTATTTTCTAAAATAAATTGAAGTATGTCTGCCGTACTTCCCTTTGTCATGGGTAATATGGTTTGATCATCGTTCAAACCCAGAAACTGAAACATTTCTAGAATTTGAGGATCAGAAAAATCAATTAAACCTAATTTTTTAAAATGGGTTTCAAAAAATATTGCAATGCTCATTCCTTCTGTCATCAAGTTTTCAGTTTCATCAGTAAGCATCCATTCAACCATTTTTTTCCAACCAGCTATAAACGACGGGTAGCGCAAAGTTGTTCTGATAAAAGTTTGAATATCTCTGAGTTGATATAAGTCGATATATGAAATGGAATCTCTATTTGGATAAAAGGACAAGGAGCTCAATCCAGGAATAGCTACTTGCTCTTTTGAATTGAATATTTCAGAATAAGGGACTTCGAAAGTTTGTCCTGCTTGTTTAAAAATGGCACCTGCTTTTCCAGCTAACACTACATTGCGGGGATTCCAACTGATTTTATAATGCCAGGGATTGTCGTCATTTTCCGGTGCAACCAAGCCACCACAATGCGATTTAAAGGATTTAATGATGCCATTCTTGGCTTTGATCTCATGAATCAATTGCATCGCACTCATATGATCGATACCAGGGTCTAGTCCCATTTCACATAAAAACAATAATCCCTTTTCATTGATCTGATCCGAAAGGGATTGGATTCTTGCATCTGTATAAGAAGCTGTAAGAAGATTTTTGCTGAATTCTAAACAATCTATTGCGATCAGATAATGCAAAAGCGGAGGCATCATTGAAATCACAATATCAGCATTACTAACCAATTGCTTTCTTTCTATATCGCTTTCAATATTAATCTGAATTGCCTGGGTATTAGGATGATTCCCTAATTTCGATTGTACAAGATCCAGGTTATTATCTGCAACAACCAGTAACCAATTATTATCAGCAGATTTTTTTTTGAGGTAATCAATTAATTCCGTTGCTGATTTGCCTGCTCCAAATAAAAGGATGTTTTTGCTAAATTTCATATAAACGAGTCTTATTGATAAATCCTATTACAAATCTAACACAAGCAAATCTTTTAGAAGACTGTAACAAAATATTTATTCAATCGTTCCAATTAAAAACAACATATGAAAAAGTACTTACTTTTTGCTGTCCTTTTAACGACAAGCTATTCAGCAATCCATGCTCAGAAGAATATTCATGACGCTAATGCCATCAGTAGAACAGTATCCAGTTTTCATGGCATACAGGTTTCTGCCGGGATTGATTTGTATATTTCACAATCAAGTACTGAAGCTGTAGCAGTAAGTGCTTCTAGTACTGAATATCGGGATAAAATTGTTACTCAGGTTGAAAATGGAATTCTTAAAATTTATTATGGCGAAAAAGGAAGTTGGGGAAGCAGTAATTGGGGAAATCATAAAATGAAAGCTTATGTGTCTGCGAATAATTTAGACCTATTACAAGCTTCTGGTGGTTCAGATATATTTATAGATGAAAAATTAAAGGTTGCTAAATTAAAAGTGCAGCTTTCTGGCGGTTCAGATATGATTGGAAAATTAGAGGTAGACGATTTAATAGTAGGTGCAAGTGGAGGAAGTGATGCTAAATTGACAGGAACAGTGACTCATTTACAAGTAAATATCAGCGGGGGTAGCGATTTTAAAGGTGCCGATTTGAGTGCTGAAAATTGTATTATAAGTGCATCAGGAGGAAGTGACGCATACATTCATGTAACCAAAGAATTAGAAAGTCATGCAAGTGGCGGAAGTGATATTTTTTACACTGGAAATCCTACTACCAGAAATAGCAGTTCAGGTGATGGATCGGTAAAAAGAAGGAGTTAAAATCCCATATTTTAAAAATGAAAGCCTCCAAACGAAAAATGGAGGCTTTTTTGATTAAAAAAATAGCCAAAAATCAAACTATACTAAGCCCATAAACCATTGATTATATGTGATATTATCAAACCTTTAATCGTCTGTACACTTTTGTGGATAAAACAGCCTAAAAAACAAGCTTTTATAGCAATTTTAGCCCTTGAAAAAGACTATATTTGCCAACCTTGAAAACAGGTCAAAAATTGACCTTCAAATTGAACAAAATCAAGTATAGAAAGCTACATGGAAGATCAGCAAATACCAGAACAAACAAGCGATAGTGATCGTATTATTCGCGTAAATATTGAAGAACAGATGAAAACGGCCTATATCGATTATTCGATGTCGGTAATCGTTGGTCGTGCATTACCAGATGTGCGTGATGGTTTTAAGCCAGTGCACCGCAGGGTTTTGTATGCTATGACTGAATTAGGAAACTACAGCAATAAGCCTTTTAAGAAATCGGCTCGTATAGTTGGGGAAGTAATGGGTAAGTTTCACCCGCATGGTGATTCTTCGATTTATGATACTCTTGTACGTATGGCGCAAGATTGGACGATGCGTTATATCATGGTGGATAGTCAGGGAAACTTTGGAAACCAGGATGGAGATCCCCCAGCTGCAATGCGTTATACAGAAGCACGTTTGCACAAGATAGCAGAAGCTATGTTGGTGGATATTGAAAAAGATACCGTTGATTTTCAATTGAACTTTGATGATTCATTAAAAGAGCCAACTGTTCTTCCTACTCGAATTCCACAATTATTAGTGAATGGTTCTTCTGGAATCGCGGTTGGTATGGCTACCAATATGCTACCACATAACTTGAGTGAAGTTATTGATGGCTGTGTAGCTTATATCGACAATAAGGAGATTACCTGTGAGGAACTCATCAATTATGTAAAAGCTCCTGATTTCCCTACCGGTGGAATTATTTTTGGTATGGAAGGAGTGAAACAAGGCCTTTTAACAGGTCGTGGAAGGGTAGTGCTACGCGGTAAAGTACAGGTAGATACAAAACCATCCGGTAGAGAGCAGATCATTATTACTGAAGTTCCTTATCAAGTTAATAGAGACCAGTTAACTGATCGGATTGGTCAGTTAGTGAATGAAAAAGTGGTGGAAGGTATTGCACACGTGAACAACGAAAGTAATAACAGAGAAGGAACACGTATTGTAATAGATCTTAAGAAAGATGTGATTGCTCAGGTAATCATTAATCAACTTTACAAATACACAGAACTTCAAACCAGTTATGGTACCAATAATGTGGTAATCAGTAAGGGCCGCCCAAAAATTATGAACTTAAGAGAACTCATTGTTGAGTTTATTGAATTCAGAATGGAAGTGGTGATCCGCAGAGCAAAATTTGAATTACGCAAAGCAGAAGAACGTGCCCATATTTTAGAAGGTTATTTAAAAGCCTTGGATCATTTGGATGAAGTAATTGCTTTGATCCGTGCCAGCAGAACACCTGAAGAAGCCAAGTTGGCGTTGATGGAAAAAAGTCAGTCAGAGAATTGGTACTTAAATAATGAAATGTTCAGCGAATTAACTGAAGATATTTATAACCAAGCTCGCGGACTTTCTGAAGAACAGGCAAAAGCTATACTGGAGTTGCGTTTGCAACGATTGACAGGTATGGAGCGTGATAAAATAATTGAAGAATTTAACGGTCTGATTCAAACGATCAAAGGACTCAAAGAATTATTAGCCAGTGAATTCCTGCGCTTTGAATTGATTAAAACAGAATTATACGAGGTTAAAGAAAAATTTGGTGACGCTAGAAAAAGTGTGATTCAATATCTGGCTGATGAAATGCGCATTGAAGATTTAATTGAAGATGAAGATGTGGTAATTACCATTTCACATTTAGGTTATATCAAGCGTACATCTGCAACCGAATATCGTCAGCAACGCAGAGGTGGCAGGGGAGCAGTTGGATCAAAAACCAGAGAAGAAGATTATGTGGAACATCTATTTGTGGCTTCTACACATGATACCATGATGTTCTTTACGGAGAAAGGAAGATGCTATTGGTTACGTGTGTATGAAATTCCAGAAGGTGAAAAACAAAGTAAAGGCCGAGCTATTCAAAATCTGATTCAATTACCGGGAGATGATAAAGTGAAAGCCATTATTGAAGTGAAAAAACTGGATGATAAAGAGTTTGTTCAAAATCATTATATCGTACTTTGTACTAAGAAAGGAGTTATTAAAAAGACTTCTTTGGAAGATTTCAGCCGGGTTCGTAGCACTGGTGTAAATGCCATTACTATTGTGGAGGGCGATGAATTGTTAGAAGCTAAAATGACTGACGGTAGTTCTGAAATCATGTTAGCTTTAAAAAGTGGTAGAGCTATCCGTTTCGAAGAAACCAAAGTTCGTTCAACTGGTAGAGGCGCTATTGGGGTTGGTGGTATTGAAGTAGATGATGAAACAGACGAAGTGGTGGGTATGATTTGTGTTAACAAAGAAGATACTACAAGAACTGTTTTAGTGGTGAGTGAAAAAGGATTCGGAAAACGAACTGCAATTGATGAATACCGAATTACTAACAGAGGTGGTAAAGGTGTTAAAACAATTAATGTAACTGAGAAAACAGGAAAACTGGTTGATATCCTATATGTAACGGAGAAAGAAGATTTAATAATTACTTGTAAATCGGGTATCACTATTCGTACAGGAATTGCCGATATTCGTGCAGCGGGTAGAGCAACTCAGGGAGTAAAATTAATTCGTTTAGATGAAGGAGATGAGATAGCTGCCATTTCACAAATTGAAGACCAGGAAGATGAAGTAGTAGAAAATGTAGCTGATGAAAATGTAGAAAATCTAACAGATGAATTAACCGGAGAACAACCAGATTCAGATAATAATACTACTTTAGATACAGATACACAAACAACTGAAAATCAATAATAAATAATCATTTATGAAGAAGCTACAATTGCTTTCTATGATTGTCCTAATTGCATTGGGAACAAACGCGCAAGACTTTAAAAAAGTTCAAACAGACCTGCTGCTCAATAAATTGGACGATGCAAAAACAGATATCGATAAGCTGGTTACTGACCCTAAAGCTCAAGCAAAAGCTGAAACTTATTATTATAAATCTAGGGTATATGCGGCTTTGATTAAAGATCCAGTTGCCAGTAAGAAATATCCAAACTTAGTAACTGATGCGGATGCAGCTGTACAAAAATTATTGGCGATGGATCCGGGATTTGCACAAATCAAAGAAAAGGGCCCTGATGCTATTTTCGATTTATATTCATATGGATTTAACAATGGTATCCGTTCTTTTAATGGCAAAAGTTGGGATTCTGCCTGTGTTTATTTTGGAATAGCTGTTACTTATAGTGATATACTTTTCAAAAATAAATTGACAAAAGATACCACCATGGCTTTCGATACTACTTCCATTTTATATGCGGGGTATTCTGGTCAAAATGCAACAAAGCCTGAATTTGCAGTTAAATATTATAAACGTTTGGCGGATGCGAAAGTGGCAACAGACGGATATTTAGACGTATATAAGTTCTTGGTAATTACTTATATGAACGACAAGAATGAAGTTGATTTCAGAAAATACTTGGCAGTAGCTAGAAAAGTATATCCTAAAGAAAACTGGGATGATTATGAAATTGAGTATATCGATAGAAATTTCAATCTGGATGATAAAGTAGCTTATTACGATAAAGCAGAAGCTGCAGGAACATTAACTGAAATGCAATATTTGCAATTTGGTGAGATTTTTGTAAACGTAAAGCATGACACAAAAGATAAAGGTAAATACGATAGCGTTCAATTAGATGGCTATGAGAAAAAGGGTGTTGAAGCATACAAAAAAGGTTTTGCAAAAAACACCCAAAACGCAATAGCGTCTTATAATGTAGGAGTGATCTATTATAATAATTTTGGACTATTGGATGATAAAGTAGCTGCTAATATCAAGCAGATTCAAACTATCAATGGTACAAGACCTTCCGAAAAAGACCCTAAAAAGAAAGCTGCGATTGATGCTAAATTTAAAGCCTTAACGGATCCTTACTTTAAAGCAACTGCTGATTTGATGAAACCGATCAATGATAATCTAGATCAAGCCATTGATTGGTTAGAAAAAACTTATGTTATTGAAAAGTCAAAAACAACAAAAACTTCTACTGATAAAAGTATCGGAAATAAAACTGTTGACTTTTTAGCTAATATGTATCAATACAAGCGAGATCAGGTTCGTGGTAAAGATCCAAAAGCATATGATGCATTTGATGCGAAGTATAAATTATACGATGGGGAACACGATAAGTTCTAAATAATTCAAAAGTATAAAGTTAAAAATCAAAAGCCGTTACCGAAAGGAGCGGCTTTTGTGTTTTATAATGAATCCTTTATAAAACTTTTTATAGTAGTAATAGGCTATAAGTTGATTTTTCAATATCTTACTTAACATAATATTAATTATAGGATAATTATAACAAGATTTAGATCATAGTTAGATATGAAATTTGTTATAATTTCCCTTTAAAATTGTTTATGCTCGAACGTCGTTCCTTTTTGAAATTAGGCTCCTTGGGATTATCAGCACTCACATTTTCTGGATTTAAATCTGAAACAGAAACAAGAAAACCAATTGTGATTTCTACCTGGAAAGAAGGAATTGCTGCGAATATGGCCGCCTGGAATATTTTAAGAGTTGGCGGTCGTGCCTTAGACGCCGTTGAGCAAGGTGTGATGGTTACAGAATCTTCTTTAAACTGCTGTGTTGGACTCGGTGCCAATCCTGATCGCGATGGATATGTAACACTCGATTCCTGTATCATGGATGAATTTGCCAACTGCGGTAGTGTAGCTTTTTTAGAAAGAATTAAACATCCTGTGTCTGTAGCTCGACGAGTGATGGAAAAAACGCCACACGTGATGCTCGTTGGTTCAGGTGCACAACAATTTGCAGTATCCCAGGGATTTCCTTTAGAACCACAGAAGTTATCAGATGATGCACAAAAAGCATACGATAATTGGCTCATTAAAAGCGAATACAAACCTGTTGTTAATATCGAAAACAGTAATTCTATACAAAAACAAGAAGCATTTGCCCCCAATAAATTAGAAAATGGCAACTGGAACCACGATACTATTGGAATGGTTGCCATGGATGCAAACGGAAATTTGAGTGGATCTTGTACCACAAGTGGCATGGGTTTTAAAATGCGCGGACGGCTAGGGGACTCCCCTATTATTGGCGCTGGATTATTTGTAGACAATGAAATTGGTGCAGCTACTGCAACTGGTCAGGGTGAAGATGTGATCAGAATTTGTGGCTCTCATTTGGTGGTAGAACTTATGCGTCAGGGACTTTCACCAGAAAATGCCTGTAAAAAAGCAGTAGAAAGAATCATTAAAATCAAGGGTGCTTCTGCAAAAGATATTCAGGTTGGTTTTATTGCCATCAATAAAAAAGGCGAATACGG
This sequence comes from Bacteroidota bacterium, assembly GCA_037139075.1. Classification (GTDB taxonomy): domain Bacteria; phylum Bacteroidota; class Bacteroidia; order Chitinophagales; family Chitinophagaceae; genus Sediminibacterium. The sequence goes on from JBAXHC010000004.1 coordinate 65,428, forward strand.
CGGCTATTGTATACAAAAAGGATTTGATTTCGCGGTATGTTATGCAGACGATCAAAATTTTATGGTACCTGGAAAATTTCTGATCTAATGAGTGCATTACTTGAAATCGCAGTATTTAATATAGAATCTGCACTTTTAGCTGCTGCTTCTGGTTCAGACCGTTTAGAGTTATGCGAAAACCCATACGATGGTGGTACTACCCCATCTTATGGGTTTCTAAAAAATGTTTCTGAACTTATTTCAATTCCTGTATTCCCTATCATCCGACCTAGAGGCGGCGATTTTATATATTCAAATGCTGAATTCAAACAGATCTGTTACGATATAGATCTTTGCAAAGACCTTGGATTTAAAGGAGTAGTTAGCGGTATGTTATTGGAAAATGGAACAATCGATCATAAAAGAACCGCACAACTGGTAGCTCTTTCTGGCGCTATGCATTTCACTTTCCATCGTGCTTTTGACAGAGCTATGAATCCTTTACAAGCATTAGAAACAATCATCGATACCGGAGCAAAAAGAATTCTTACCAGTGGTCAGGTTCCCAATGCTTTTGATGGGAAAGAATTGATTCAACAATTGGTACAACAATCAGGAAGTAGAATCATTATCATGCCCGGCAGTGGCGTAAGATCCAATAATATTAAAGCTTTACAAACATTTACAGTTGCTCAAGAATTTCACAGCTCAGCAAGATTAACAGTAAAATCCTCCATGCAATTTCATCCTGATTCTATGAATGAAACAATTGTAAATACACTTGTTGATGCATCAGAAATCATGAAAATGAAAGCCCAATTAATGCAATAAAAAAAGCCGCAAATTAAAATAATTATTTGCGGCTTCAAATTTAATATCAAGTATCTCTAATAAAGCATTCTTACTTTGATCGTTTCTTTTACTTTTTTTAATAATTCAACGGCTTGTCTAGACAGTTTTTTATCTACATCTAAAACCACATAACCAATTTCATCATTCGTTTTTAAGTACTGGCCCACAATATTAATTCCATGTTTTGACAGTTCTGTATTAATAGCACTTAAAACGCCCGGCTTATTATTATGGATATGCAAAATTCGATGTGCACCATCCACTGGTGGTAATCCTATTGCTGGAACGGTATGAGATCCATTGGTAATACCACGCTCTAAAAACTGAAATAATTTAATACTCACATCTTCCCCAATATTCTGTTGCGCTTCTTCCGTTGAACCACCAATATGTGGGGTTAAAATTACATTTGGCAATCCTTGCAATGGACTTTCAAATTTGTCACCATTCTTTTCTGGTTCCCAAGGATACACATCAATAGCAGCTCCACCTAATAACTCTTCCTTCAATGCCAGACTTAAAGCATTCAAATCAACTACTTCACCTCTGGCATAATTCAATAAAATAGCACCTTTCTTAAAATATTTTAAATTGGCTTTATTGATCAGATTCTTAGTTTGACCTGTTTCCGGAACATGTAAAGAAACAATATCAGATTGAGCAACAAGCTCCTTTAAGCTCTTAGCTACACTCGCATTTCCTAATGGTAATTTGGTTTCCGTATCATAAAAAACAACCTTCATTCCAAGGCTTTCTGCAAGTACACTTAATTGTGAACCAATATTGCCATATCCAATGATTCCCAATGTTTTACCTCTTAATTCAAAACTCCCTTTTGCTTCTTTCATCCAGATCCCTTTATGAGCAGCCATGTTTTTGTCGGGAATTCTTCTGATGAGCATAATTGCCGCTCCAATACATAATTCAGCTACAGATCTGGTGTTACTATATGGTGCATTAAACACAGCCACACCTGCTTTGGTGGCAGCTTTAAGATTTACTTGATTCACCCCAATACAAAAACAACCAATGGCTTGCAATTTTGTAGCTGCTTCTAAAACTTTAGGTGTTATCATGGTTTTTGATCGAATTCCGATCATATGCACATCTTTAACTTCCTTTATCAGGTCATCTTCACTGAGTGCTCCATTTAACTTTTTTACATTGGTATAGCCGTTCTGTTTAAACTGTTGAACCGCCTTATCACTTATGTTTTCCAAAAAAAGAATCTTGATCTTTTCTTTTGGATAGCTAGTTGCTGATTGCTTGATCATGGCGTAAAATTAAATGTTTATTCTATTCACAACGCATGCATAGTTTTCCACGATGGTTGGCAAGCCTGTTTCGACCACCTATATTTGTCATTTAGCACAAACCCACAAAAATGCCGAAATCAATGCTGGTAACATTTTTAACCTATATCCTGCTAGCTTGTGGAACACCAACTCCAAAAAATGAAAATATATTGGTGATACCGCAAGATTCTGTTCGGTTTACACATCTTTCGGAAAAAGAAAAAGCATATTATACGGCTAAGATTGAAGCGGCTTATCCTGGTGCATTATTAAAAACAGGGTTTAACGGGAGTATTTTATTAGCCAAAAACGGAGAGATCTTATTTGAAGATTATCGTGGACTGATCAATTTCAAGACTAAAGAACCCATTACCCAAAATTCTGCTTTCCATATTGCATCAGTTTCCAAAACCTTTACTGCCACTGTTATTTTACACCTGATGGAAGAGGGGAAGATTCAATTAGATGATCCAGTAGAAAAATATCTCATCAATTTCCCCTACGCTCATATTACCATTAAAAACCTATTAACCCACAGAAGCGGCCTTCCTAAATATGACCATTTCATGGATGCCACAAGGTCTGAGCCTTATTATGTAAAAAATAAAAAAGGCAAAAAGATTAAAAAATATAAGATCTACAAAACAAATCTAAATATTGAAGGATTTCCAAATAATGAAGAGTTATTGCAATATATGATTCGCTCACATCCTCCTATAGAATCATATCCAGATAAACATTTTAGTTATAGTAATACCAACTATGCTATGCTGGCCTTGATTGTAGAGAAAATAACAAAAATGACCTTTCCTGATTATATGCGAGATAGTGTGTTTATGCCGCTCGGTATGAAAAACAGTTTTATATTCAGTATTAAAGACACTGCTAATTATGTTCCTTCCTATAATTACAACAGAGCCCCATTTCCATTGGAAAAACTAGATTGTATCTATGGTGATAAAAATGTATATAGCACTGTCAGAGACTTATTATTATGGGATAAAGCCTTGTATGAAGGTAAATTTGTAAGTAAGCAAACGATGGATATGGCATACCAACCCTATAGCCATGAAACCAGAGGTCAAAAGAATTATGGACTTGGATGGCACTTATATATTAACCCCCCGGATCCCATTGTAGTTTATCATAATGGTTGGTGGCACGGCAATAATGCAGTGTTTAAAAGATTATTGAGCGATTCAGCCACAGTCATCATTTTAGGTAATAAATTCAATCGAAATATCTGGTCAGCTGGTAAGATGAGTTCGGTATTTACAGGCACCCCGGATACAACTACATTGGAACAATAATAAATTCAATTTTTTGACGTTTTATTACAACTGCGGCAATAATTGCCTGATAGGTAGCTAACTATTGGTTTTCCCCCTATTTTTGCAGACTTCATTTTTAAACTAACAGACTAACTGTTTATGGACAAACTTTTGTTTTATGCTGTGCCAGCAATGGGTATTGTAGGGTTACTCTACACTTTAATTAAATTTAATTGGGTTTCAAAACAAGATGCGGGAAACGAACGCATGAAGGAAATCAGTACTTATATAGCAGAAGGTGCTATGGCTTTCTTGAAAGCAGAGTATAAGATCCTGGGTTATTTCGTAGTGATCGTTGCTTTATTATTAGGTATCATGGGATACAGTGATAAAAACAGCGATTGGACCATTGCACTTGCCTTTATTATGGGTGCATTTTTTAGTGCTTTAGCTGGTTTTATTGGAATGAAAGTGGCTACAAAAGCTAACGTTCGTACAGCTCAGGCTGCAAGAACTAGCTTAAGTCGCGCATTAAAAGTGTCTTTTACAGGTGGTTCAGTAATGGGTATGGGTGTTGCCGGTTTGGCTGTTTTAGGTCTGGGAACACTTTTCATTATTTTGAAAATGGTTTTTGCGCCAACACAAGCTGTTGATAGCGAAGAAATGAAAAGAGCAATCGAAGTCTTAACTGGATTCTCTTTAGGTGCAGAAAGCATCGCATTATTTGCACGTGTGGGTGGTGGTATTTATACAAAAGCTGCCGATGTAGGAGCTGATTTAGTTGGTAAAGTAGAAGCTGGTATTCCAGAAGATGATCCACGTAACCCAGCAACTATTGCGGATAATGTGGGTGATAACGTAGGTGACGTTGCAGGTATGGGTGCCGATTTATTCGGTAGTTATGTTGCAACAGTTTTAGCTACTATCGTTTTAGGTAGAGAAGTTACTGGAGCAGGTGGTATTGCATTGGTGGATAATTATGGAGGAATGTCTCCTATCCTATTACCGATGCTGATTGCTTCAATCGGTATCATTTTATCTATAATTGCTACTTTCTTTGTGAAAGTGAGTGACAATGTAGGTTTGAGTACACAAAAAGTTCAGAGTGCTTTAAATATGGGTAACTGGGGTTCTATTGTAATGACTGCCATCGCATGTTATTTTTTAGTGAACTTCTTAATGCCACAACACATGTTGTTACGCGGATTTGAATTTACTCCTAATAAAATATTCGGTGCTATTCTGGTTGGTTTAACTGTTGGTACTTTAATGAGTATGATTACTGAATATTATACTGCAATGGGCAAACGTCCAGTGATGAGTATTATCCGTCAGTCTTCTACCGGACATGCTACTAATATTATTGGAGGTTTGGCTGTAGGTATGGAAAGTACCATGCTGCCTATCTTAGTTTTAGCTGGTGGTATTTATGGTTCATACGCTTGTGCAGGTTTATATGGTGTGGCAATTGCTGCTGCTGGTATGATGGCAACAACTGCTATGCAATTAGCAATCGATGCATTCGGTCCTATTGCGGATAATGCTGGTGGTATTGCTGAAATGAGTGAATTACCAAAAGAAGTTCGTGAAAGAACTGATATTCTTGATGCTGTTGGTAACACCACTGCTGCAACTGGTAAAGGTTTTGCAATTGCATCAGCTGCACTTACAGCTTTAGCATTATTTGCTGCGTTTGTAGGTATTGCAGGTATCGATGGTATCGACATTTACCATGCGGATGTATTAGCGGGTTTATTTGTTGGGGCAATGATTCCTTTCATCTTCTCCGCATTAGCAATTCGCGCTGTTGGTGAAGCCGCTATGGCAATGGTGGAAGAAGTTCGTCGTCAATTCCGTACTATCCCTGGTATCATGGAAGGAACTGGAAAACCTGAATACGATAAATGTGTGGCTATTTCTACAGAAGCTTCTTTGAAAAAAATGATGCTACCTGGCGCTATCGCAATCTTATCTCCATTGATTATAGGATTTATTTTCGGACCAGAAGTATTAGGTGGATTCCTTGCAGGTGCAACTGTTAGTGGTGTATTGATGGGAATGTTCCAAAATAATGCCGGTGGTGCCTGGGATAATGCAAAAAAATCTTTTGAAAAAGGGGTAGAGATTAATGGTGTTGTATACTATAAAAAATCTGAACCACATAAAGCATCAGTAACAGGTGATACAGTGGGTGATCCTTTTAAAGATACATCTGGACCATCTATGAATATCTTAATCAAATTAATGTCAATTGTTTCATTGGTTATAGCTCCTACACTTGCTCAATTACATAAAACAAATGCAAGTCCTAAAATTTCCGAGAAATCAGTTGAAATTAAAGTGACTACAAATAGCATTAGCTCTGATTCAAATAAAACATTCGTTGTAAAAGCGGATAACGATAATTTGCAATCATTGATTGAAGCAGTTAAAAAAGATGGATTATCTCAAGATGGTAATTTAGCTATCGAATTAAAAGATGGTAAGTTACTGATCAATGGTAAAGAAGTGGATGCGGCAAAGGCTGCATCTTATGCTCCATTCTTAAAAGGAAAGGAGAACTTTAATATTTCTATCAACACAAAAGAGTCGAAGAAATAAAATAGTTTTTTATATAAAAATAGCCCGTCAGATTTATTTTGACGGGCTATTTTTTTGTCTTCAAATAATTCATTACCATAAATTTCGCGGGCACCAATCTCCATATTTATTTCCTAATAAAAATCCAATTAATATTTCATGGGTGCCTTTACTCACCGTATTTAATTGTGAAGTTTGCATATCATAGGAATAACCAATATTAATAGTACGATTCACATTGATTCCTATCATTGCGGCAAAACCATCCTGATACCGATAATTAGCTCCTGCCCATATTAGATCCTGATATTGAAATTTAGCATTCACATCAAAACCAATTGGCAATGGACTGATATATCTAACTAATGCAGATGGAAGAAAAGAAATATCATCCGTCAATTGCATCCGATAACCCGCACTTAAAAAAAGATGGGGAACTAACTTCCCTTTCTCTACATAAACTGTGTTATCAGAAAAAGCTATTTGTTGTGGAACAATTTGTTGAGCTGAAAGACCAATAAAGTAATCACTACTATATAACCATAACCCTGCACTAATATCTGGTTTGATCCGATTAATCAGTCCACTGCTTCCAACAGCAGGATCTACATTAATGCTTCCAAAATTTAATTTGCTTGCATCTAAACTCATATTAGTGATCCCTGCAGAAATTCCACCAGACAAATTCGTTCTTGGTGATAATCCAATATGATAAGATAAGGTACCATAAGCTGCTAAACGATTTAGTGGACCCGTTCTATCATTAATAACAGTAAAACCAACTCCTGCATGTGGATCCGGCGCTGTATAATCTCTCCAATAAGATTCCCCTCTTGGATTCTGACCTTCTGCATGAATGGTGGTTGCTGTTTCATTATTATATGCAGCTTTATGAAGTGGCCCTTGAATAGTAAGATAGGTGGTAACAGGAGCATCTTGTAACCCTACCCACTGTAACCTATGACTCATTTTTACATCCCAATAATTCTCAATACCTGCAACTGCTGGATTGATCAGATAATTATTCATGATGTATTGCGTATAATAAGGACGTTGTTGTGCGTATCCATTCAGCGAAAAACAAATGGCAATGACTATAAGAAACTTTTTCAAATGAATATGCATTACTTAATAATTGTTACAGAACCACTAAAAATGGGCCTTCCATTTTTTGGGTTAATAATATAATAATAAACTCCAACGGGCAACGGCCTTCCGTTAAAGTTTCCGTTCCATTCTGTTTGATATCCTAATGAACTAAATACTTTTTGACCATACCTGTTAAAAACGTCAATGGTTGCACCAGGATAGGATTCAAGATACTGAATTTTCCAGGTATCATTTATACCATCTCCATTGGGTGAAAAAGCATTTGGAATTAATGGTGCTAACAAAACTTTTATGGTAATGCTATCTGTTGCACTGCAATTGCCATCCCCAGTTAATTTCAACTGATAAGTTATATCTGTTTTAGGTGTTGAGATTGGTTCGGCATCCGTATTACTATTTAAATAAGTAGGCGGCGACCATAAATATTGAAGATTATTTCCTTGTGCAGTTTGAGGGGTAAGTGTTATTTGTCCATTTTCTAATACCACTCTATTGGGCCCTAATTCTAATACTGGAGTTTGAGATACTACAATAGTTTGGATCAATGAATCTTTACAACCCTTATCTGAGATGCTTACATATTTTATATTGAAAGGGCCACCAGAACCTGTAATACTTGGATCAAATAATCCAGTAAGCGGGTTTACAATACCATTGCCAACATAAAACGGACTGCCAATTGCATTGGGTACATTGATATCATAACTTGCTTCTGTTATTATTCGTGGTTGGTCATTCGAACAGATTCCGGGAATGGCATTAAAACTTACTTTAGGACTTTGAAGAATAACGATTGATTTTTCAATTGATTTATTGCAAGTTGATGTGGCTGATCCTGAAAATGCAACCAATCTTATGGTATAGTTTTTAGAAACTGGGGTTTGAAAATTAGGGTAGGTATAACTATAAACAGAATCTAAATAAGGTGTTTCAATAGAAGTTTTTTTGGAAAGGTCGTTGATATCCCAATAAATATCAAGACGGGTAATATTGCCAAAATCGAGCATTTTAGATTTGTTTCTAATACTTACCTGTTGATTACTGCATAATAAATTGCTATTTAGAATTTCGAAATCCGGATTGGGATTACTTCCATTTACAGTAAAGGGTTGTGAATAGGTAATTGAGCATCCATTTACAGATGTTACTTTTTCTGATACCAGATAATCAGCAGGTTTGGTGTATTTTACTTTTGGGTTTTTCGCAGTGATATCCCCTGCAGTTATTGGAATAGGGCCTGGACTTACTGCTGGAGTTGCAGCGTTAAAATTCCATTCATAAGAAAAATTATTACTATTGTCAGAGATTTTAGTAGTGTCAAAAAATTGAGTAACTGCATCGTTCTGACAAACTTCAGGAAGTATAAATCCCGGTTCAGGTATTGGTTTGATCTGAATAGTTTTAGTAAAAACTTTGCTCAAACAACCCGAATTCGATTCTACCGATAAACTGATGCTCACCAAACCAGTATCAGAATAAGTAATGGATCTAAATTGATTGGTATTAAGGGTATCTTTTTTCCCATTCCCATAATCCCAATACCACTTTGAAATAGTTGAGCCAGTTATTGCAGTTGATTGATCTGTGATTTTTACACTTTGATTTTTACAACCATCTACAACATCAAATTTTGCTAGCGGAAAATCAGTAAATGATTTTTTAATAGTCGTATCACCGATACATCCGTAATTCGTAATAGGTCGATATCTAATATTATAAGTATTGGTAACCGAATACTTTTTAACAGGATTCATAATAGTATCGAAAGTGTTATCTCCAAAATCCCAAATCCCTTTTTCAATAATAGCTTC